>CAZGOM010000018.1:0-51373 GCA_964527265.1 uncultured Phycisphaeraceae bacterium | reverse complement strand
CGCGTACAAAACTCAAGCATCTCTATCCGTCAATTAACACTTGAAAAACCACTAGCCGCTTCATGCAACAACCCTTCCGCCCCCTATTCAAGTGTCATTTCAAGCAAAAACTTCACCACGCCTTTCCTCCTCTTCCCTCGTATTTTCGTGCCTTCGTGTTAAAAATCCGCTCCTTCTTCTCCTAACTCCACCACCCAATACCCAAATGCCAGCCAAACGTTCGAATCGCCTCTGAATTTATTTAGAATGTTCAACGATCCCTGCCCTGTTAATTTTCAATATCGGCTTGATCCTGTCGAAATTCCGCCTCTTTCCCCCACCCCTCCTGAAGCACATTGCAATCGCCCCCTTTCCTGATCATCTTAATCATCCCCAAATCCTCTTAATCCCAGTCAAAAAATCCGCTCTTCGTCTGTTCAGGAGACCCACATGCCCCTCCTCCCCTTCTCCACCGTCCTCTCTCAAATCGACATCCAATCCGTCCTCCAAACCACCCAGAAGCTCACCGACACCGAGCGCACCCAAACCTTTCGTAACTACCGCGCCTCCGCCCTCCTCGCTGAAAAACTCCTCCACGATGCCGGCCTCTCAAATGTCCAACGCATCGTTCTCCCTGCCGACGGGAAAACAACTTACCTCGACCGCACTTCCCCCCTCGCCTGGGACGCCACCCGCGCTACCCTCACCATCCAGCAATCCTCTCTTCCCTTCGCAGACCCCGTCATTGCCAGTTATGAGCGCCACCCATTCCACCTCATGAAGGGCTCCGTCTCCACGCCTCCTGAAGGCATTCTCACTCGCCTCATCACGGAAGATCAGGCCCTCTCCGGCGCGGACGTCCAGGGCGCCATGGTTCTCCTTGATCCTTCCGTCTTCGCCGCCCCCTCCACGCTCCGCGCCCTCACAGACCTCGGCGCCCTCGGCTTCGTCTCCGACTACCTCGTCGGCCGCTACGATACCCCCGACGCCATCCCCTGGGTCACCACCCACACCGGCGGTCTCAACTGGCACATCCAGGCTCAGGATCCGCCCCGCATCGGCTTCGCCGTCTCCCCCAAAACCGGCGACCATCTCCGTAACGCCCTCCGCAAAGGCCCCATCACCGTCCACGTCTATTCCGACGCCCGCCTCTACGAAGGCGAAATCGACATCGTCACCGCCACCCTCCCCGGCGATGAATCAAACGAGCTCTGGATTCTCGCCCACCTCTACGAACCCCTCCCCGACGATAACTCCGGCGGCGTTGCCGGTGCACTCGAAATCGCCAAAGCCATTAAGCGCCTCATCGCCTCCAACACCATCTCCAAGCCCCGCTTCACCCTCCGCCTCATCTTCGCCATGGAGATGTACGGCTATGCCGCCTACGCGCACTTCCGCGGCGTCCCCCTGCGCGATCGCATCCTCGGCGCCATAAACCTCGACGCCATGCCCGTCCTCCCCTCAGACACCGTCATGCTCGCTCCGCCTTCCACGCCCTTTTTCGGCGATTCTCTTCTCCTCGACCTCCTTCAGGAATACACCTCCGTCCTCCCCAAACCTCTCGCCATCCACATCCAGCAAACCCCACACTACGCCGACGACCTCTTCTTAAACGACCCCATGTCAGACCTCCCCTCCGTCTGGCTCCTCGGCGGCTATAAGTGGTGGCATAACTCCCAGCAAGCCCTCTCCGACATGCACCCCGATGTCTTCGCTCATCACCTCGCCCTTCACGCAACTTGGGCCACCCGCATCATCACCCTCAGCGACGAGGATCAATCCCCAGTTCTGGCCGCCGCCCTCAAAACCGCCCAATCCCACCTCCAGGCGGAATCTACCCGCATTGCCGATCTCCTCTCAAAAAACGACGACCAATCCCATCACGCCGCCCGAAATATCGACACATGGATGGCCTGGCGTCTCACCCGCGAATCCGCCCGCATTCAGGACTTCTCCCGCATCTGGCCCACCGCGGATTTCTCTTCTCACCTCACCGCCTTAAAAAGCCTCACAGACACCCTCACTGCCACCCTTCACACCAAAGCACCCCATCCCAGGCACCTCCCAACCCCCACGCCCCAACCCATCCGCGATACCTGGGCCGCTTCCATCATTCCCGCCCGTCTCTTCCCCTGCTCCGCGCACGACCAATCCCTCGTCCCCTTTCATGATCGCATCGAGCTCCCCGAACACGCCGTGTACGGCCCATTCGCCACCATCATCGCCTCCATTGACGGCAAGCGCACCCTCAAACAAATCTTCGAATACACCGAATGGGTCCACGCAAAACCTCTCTCCGCATCCACCCTCAAAAAATACATCAGCGCCATCGAACACCTCGCCCAGCACGGCTATCTCTCCCTCACTCACACCCACTCCGTCACCAAGGCCGATTTCCTCCACGCCCTCAGCGCCGTCGGCATTCAGCCCGGCGACCTCCTCCTCGCCCACACATCCCTCTCCGCCTTCGGCCACATTCAGGGCGGCCCCGACACCGTCATTGATGCCCTCCTTGAAGCCCTCGGCCCCGCCGGCACACTCCTCCTCCCCACTTTTACGCAATCCGCTGTCTACTCCGATGGCGACTGGTATGCCTCCACGTCCTTCCGCCCGTTCGATATCGCCTCCCCCCGCACCTGGACGGGCCTCATCCCCTCCACCTTCATGCAGCGCCCCGGCGTCCTCCGCAGTGCCCACCCCACCCATTCCGTCGCCGGTCTCGGCCCCCTCGCACCCGCCTGCTTAAACGATCATCTCGAAACCGACTCCCCCACCGGCTTAAAAAGCCCCTTCGGCAAACTCCTCGCCCACAAGGGTAAAATGCTCTGGCTCGGCGCAGACCTCGCCAGTTCCACTTTCCTCCACCTCCTCGAAGATCAGGCCAACCTCCCCTACCTCAAACCTGCCCTCTGCAAAGTCCGCCGTCCCAATGGGGCCATCGACGACATCACCGTCCCCAACTGGCTTCCCGGCCACCGTGACTTCTACCGCGCCCAGGGTGAAACCACCGCCATCTACCGCGCCATGCTCGCCCAGGGCCTCACCATCCAATCCGCCCCTGTCCCAAACGCCCTCTCCTCAGGCCAGGCCCATGTCATCGACGCTGCCCAAATGCACGCCCTGGGCACAAACGCACTGAAACAAAACCCGCACATCATGCTCTGTGAATCCCCCACCTGCCTCTTCTGCAAAACACACCGCCATTAACACCCTCCACAGACTCAAACATCACATGGCATCACGCGCGATTGCCTCATGCAATAACACGCTCATTAAAACCTCTTCCTCCCCATCTCTTCCTTCGTGTTTTCGTGCCTTCGTGTTAAAAATCCGCTCCTTGCTTCTCTTAAAACCAAACCCCAGAACCCAAATCTTCACTTGTACCCAAACCGATCCACCAGCGTAAACGCCAAAGGCGCTGAAGGCTTCGACACCTTCCCATCCTTATCCGTATACGTCACAAACACATAAAACTCCCGGTCCGGCCTCAGCCCCGTAATCATCTCACCCGACGCCTTCCAACCCTTCCCTAACTGCATCGCGCCCGTCCCATCCTTGTATGGCGCAACCCACACGTCATATCCCTTCGCACCTTCCACTGGCTCAAACGCCACATGGCATCGTGTCCCGTCATATTGATGCGACGGATCCGTCACACGGATCACCTTCGTCGCCGCTCCTGTGCCCGCCTTCTCCAAAGCCGCAATCGGGTTCTCCATCGCCGGCGCATTCACCGGCACCGGCATGCGGATCTGCGACAGCCGCACCGCCTCCTCCCCCTGGTCCGCACGCGAGGCATACTGCGCATACATATCGCCCAGCAGCACGTCATCCGCTTTCGCAGGCACCAGGTCGTTTCCATAAACCACCTTATCGCGCCGCTCCACGATCACCTTCTCCAGCTTCAACGGAAGGTCCACAATCCCGTCCCCGCCATATGACCCCCACCACGAAGTCCCATACTCCCGATAAGAGTCGTACGGCGCGCTCGAAGGCAATTCAAAATTCAAATACCGCCACCCATCAAAGCAGAAGTGGCTCCACCCATGGATGTCGTCGTTGTTCCAATCCTCCTTGGTCCCAACGCTGATCCACTTCTCTCCCTTCGCGTCGCGCAGGCTGTAAACCACACGCCCCCAGTCGCTCGACGCCCTCACCCACACACCCAGATGGCTCGCCTTTCCGGGAATCGTCATCGCCCCCTTGGGCTCCAGCGTCGTGAAATACGGCATCACCCCGCGGTCCTTCTCCTGCTTCTCCAGATGCACCGCCAGCGCCTTGCCGCCCTGGTTCGCAGGCGCATCCACCGTCGCACCTGTCATCTTGCCCAAAAACCGCTCAATCTGGATCGGCTTGTTCTTCTGATACTCCTCGTCCCCCTTCTCCACCACCGTCCATGACCCATCGCCGAAGTTCCCCAGCTTCACCGCAGACTTGGTCGCCAGTCCAGCCACCGCATCCGTGTGGTCGCTCGCACCCAGCAGGATCTCCGCCTCTCCTGGCAACCCTTCCAGATACCGCGGGGATTGATCCACCGTGAACGTCACATACCCATTTTTCTCCTTCAACTCCGTCACATTGTCATTCGGGTCATAAAGCGAAAGCGTCGTCCCCGACGGCACCTTCACATTCACCACCCGCTTCCCGCGGATCGTCCACAGCACGTGGACCACCGCCCCCGTCTTGTAATGCTTATGCATCTGGCAGTAGGTCGATGTGCTCCCCGTCGTGACATATTTCACGAAGTTCGCCCGGTTCAAATGCCGCGTCATCGTCGCATACTGCACGTACGCCGGCTTGGGCATCGCCAAAGGCAGTCGGCTGTTCCAGCCGCCGCCGTAATGGTTCTCGCCCCAATAATTCGCGCAGTCGAACGGCGCATTCCCGCTCTCGATCCGCTGAATCCCATACCCCAGCAGCACCAGCGTATTGCGGATGCTGATGTCGCTCTGCCCCCGCTCGCCCGTGTCTATGTCTTTCGACGACGTATGCGTGCCTTCCACCAGCACCAGGTACGGGTCCGGCTTGTACTGCTTGATGTCCTTCAAAATCGGATACAGCCGGTTGAGCACCACCTGGTTCACCTGCTGCTCAGGCAGCCGTTCAAACGATGGCAAATCCAGCGCCACCCCGTCAATCAGCGGCCGCGATTCCGGCGCCAGCTTCAAAAACAGCGCCGCCACCATCGGGTCCCCATAAGGCAAAAGCAGCTTCAAATCCGGCCACTCTTTGCGGATCGCGCTCGCCCCCGCCATGAACTTCGCCTTCATATCGTCAAACACGCGCTGCTCATCCGACGTCAGCGTGTAAGGCTCGCCGTAATGCCCCGGCCAGATCCCCGTCGTGATCGATCCAAAATGCGGCTCCGCAAAAAAAGGCACATGCGTCGGGCGGCTCACCGCGCTCGGCTCGCACTTGGTCTTCCTCAGCGCCTCCACCAGCGCCTTACCCGACGCCTCCGGATTCGCCGGGTCAAACTTCGGCGCTCCCTGGTACCAAGAATAAAAACCGTTGTAATACATCACCCCGCCTGCAAAAGCAGACTCCCCGATAAACCGATATTTCTCCGCCAGCGCACGCACCTCCGGCGTCGCCGCCGAATAATTCGCCGTCGATGTCTCCGCCCCCGCCGCCGCCATCACCGGCAGTTCCTTCTCCGCCGTCGGCGTCACATGCCCGCCGCCCCAGGGCCAGAATCCGAAAATCGGCCCCCGCCCATGCTGCCAGACTTCCTTCTCGCGCGTGTCCTCATGCAGGTACGCCAGGTTCCGCTTGTAGCTCGCGCTCTCCCCACCCGCCGTGCATGACACCGTCACCTCATGCAACCCATACCGCTTGGCTGCAATCGTCACCGGCACCTTCACCGCGGCATCGTCAGCCGGCAGTTCCACCATCATCGCCTGCCGCGTGTGGTCCACCCCGTCTTCGCTCCGGGTCGATATCACCACCGTCGCCTGCGTCGCCTTCCCAAGACGGTTCTTTAATTCAACCGTATAAGCAGGCGTCTCCGGCGCTGTCCACACATGCCCGAATTTCTCCGGGTTGATCTCCACATCCACCCCCGCCCGCTCCAGCGTCATCGCATAAATCTTCACCGAACTCGGCAATCCCGCCCCGTGATAGCTGTACTCCAGCGGATCCGGATATCCGCGGTAATACTGCACCTGCTTGGTGATCTCCAGCCCGATGCGCGGCAAATCCGTAAACCACGAAAATGCATCCGCATCCAGCGGAATCACCACATGGTGCAAGGTCGCCGTCTTCCCATTCGCCAGCGTCACCTTCACCGGCTCCTCGCCGTCCTTGGCCTGTGAAACCTGAGCATTCATCCCCGGCACCCGCCCCGAAAAGTTAAACGGATGCCCCGCATCCGGCCGGTAAAACTGCGCAGACACCAACGGCACGCTGTCGGGCTTCTCCTCGCTCACCGCCATCAGGTGCAGCGCCTTGTACCGCCCCTTGGGAACATACATGCAGATGCGCGAAGGGTCCATCCGGTCCGCCGCAACCCACCGCCCGCCAAACGACCCGAAATTCGACGCGATATACCCGGAAATCGCCCCAAAACGCGACCAGCTCTGCCCCACATCGATGTGGTCGTCCTTCGCGCTCGGCCCGCTCTGCGCCGCCGGAAATTCAAACGGCACCCCGCTCACCGTCGCCCGGCCCTGCCACACCCGGTCCACACCCTCCTTCCCCGGGCACCCCGGCCCTTCGCCATTGAGATTCCCCGCAATCGACAGCGGCTCAAACCGCCCCGCCCCCGCAGGCTCCTCATACGCACGCGCACGCACAGACACCAGTTCCGCCCCCGGCGTAAGCTGAACCTTCATCGGCCCCGAGCGGTCAATCCCCGCCTCCAGCGCCAGTTCCCCCGCAAAACGCCCATCCACCCAGCATTGGAACCGGTCCTTCTCCACCACCCACCGCAAGGTGTGCACCATCTCCTCCACTTTGGGTGCTGATGCGATCTGCGCCTCAATTGTCCTCCGCATCTCCTCCGTCCATGCCAGGCTCCGCTCCGTCACCGGCACCGGATAAAGCAGCCCGTTCACCACCGGCGCCTTTGGATCTGCCTTGCCCGTCACCGATGCGTTGTAGGTCAAATACTGCCACGTCGGCGCCAGGGCCGCGCTGAAGTTGATCGTCTGCGGCTTGGCCCCCTTGGCCGCCCCCTCAGGCAGCACTGAATTAATCTGCACCAGGCAGCTCGCCCCCGCCCCCCTCGCCGGCTTGGTCCGGAAGCTCACCATCCATTCGCTCGCCCCCGGCAAGCCCGCCTTCCGATCCAGCGTCAGATATTGATTCCCCTTCCCCGCCAGGTTCGCACCCTTCAGTTCCGCCCCAGGCGCGGCAATCGTCCACGCCCCCGCATCCGCCGGGTTCCCCGCATCAATCGCCAGCACATTCACCCACTCCGTCGGCAATGCCTGCGCCACCGCCGCCGCAGGCTCCGCGCCCCGCACATCCCCGCTCACCACCATCAGCCCCGCCGCCACCAACACCGTCGCCGCAACGCTCAAACCAAATGTACGCACCATGGCCATCCTCCTGATATCTATTGAAATTAAGCCCCGATCATTCAGTTAACACAAGTATGCTCTCAAACTGACGCCCATGCCATCCCGCAGGTTCCCAATTCACATATCCATTCCCACGTTAATACCACAGGCCGGAATCTCTGCATTCCACCATCGCACCCGGTTCACATCAAAATCCCGCCCGCTCCCCAACGCCGCCCGGCAATCCAGTCCGACAAACAATCCCCAGCCCCATATTGTATCGCGCCCACTTTTCTTGTCAATGACAAATAATAAAAATAAAACAAATTTTATATAATTACATAATTCAATAACAACCAAGAACTTACCGCTTCCGACCCCAGATCAACACCATTCCCCCTAGTCCCATCCCCTGTTTCACATCCTCAAACCCCGCCTCCCGCATCTGTCCCTCCACCCATTCCGGCGACAATCTCACTTTCTCATAACTGCTCGCACGCACCCCCCAAGCCCCATCCTCCCCCCGCTCATGGATCAAATCCGTCACCCCCACCTTTTTCTCCCCATATTCAAGCTGGCATGTCAAAATCCGCCGGTCATCCCCCCGCACCAGAATCGTCTTCCTGGTCCCCACCGCCTCCTTGGAGTTATCTCGAAACGTCACCACAAACACCCCACCTGAAGAAACCGCCGCACCCACATCTCCAATCAAACTCGCCACCTCGCCCTGCGATCCCAAATGAGTCAGCGTGTCACCCATGCACACCGCCGCCTCCACCTCCTCATCGACATAACGCCTGAAATTATGCACATCATCCTCTGCCACCCGCACCGCCAGCGCATCCGTCCGCTTCCTCAACTCCTCTGCCAACCCCCGGCATTCATCCACCGCCAGCACAAAATAACCCATCTTTTCCAGCGCCAAAGTCTGCACCCCCGTCCCCGACCCCAAATCCACCGCCAGTTTTCGATCCTTTGATCCCAGTCCCAGCTCCGCAAACAGCTTCACATGCGCCGCCACCGCCGCCGCCTCGTCCCCCACCATCCAGCCGTACACCGGCCCCAGATGCTTCTCGTAATGCTCCATCACACCAGTCATTGCATGCTCCTGAAATGTCCGTACTTCCATCGCGCAACCACGCCACCCTTACCTACTCTCTCCAACCTGCTATCCCCCCACCCTCCATCAGTCTTCCCCCGACCACCTTCACCAGAACAAATACCTATTCCATCTCACACCGCTCGCCCGTACTCTCTATTGTTGCGCCAAACATCGGGTTTTCCGCATTCGTATCCAATCGGAGCAACCACCATGTTCGAAAAATGGCTCATCCATCGCATCCTCACCAAAGCCATCAAACACGACGGACTCCACATTCGCTTCTGGGACAATGATACCCGCTCCTACGGCCCATCACCCTCCGTCACCCTCCACTTCAAAGACCTCGCCGCCGCCCGCGCCACCCTCTTCCACGGCACAATGGGCGTCGGCGAAGCCTACGCCTCCTCTCACATCGACATCATCGGCCCCATCGACGGCCTGGCTAAAACCATCGCCTCCAACGCCGACACCCACCTCTGGCTTGAATTCGCCGGCCGCTTCCTCGTCCACCCTCACAAAAATAACCACAAAACCCAGCAATCCTGCATCCAGCACCACTACGACCTCGGCAACGACTTCTACCGCCTCTGGCTCGATAATTCCATGACCTATTCCTGCGCCTACTTCCGCCACCCCGGCGATTCCCTTGAATCCGCACAGGAACAAAAACGCGCCCACATCCTCCGCAAGCTCGACCTCCGCCCCGGCCAATCCCTCCTCGATATCGGCTCAGGGTGGGGACACCTCCTCTTCACCGCCGCTAAGGAATACGGCGTCCAGGCCACCGGCATCACCCTCTCACAAGAGCAATTCAACTACGCCACCGCGCACGCCAAAACCCTCGGCATGGAAAACCAAGTCAAATTCCAACTCCTCAACTATCAGGACCTCGCAAAACTCCCACAACGCTTCGACCGCATCGTCAGCGTCGGCATGTTTGAACACGTCGGTCAAGGAAACCAGAAATCCTACTTCGACGCCATCCGCACTCTGCTCACCCCCGACGGCCTCTCCCTTCTCCACTCCATCTCCTTCGACCGCGAATACCCCTGCAATCCCTGGATCGACCGCTACATCTTCCCCGGTGGCTACATCCCCAGCACCCGTGAAATCGTCAACGCCCTCCCTGATTTCAAGCTCAAACTCCTCGACTACGAAAACCTCCGCATGCACTACGCCATGACCCTCGACCACTGGCTCAAGCGCTTCAACGACCACGAATCCGAAATCAAATCCATGTACGACGAGCACTTCGTCCGCATGTGGCGCCTTTACCTCGCCATGTCCGCCGGCGCCTTCCGCTGGGGCATCGCCAACGTCTCCCAATTCCTCCTCGCCGCCCCACGCTACACCCCACCCCTCACCCGCGAACACGTCTACTCAAACCTCCCCAATCGCGCCGAATCCCTAAAAACAAGACTCTTTCACCAATAACCACCAACATTCCCCTCGCCGCTTCAATCATACGGAATCGAAAAATCCGCCCCCGAAGCCGCCTGATCCAGATACCAAACCATCCTCCCGTGCCCTGGCCTCACCCCCGTGATCGGCATCTCTTCCTTCTTCGCCCTCCCCGCCTTCACCTGCTCATCGATCCTCTGCAGCGTCGGCAATTTCTTCGCCCCGATGCACAGCACCCCCACATGCCGCGCCGCATTAATTAAGCGATAGGTCATCGTCACCCGATCCGGCGGCACCACCCCCGGACCATCATTATTCACCACCCACCGCGCATTCTCACCAATCGCCCGCGACCCGGGAAACAGCGACGCCGTGTGCGCATCATCCCCCATCCCCAAAAGCACAAAGTCCAATACCGGGTCCCCGTTCCCCTCAAAAGCACCCAGCAAATCCTTTTCATACGCCAATCCCGGGTCCGCCGCTTCCACTTCCAGAGGATGCTTCTGCCGGTCCCGCATCGGCACATGGTCCAGCAACGACTCGGCAATCATCCGGTAATTGCTCTTCTCATGGCTCAGCGGCACGCGCCGCTCATCCACCAGCCACACATGCGTCTTCTCCCACGGCACCATGCGAAACTGCGGATCCGTCACCAGTCGCACATAAAACGGCTCCGGCGTCGATCCCCCCGACAACGCCAGATGAAACACCCCCCGCGTCTGCACCGCATTCAGCGCAGCATCCACCAGGTTTTTGCCAAGCGTCTCAAAAAGCGCATCGGCATCAGGTTCCGGCTCTACCGAGCCCCAAAGTGTGAGCGATTGTGTCATGCCAATGTTTTACCTGATGTTGATCTGAATGGGAGTCATCCCCGGCACCGGCCCCGCAGCATGCGTATGAACAGGAATCTGCGCTGCCGCCACGCTCGCCTTATGCGCCCCCAGCTTCCCCAAAAACAGCCTTAACATGTTCGGCGTCTCCGGCTCATCCCGATCCCCCGCGCCATACCCCACCTTCTCATACGTCATCGTCGGCATCGCACCATAGCTCTCACACAGCCCCGCAAGAATCGCCGCACCCGTCGGCGTCACCAGTTCTGCCCGCTTATCCAGCCCGATCACCGGCTTGTTCCGCAGCAACAGCGCCGTCGCCGGCGCTGGCAAAGGCATCTTCCCATGGTCGCACTTCACAAACCCGTGCGTCACCGGAATCGGCCCGCACGAGATCGACGTCACATCTAAAAGATCCAGCGCCACCGCCGCACCCAGCATGTCGATCATCGAATCAATCCCCCCAACCTCATGAAAATGCACATCGCTGATCCGCTTGCCGTGCACCGTCGCTTCCGCGTCCGCCAGTGCATTTACGATCTTCCGCGCCCACCCCTTCGCCCGCTCCGAAGCCGCAAGCCCCTCCACGATCCCCAGCATGTCGCGGTAATGCACATGGTGATGATGGTGGTGATGCCCGTGGCCATGATCATGCCCGTGGTCATGGTCGCATTTCGCCTCTTCCTCATGCACCTTAAAGTCAATCCCCGAAATCCCGCACCGCATCGCCTTCTCCGCCGACAGCCTGTATGTCTGCTGCGTGGGAATCCCTTTAAACGCCTTCTCAATCTCCGAAAGCGGCAGTCCCAGGTCAATCATGGCGCCCAGAAACATGTCCCCCGCAATGCCGGAGAACGGGTCGATGTGAAGATGCTTGCCCATTTGTTTCTCTTTGTTGATGACGAAGTTCACGAAAATATTGAACGGGGAATCATAGCGTGTCGTAGTCTTCATAAGATATGTCGTCACCGGGCGCCGGGCCCGATTATGCGAATTGAAGAGAGTGCATCCGTATTACAAAGGTCCAGACATGAGCCAGTCCCCCACCCCACCCAGCCAGAACGATCCTTCCGGTTTCCCCCCGCCGCCCCCTCCGCCCCCGGGTTATTACCCGCAATACGCCCCTCCCCATCCACCGGCTGACCGCGGGGGTATGGGCTGGGTCGGCCGTACCTTGAGCGGCCTCCTCGTCAGCGTCCTCATGATCTCCGTCGTCATGAATATTTATTTCGTCGGCTTCTTCGTCGCCCAGATGGGCGGCTCCACGACCGAATCCACCTACCAGGAAGGCGACCGTCTCAACAAGATCGTCATCCTCCCCGTCAAGGGCGCCATCGACGACGACACCGCCAGCTTCATGATCACTGCGCTGCGCGATCTTAAGAAAACCCCGCCCAAAGCCCTCATCCTCCGGGTCGATTCCCCCGGCGGCGCCGTCTCCCCCTCCGACCGCATCTACTACGAACTCAAGAAATTCCGCGCCGAAAACCCCAACGTACCTATCATCGCCAGCTACGGCTCAATGTCCGCTTCCGGCGGCTACTACATCTCCGCCCAGGCTGATGAAATCTTCGCAGAGCCCACTTGCATCACCGGCAGCATCGGCGTCATCGCCCAGGCCTTCACCGTCCAGGACCTCTTGCAGAAAATCGGCGTCACACCCGAAATCATCGTCGCCACCAAGTCCGATAAAAAGGACACCCTCAGCCCCTTCCGCGCCTGGACCGAAGGCGACCGTGCCATCCTGCGCGGCATTCTCGACGCCACCCACACCCGCTTCATCGACATCGTCCACGACGGCCGCAAAGCCCTCCTCTCCCGCGAACAGGTTGAAAAGCTTGCCACCGGCGCCGTCTTCACCACCAAACAGGCCATCGACAACAAACTCATCGATAAAGAAGGCTATCTCGAAGACGCCGTCTCCGCCGCCAAGGCCAAGGCAAACATCTCCGGCTCGCCCCTGGTCGTCTCCATCCACCCCGCCCGCCACGGCGGACTCCTGAGCCTCCTGAGCAGTTCCGCCCCCGAAGCTCCCCAGAAAATCACCGGCGAACAGGTCCGCAAGCTCATGAGCGAACTCTCCGTGCCCCGCATGGAATTCACCCTACAGCAATAATTCCTCTTCAAACCTGCAAACTCCAAATTAGAAAAGGCGCCCGCTTTAAATCGGGCGCCCTTTTCATTTTCAGTCACACGCAATGCCTCAACTTACGGAAAAATCCCCCGCAACTTGTAAACATGCGCAATGTGCTCCAGTGACGCGATATACGCCGCCGTCCGCAGGTCGCACTTGTATTGCGCCGCCGACGTCTTCACCAGTCCCGCCGCAATGTGCATGATCCGCCTCAGCTCAATATCCACCACTTCCGCCGACCAGGTCTCCGCCTGCCGGTTCTGCTTCCATTCCAGATAGCTCACCGTCACGCCGCCCGAGTTGCACAAAATCGCCGGCAGCACGCCCACACCCCGCGCCAGTAGCGCCCGTTCCGCCTCCGGCATCGTCGGCGCATTCGCCGCCTCCACCACGACTTTGCAGTCCAGCATCGCTGCCGTCCGCATGTCGATCATCTGCTCCAGCGCCGCCGGAATAAATAAATCCACTTTTGTTTTGTAAAACGTATCCCGATCCACCGCATCCGCCGCCGGATAGCCCGACACCCCGCCGGTCGTCTGCACATAGATCGCCAGCGCCTCCGCATTGATCCCCGCGTGGTTGACAATGCTCCCCGTGTGATCGCTCACAGCCAGCAGCTTCGCCCCCTTTTGGGCCAACAGCCGTCCCGTCCACGATCCCACATTCCCATATCCCACCAGGCTGAATGTCGTCTTGGCGATCTCCAGTTTCATCGTCGGCAGCAGTTCCTCCAGCACATAGACAAGCCCCTGCCCCGTCGCCTTATCCCGCCCGTGCGATCCTCCAAACGCCAGCGGCTTCCCCGTCACCACACCCTGTCCGCCGGTCACATGCTGCCCTTTATCGAACATGATGAACGTATCCGCCATCCATGCCATCGTCTGCGCATTGGTCCCCACATCCGGCGCGGGAATGTCATAGTCCGGCCCGATGTTCCGCCCCAACGCAGTGGTGAAGCGCCGCGTCATCCGCATCAATTCATCGCTTGAAAGCGACCGCGGGTCCACCTGAACGCCCCCTTTGGCCCCGCCAAACGGAAGCCGCGCCAGCGAACACTTCATCGTCATCAGCACTGCCAGCGATTTCACATCATCCAGCGCCACATTCTGGTGATAACGGATCCCCCCTTTGTACGGCCCAAGAATATTGTTGTGCTGAACCCGATACCCCTTGAACAGCTTGAATTCCCCATTGTCCATCCGCGCTGGAAAATGCACCATGATCTCCGACTTGGGCTGCGACATCATCAATTGCAGATGATGCGGAAGCTCAAGGATCTCCGCCGCATGCAAAACACTGGTAATCGTCTGGTGATACAGGCTTGCCGGGTCATAGCGAAAACCAAGCTCATTGAGAATCGCGGTGCCGCTGACGCTGGACATGGGATGTTCTCCAAGACACAGGGAGGGAGGAACCACTCTCCTTGCATCATAGGACCCTCCCACACACTGTCGACATCACCGCGTCATTCCTCTGGAAAACTAGAGCCCTCTCACATCCAGTGTCTCCACGGCAAAACCTGCCGCCTCGCGGTGTAAATTAAAACTCCCATTTTTTCCGTACCCTATCTGACCTTTGTGTCTTTGTGACTTGATAGTAAACGAATAACCCCAATCTCACCTGATCCACGCCGGCAGGCCACGCGAATAAACCTTACCTGGGATCATTCGCCACGCGCTTAAGCGCCTGCGCGTATTCATTCCCGCCCAGGTTGTCCGCCAGCTTGTTCAACTGATCGACGGTGATGAAGCCCATGCGATAAGCGATCTCTTCCGGCGAGCATACCAGGTAGCCCATGCGCTCCTCGATCGCCTGCACAAACTGCGACGCCTGCAGCAGCGACTCATGCGTCCCCGCGTCCAGCCATGCCGTCCCGCGTCCCAGGGTCTGCACTTTCAACTCCCCGCGCTCCATATATACGCGGTTCAAATCAGTGATCTCCAGTTCTCCCCGCTTCGACGGCTTGAGATTGCCGGCGATCTCACACACCTGCTTGTCATAAAAATACATCCCGGGCACGGCAAAGTGAGATTTCGGCTTCGCCGGTTTCTCTTCAATCGAGATCGCCCGCCCCGCCGTATCAAATTCCACCACGCCAAACCGCTCCGGATCACGCACCGCGTAAGCGAAAATCGTCGCGCCCGTCTGAGTCATTGCCGCCGCGCGAATGCTCTCCGACAGCCTGGCCCCGTGGAAAATATTGTCACCCAGGATCAGACACGCAGGCTGCCCATCCACAAATTTCTTCCCGATCACAAACGCTTCCGCCAACCCATTGGGTTTGGCCTGCTCGGCATACTCAAAACGACAGCCCCATTGCTCACCCGTCCCCAACAGTCTTTTGTATATCGGAAGGTCTTCAGGTGTGCTGATCAGCAGAATTTCCCTGATCCCCCCCAGCATGATCGTCCCCAAGGGGTAATAAATCATCGGCTTGTTATAGACCGGCAGCAATTGCTTGCTCACCGCCATCGTCAATGGATACAACCGGGTGCCTTTGCCGCCGGCAAGAATGATGCCTTTCATCCTGCAATCTCCTCAATTGGGGGTCTCATCTCTTCTTCTTTGCATCACCTTAAAAAGTTTTAAGTGTGCTTAAACGCAAGTGTCCAACACCTGTGCCTCAGTGTCCAGTGCCCTCCCCCAACGTGGACTGCGTGTGCATATTGATTCAACTTTTTTCATCAAAACCAAAAAATACTTCTTGCATTTGTTGCACAAGGCAACTAATGGCCCCATACTGGATCATGGGAGTATTAGAGGGATGCAAGGATCGCCTCATGTTGCAGGCGCTATATCCATTTTTCACTTTTTTCCTGTAAAACAGGGAAGGTTCGTTCAAATGATGAAACACATCAAAATCGCTGCTCTGGTTGTCGCAATGGGTCTCTCTGCCGGGTGCTACACCATGGGCCGCGAGTACAACGACGCCTCCGTTTCCGAAGTCAAGGTCGGCGTCACCACCGAGAGCGAACTGATCACCAAGTTCGGCCAGCCTGACTACACCACCGTCAACAGCGACGGCAGCAAGGTCCTCACCTGGTCCTACGTCGCCGGTTCTAACTTCATCGTCGCTTCCGACAGCCGCAGCAAGTCCTTTGAAGCGACTGTCTACGGCGGCAAGGTCACCAACACCCGCACGACCAAGTCGGCTGACTTCGACGAAAAGAACAAGTAAACCACATGCCGACGTAAGTCGGCTTTCTAAAACCGTTGACCCCATGATGGGTTGTCGGGCTTAGCAAATGGTTCCTGATCAATGACAACGCCGCCTCATGGGCGGCGTTGTCACTTCATGGATTAAGACACTCTCAAAAATCCTTCGCCTTATCCCTTGTCTCCTTGCCCCTCATTCATCATCCTCCAGAAACGTCTTCTTGCGCGGCTTCTCAAATGGATCTTTAGGGGCCCGCGACTTTAAAACCAGTTCCGCCAGCGCCAGATCCGATGGAAGCGTGATCTTCAAATTCGTCGGCTCCCCTTCCACCAGATGCACAGGCTCTCCCAGTGCTTCTACAAGCCCGGCGTCATCGGTGATCCCTTTCCCCGTCAGCTTCCCATCGGTGATCTGCCGGTAAGCGCGCCGAAGCAGCCCAATCTCAAATACCTGCGGCGTCTGCACCTCAAAAAGCTGCGACCGATCCACCGTCTGCGTCACTTTGTGGATCTTAATGGCCGGCCCCGCCTGCGGATCTGCGAATATCGCATCCAACGGATCTGAGCTCACCGGATTCTCAACCCACGTCGCGCGCTTGAGTGTCCCCGCCACCGGTTGCCCAGGAATCACCGCCGGATACGACTTGGCCGCGGTGAAAACGCGCGAAATAAGCTCCGGGCTCGCCAGCGGCCGCGCAGCGTCATGCACAGCCACATGAGTAATGCCCTCTGAGACCTTTTCCAACGCACGCAACACTGTTTCCCAACGCTCGGTAACACCCCCGGGCACAATCCGGATCCCATGCAGGGAAAGCCGGTCCGCATACTTGAACTTGAACGCATCCACGCCGTCGGGGTTCACGGCCAATAGGGTTTCCTGCACCTCAAGCCGCGACTGAAAAAGCTCGACGCTATGGAGAAAAACCGGCTTGCGCGCAATCTCCAGCTCAATCTTGGATGGACCTGAACTCACCATCCCAGACGTCAATGCCTGGTTAAACCGCTTGCCGACTCCCGCGGCGGGAATGATGACCGCAATACGCATGGCTGAAGTTCCTCACTTGACTGTCAGGGCAACGGGCAAAAGCGTAAGCACATGTTCATCGGACAACAGCATCATCCCAGTCGCCACCGGCGCCACTGACCGCCAGCTGCGTTCCCCGATCACCGCACGCAGCATCATCACCGGTGCCTTCGCAGCCGCCTGATCCTGTGGCATATTGCCCGCGGCCATGCCCTGCATCATCTGGTTGATGTATTCACCCAGCGTGGACGCCCGGGGCCATTGAATCACGTCATAGCTGCCCGTGGCCAGGGAAAGCTGCTTTGCCAAGTCCTCCACAGCCGTCGACAAGCCCCCAACCTTGTCAGCTAAACCGTTCTCCACGGCTTGCTTACCGGAGAAAACCCGCCCCTGGGCAACCTCGTCGATGTTTGCAATCTTCGCCCCCCGTCCGGCCTTCACCCGCTCGGTGAAAAGGGTATACGTCCGTTGCATGGCGGATTTAAGCATCTCGGCCTGCTGCGGTGTAAAGCCCGTTACGCTGTTGAAAATGTCGGCATTGGGCCCGCGGCTGCGACGATAGACCCCCACCCCAAGTTTTTCATAAAGCCCCCCAAAAGTCACCTTCCCGGCCACAACACCGATGGAACCCACGATGCTCGTGGGTAGCACGTAGATCTTTTCTCCCGCGCAGGCAATGTAGTAACCGCCGGAAGCCGCCATGCCGTTGATGCTGATGAAGACCGGCTTGTTCTCCTGCACTTCACGCACGGCCTGCCAGATGACTTCACTGGCCAATGCCGACCCGCCCGGCGAATTGATGCGGAGGACCACACCCACGATCATCGGTTCATTCTTGGCTTCAATGAGCGCTTCCTCCAGGCTCTGGCTTCCAATGGAAGGCTCATCAAACAGCAACCCTGCGCGGCTCTTGCTTTCTGCGCGGCCCGACCCGATCGCACCCTGCGCATTGATCACCGCGATGGAGTTGCGCGCAACCGTCTTGGACGATGGCTGCGTCAGCATCTGCATCAGTGCAAACGGGCTCTCCACCTGCTGAGCTGTCTTCTTTTCAAGTAGGTCGAAATATTCGAAATCGGTCCCGAAAACGGTTTCCGTCTCCTCCACCATTCCGCGGTCAACCACGGCATCCACCCACTTTTCCTTGGCATATTCATCCGCCGACATCTTCCAGCTATCACCAAAAAACTTCTCCACTTCCTCAGGCTTTTTCTTGCGTGAGGAAGCCACCCGCTGGATGAACTGCGCGTACATATCGTCCAGCACGCCGTCGATGGTTTTGCTCCATTCGGGCGTCGGCCCGGTGCGGGTCATAGGTTCCTGGGCGCCCTTGAACTTCCCGATCTGGATGTAATCAGCTTTCGCACCGACCTTTTCTAGGAGCCCGGCAAGATACATCTCCTCCATGCTCAAGCCATCAATGCCGATCTCGCCGTTTTTAAGCACGGTAATGCGATCGGCATAAGTGGCCAGCAGGTAGGTACGCAGGTCATACGCTTCCGCAAAAACGATCACGCGTTTTCCATTGGCGCGGAATGCGGTGATGGCCCGCCCAAGTTCATCGACCTGAGACATCCCCAGGTCCGGTTGATTCAAATAAATCACAATCCCCGAGACGGACTTGTCGTGGCCCAGCTCGGCAAGGCGGTCGACAATCCGCCGCACGGTCTTAGGACCCTCATCGGTGGGAATCAGGCGAAAGGAAGGCGGGCCGTCGCGCAGATGGCCTTCAATCTCCAGCCAGGCCACCTTCTTGGGCGACTTCTTACTCGCGCGGCGCGCTTTGGCCGGCCCCGGTTGAGCCTGCGCCGGCGCAGGCTGCGCAACGCCACCCGGCCCGGGCGCCGCAGGCTGGGCCTGGGGATCACTCTTTTCTCTGCTTTCCTGCTTTTCCTGTGCAAGGGTCAACGAACCAACCCCCAGTGTCGCAAGCAGGCACAGAAACAGCCCCGAACGACGCACCCCCAACGGCCTGAAATTTGTCATGTCTTTTATTCCTGAAATTAAGAGTCCCGGATATCAGCGCAATTGTATACGCCTCCAAGGCATGCCGCGAAAGCGGATAAAACATCAAAGCCAACTACATGTGCTCCATCAGCATCAGGGATTCCCTGATACGCATATAGTTTGAACTCAAGCCGCACTCAATCCATCTGACTATCGTATTATGCACGGGACATGTTGCATCCAACACTAGTTGTTTCAACAATGGTAAGGCCTCTCAATGTTTGTTCCGTGTGAGCCAGGAAAGTTTTCGCCCTGATGGAACGCAAGCACCTTCTCTTTGCAGCGGTTGTCACCCGAGTCCTTAACGCGGTCTGGTTAACGCTCGCCCACCCCAAACCCCTCCCCCTCGTTATCCTTTGCGCCCTCTGCGTCTGCGCGACCGGCTGCAAAGTCGACCAGGACAAAGAAGTCGAGCGCTACAAGGAAGTCACCCGGACGGCCACCACGCAGCCCACCGCTTACAAAGCCGGCGCCCCCCTCCCCCTCGCCCTCGCCCTTTCGCTGGCCAATACCCAAAACGAAGAAATCGCCCTCCGCGGCGAGGACTTCATCCAGGCCTATTACGAAAAAGACAAAGCCTTCGCCGCATTCCTGCCCACCTTTGACGTCGCCGCCTCCTACTTCCGCCGTCAGCGCGCCTCAGGCTTCAGCGGCAATGAAGTCACCGACGTCTCCATCCCCGGCCGCATTAACGTCTTCCGCGGGTTCAGCGACAAATACCGCTTTGACGCTGCAAACCTCACCATCGAAGAGCGCAAACTTGCCCTGCAGGATTTCCAGCAACATCTGCTTCTTCAAGTGGCAATCGCCTATTACCAGGTGCTCCAGGCCGAAAGCTCTGCCAAAGTTCTCCAGCAGTCCCTCGAACTCCAGACCGCCCGGGTCCGTGACGTCCGTGCCCGCGAGCAAGCCGGCCTTGCCCGCCTGCTTGACGTCGCCCAAACCCAGGCACAGGTTTCAGCCACCCAAGTGGGACTCATCCAAGCACTCAATGCCGCCAAAAACGGCCGTTCACTGCTGGGCTACCTCATCGGCCAGGAGATCGGTACAAGCCCCCTCACCGATGAACTCGCTGCGCCTCAGAACCTCCCTACATTGCTCGAGTTTCAGACTTCCGCAGCTCAATGCCGCCAGGATCTGCAAGCCATTCTTATGAACATCCAGGCGCGCCGGAACCTGGTCGAAGCTGAGTTTGGCCGCTACTACCCCAGCGTCACGCTCAATTTTGAGGCTTTCCTCTTTAAGCAAAGCGAACCGACTGTCAGCCGCTGGACAGCGCTGGTGGAAGCAAACATGCCCATCTTCACTGCGGGCGTCATTGAGGCGGACGTGAAGATCGCCTGGTCGGAGTTCCGCAAATCCGTCCTAAATGAAGCAAACCTGCGGCGCAAAATCATGCAGGACATCCAAACCAGCCTCGACGACGTCAATGATGCCGCCAGCGCCATCGAACAGTTGAAGGTCCAGGAAAACGCCGCCCAACTCGCCCTCGACCAATCCACTGCAGCCTACAAAGTCGGCCTTGCCACCAACCTGGAACAGGTCATCGCTCAGGACCAGTTGCTCAGCGCCCAGCTCGGCATCAACAACACTGAATACGACCGCAAGCAGTTCTATCTCACACTCTGGCGCCTCTCCGGCCAGTCCATCCCCAAACTCGTCGACCGCGACGGCGTGGTTCTCTTCGAATTCCCCACCACGCAAGCCGCCACCCAACCAGCCACCTCGCAATCCGCCACCCAGACACCCCCGCCCACACCTCTCCAGGAAACAAACTGACCCATGGCCAGCCTTTCCAATATCTCAATCAAGCGGCCGGTGTTCACCGCAATGATGATCCTGGCGCTGGTCGTCGTCGGCGCTGTCAGCTACGGCAAACTGGGCGTCGACCGCCTCCCCTCCGTCGACCTCCCCACCGTCAGCATCCGCACCAATCTCCCCGGCGCCACCCCCGAAGAAGTCGAAAGCGAACTTACCGAACCCATCGAAGCCGTTGTCAACACGGTAGAAGGCATTGATGAACTGCGTTCTATTTCCGGCCCCGGTGGCTCAGTCGTCATCGCAACCTTCAACCTCAGCCGCAACATCGACGTCGCCGCCCAGGATGTCCGTGACCGCGTCGCCACCGTCATCAATCAGCTTCCCGACGACGCCACCACCCCCACCATCGTCAAGGCGGATAACGACTCCGAACCGGTCATCACCCTCGCCCTCTCCAGCGACCGCCCCATCCGCGAATTGACCGAACTGGCCGAGGAAGTCGCCAAGGTTGAACTCGAGCGTTCTCAGGGAGTGGGCGAAGTCGTTGTCACCGGCGGCAAGCGACGCACCATCAACCTCTGGGTGGACGTCAAACGCCTTGCCGCGCACAACCTTCCCATCTCCACCGTCCGCGAAGCCGTCCTCCGCAACAACACGGATGCCCCCGGCGGCAACCTCACCGCCGCCGACCGCGAGCAATCCGTCCGCACCATGGGCCGCCTCACCAACCCCGAGGCATTCAACGACATCGTCATCGCCACCGTCAACGGCACTCCCATCCGCTTAAAAGACGTCGGCTACGCCGAGGACGGTATCGCCGAACCCCGCAGCATGGCCCGCTTAAACGGCGTTCAAACCGTCTCCCTCTCCATCCGCCGCCAGTCAGGCGCAAACACCATTGATGTCATCGAAGGCGTCAAAAGCAAGCTCGACATCATCCGAGCGCAGCTTCCCGCGGACGTTCAGTTGGTCATCCTTCGCGACCAATCCAATTACATCTACGCCGCCCTTCACGAAATCAAGCTCCACCTCGTCCTCGGCAGTCTTCTCGCCTGCGCCGTCGTGCTCCTCTTCATGCGCGACTGGCGCGCCACCATCATCGCCAGCGTCGCCATCCCCGCCTCGGTCATCGCCACTTTCGGCATGATGTGGCTTTTGAATTTCACCCTCAACAGCGTCACTATGCTGGCCCTGGTCCTCATGGTCGGCGTCGTCATTGACGACGCCATCGTTGTCCTGGAAAACATCTTCCGCTACATCGAGGAAAAGAAACTCACCCCCATGCAGGCGGCCAAGGAAGCCACTGAGGAAATCGCCCTCGCCGTCCTCGCCACCACCCTCAGCCTCGTCGTCATCTTCGTCCCCGTCTCCTTCATGTCCAGCATCTCCGGCCGCTTCCTCTATCAGTTCGGCATCACCGCCGCCGTCTCCGTCATGGTCAGCCTTCTGGTCTCCTTCACACTCACCCCCATGATGAGTTCCCGGATGTTCAAATCCGGTGAAAAATCCCACAGCGACTCCAAAACCGGCTTCTATTACTACATCGACGCCGGTTACGCATGGCTGCTCAAGGTCAGCATGCGTTTCCGCGTCATCGTCGCCATCCTCGCCGTCATCATCGTTGGCTCGTCGTATTTCCTCTATCAGATGGTCCCGCTCGAATACACCCCCAACAACGTCGACGAATCTGAATTCCAGGTCGGTATCACCGCTCCCGAAGGCACGGGCCTCACCGCCATGGACGAGGCCATGAAAGCCGTCGAGAATGAAATCAAGGAAGTCAAAGGCGTCAAACTCCAACTCACCACCGTCGGTGGCGGCTTCCTCGGCAGCATCAACACCGGCAATATCTACATCCAGATGGAACCCCACGACGGTCGCACCGCCTCCATCACACGCTTTTTCAAGGGCCTCTTCAAAGGCGATCCGGGTGAAGCCTTCCGCGGCAACTACAACCAGGCCGACGTCATGCGCCAGGTCCGCGCCAAACTCCGTAAATTCCGCGATCTGCGCGTCTCCGTACGCTCCTTCCCCGCCTTCAACATCGGCGGCGGCAACTTCGACATCAACATCGTCATCCGCGGCCCAAACCTTGAACAACTCGCCCAATATGGCGAAACCCTCGTCAAACAGTCCTCCACCATTGAAGGCGTGGTCGACATGGACACCACCCTCCGCCTCGACAAGCCCGAGCTCCGCGTCAGCATCGACCGCCAGCGTGCCGCAGACTTGGGCATCCCCCCCACCGAGATCGGCGCGGCACTGCGCCTCATGGTTGGCGGTGATACCGAAGTCTCCCGCTTCCGCGATGAAGAAGTCAACGAAGAATACTACGTCACCATCCGCTTGAACGAAGAAGACCGCGACTCCCCCGACGACCTCGAAAAAATCTATCTCGCCCGTCAAAACGGCGGCCTTGCGAAGCTTTCCAGCATCGTCAGCGTCGAAGACTCCTTCGCACCCGCCCGCATCGACCGCATCGACCGTCAACGAGTCGTCAACGTCCGCGGCGCTGTCGCCACCGGCTACGCCCTCTCCGACCGCCTCGACGCCGTCCTCAAAGCCACCGACGGCATGAACATGCCCGAGTCCTACACCGTCAAGGTCATCGGTAAAGGCAAGGAACTCGCCACCACCTACCGCGAATTCGTCTTCGCCTTCGCGCTCTCCATCCTTTTCATGTACATGATCCTCGCCTCGCAGTACGAAAGCCTCGTCGATCCCCTCACCATCCTTCTCTCCCTCCCCTTGGCCGTCCCCTTCGCCTTGCTCTCCCTATGGGCCACCAAGGACACTCTCAATCTCTACTCCGCACTCGGCATCCTCGTCCTCTTCGGCGTCGTGAAAAAGAACTCCATTCTCCAGGTCGACCACATCAAGCACCTGCGCGCCCAGGGCCTCCCACGTCTTCAGGCCATCATGGTCGGCAACCGCGACCGCCTCCGCCCCATCCTCATGACCACACTCTCGCTCGTCGCCGGCATGCTCCCCCTCGCCCTGGGCACCGGCCCCGGCGCCGAAGAACGCCGCAGTGTCGCCATCGTCGTCATCGGCGGCCAGTCCCTCGCCCTCCTGCTCACCCTCCTGGTCACCCCCGTCGCCTACTCCCTCTTTGACGACGCCGGCTCCATCACCAAACGCCTCTGGCGAATGGTCACAGGCAAAAAAGAACCCGCTCCCCAGCCCGCCCCATTCGACGCCGACCACAAGCCCCCCGCCGCCCATTAATTTTTTCCCCTAACTTCTGCCTTATCCCTTGTCCCTTATACCTTTTACCTTTCTTCCCGCGTATGATGTCCAACCCAAAAAGACACAACGCCGGAGCATGCCATGCCTGATAACAAAATCCCCGTCACCGTCCTCACCGGTTACCTCGGCGCAGGCAAAACCACCCTCTTAAACCGCATCCTCACCGAACAGCACGGCAAACGCATCGCCGTCATTGAGAACGAATTCGGCGAAGTCGGCATCGATCATGAACTGGTCATCAACGCAGATGAAGAAGTCTTCGAAATGAATAACGGCTGCATCTGCTGCACCGTCCGCGGGGACCTCATCCGCGTCCTCGGCAATCTCATGAAACGCCGCAACAAATTCGACATGATCGTCGTCGAAACCACCGGCCTCGCCGACCCCGGCCCCGTCGCCCAGACCTTCTTTCTCGACGACGACATGCAGAAAAACCTCATCTTGGACGCCGTCGTCACCGTCGTCGACGCCAAGCACATCGCCCTCAATCTCAAGAACTCCACCGAAGCCAAGGCCCAGATCGCCTACGCCGACGTCATCCTCCTCAATAAGTCCGACCTGGTCGCTCCCGAAGAGCTCGACCACCTCGAAGCCCACATCCGCCACATCAATCCCGCCGCCAAGGTCTTCCGCACTCAAAACGCCCAGATCCCCATGGACAAAGTTCTTGATCAAGGCGGTTTCGACCTCGACCGCGCACTCGAAAACAACCCCGAATTCCTCCAGCCCGAATACCCCTTCGAGTTCGCCGCCATCTACGACCTCAAAGCCGGTCCCCACACCTTCACCCTCGCCCGCGGCGACGCCCAGGCCCTCACCGCCCTGGTCATCCCCGCTGCCACCGGCGACGAAGCCGGCCTCGACGCCGCCATCAAGCAGGCCCTCCCCATCTTCACCGACCAGCCCCTCCCCGTTCAGCCCGGTGAAACCTTCAAGCCCGCTTCCAAACCCTCCGAACTCCAGCTCACCGCCCCGGGCGCAAAGTCCTTCACACTCCAGATCGACGCCCCCGGCATGTACGCCCTCTTCTCCGACAAATGCCCCCATGACACAGGCCTCCGCCTCACTGCCGGCCCCAGGCCCGTCTCTCCCGAAATCGACCGCCACTACCACCATCACCACCACGATGAGGAAGTCGGCTCCGTCGGCATTGTGGAAAAAGGCCAGGTCCACCCTGAACGCTTCCAGAAGTGGATCAGCGAATTCGTCATGAGCCGCCCGCTGGACATCTACCGCTTCAAGGGTGTCCTCAACATGAAGGGTTCCGATGACCGCTACGTCCTCCAGGGCGTCCACATGCTCATCGACGGCAAAAACCAGCGCCCCTGGGGCACCCAGGACCGCTTGAACCAGCTCATCTTCATCGGCAAAAAACTCGACCGCGCCGAAATCCAAAAAGGCTTCAAAGCCTGCCTCGTCTAACCCAATCCCGGTGGCATGGCCCGCCCCGCAGGCGTGCCATGTCTTGCCCGCACCATCAACACCTCATTCACTCATCAAAAGATGGAAGCAGCCCCACCGGGAGCACCAGCACCCTGCTGGCTATCATTCACAAAACTCTCAGCTCTGCGTGAACTGTCGCGCCAAAAACCTCGGCCCATCCTCTCCCTGGTTCATGCCCCATCCTCCACCGCATGCCCCTCCCTTCCTCCGCCGCAAACTCAAATCAAAAAAATCCCATCGTGTTCATCTTGCACGCAAATCTTGAGCATCTTGTTTAAGTTCCGCCTCTGCCTTTTCTACTTCCGTCGACTTCTGCCCCCTCCCCATCACGGCTCCTTCTCCCCACCCCCCTCCACACCCTTCTCCGCCGTATTCTCCCCGGCTAAAAGCACTTCCTCCCGCTTCTTGGTCTGCCGAAAAGTGGCGCGCTTCTTCACATAATCCTCCGGCGAAACCGGAAGATCCGGCTCCGCCTCCCCCGCAATCGCCTGCTCGTGCAGCTTCTTCAAAAACGGCACGCACCACCCGCACCCTGTCCCCGCAGACAGGCAATCGCTGATCATGCTCGCATGCCGCGGCTTCTCCCGCTTGCAGTAATTCACAATCTTCCGCATCGACACGTGGAAGCACAAACAAACATGGTCATCAGGGTTCATGAGTCGCCTTGCAAATTTCTTGGGACGTGTTATTTTATCCGCCCTACCCATTCCTCGGTAGCTCAGTTGGTAGAGCAGGCGACTGTTAATCGCCGGGTCGCAGGTTCGAGTCCTGCCCGGGGAGCTTGAATGGAAGGCCGTAACACCAAAACGGCAAACGAGTTAACGACAAGTCCCGTGAGGCCAATCCTCTCGGGATTTGTTGTTTTTAAACTCTGTCGAACATCTTTCGATCCATTTGTTCATTTTTCTCATTCTCACCAACGGCGTGGTTATAAAACAACCAGCACCATCTTGTCATACAAATCATATTTATACATCTAGTCATTTTTTCCACATGAACATTGTCCATTGCTCTCTACACTATTCGCTTGTAATGTGAACCGGCTTTATTCTCGGGCCGTCTATTTTGACAACCTCTGCATAAAGATTTCGTGGCCATTCACGTCGTGCCGCGTCCTTTCCTGATAGCGACTTTCCTGGGCTATACATGTCAAGACAAAACTTTTGGGGTTCGCTGGACCATTCCCTGGTGTCCAAATTTGGTCAATTGCGTAAACGGTTGGCGGACTCGGTTGGGTGCAGCTTTGCCGACTGGATCACGCGTCCCACGACCAGACCTTTTCTTGAGCAATTTGAGCCTCGCCTGATGATGTCGGTGGGCGATCCGATCATCATCGACAACGGTGATGCCGGATTTTCGACTCAAGGCAGTTGGACGTCGTACAGCAATTCAAATCTGCCCAGCTACAAGGGCACGTCGCTCTATTCCTCACCCGGAACGGGTTTGGATAAGGCGACATGGCTCTTCACCAACCTGGAGCCGGGCATCTACACGGTGCATACGGCATGGAGTAACGCCAGCAACCGCGCCACCAATGCGCCGTTTACCGTAAGGGATGTCAACGACAACCGCGATCTGGGGACATATACGATTGACCAGACCCTCGCGCCTGACGACCTGACTGAAGCAGGCACATCATGGGAGAAAATCGGAACGACGTTTGAAGTGCGCAGCGATTCCTTTTCGGTGACGCTGACGGACATCGCCAGCGCCAATGTGTTTGCCGACGGCATGCGCATTCAGAGGATGGACGATCTGGCCGCAAATTCGCCGGAGATCCAGATCAGTGATGCCTTCGGAATTGTGCTTAACGATGGCGGTGTCATCGATTTCGGGACGCTTCTGGCGGAAGGCGAGGCAAGCCGCGTACTGACCGTCAAGAACATGGGGACGGCCACCTTGATGCTGGATGCACCGGTGGTTTCCGGTGCATTTTCGCTCTCCTCAGCATTGGGTAAGACATCGCTTGAGCCGGGCGAGACGACGACATTCACAGTGGCATTCGACAGTACCGATCTGGGCGCGCGCACGGGTGGGGTTTTGCTCGATAGCAATGACGCCAATGAAAGCGATCTGCAGATTTCGCTCAATGCCCTGCTGATGGACCCGGCGATCATCATCGACAACGATGAAACAGGCTTCTCGACCGTAGGCGGATGGACGTTTTATGATCTTGTTCCGGCAGTCGATTACCACGGGTCTTCGCGGTATTCATCCGCAGGTACGGGTGCCGACAAGGCAACCTGGACATTCACAAAGCTTGAGCCGGGGATTTATACGATCCACACAACGTGGAACCACAACAACAATCGCGCAACCAATGCACCATTTACGATAACCGATTCGAGTAACGGACATTCGTTCGGTACGGTTTCCGTCAACCAGACGATTGCTCCCGGCGGGCTGACCGAGAGCGGAACAAACTGGAAACAAATAGGCACGACATTTGAAGTCCGCGGAGATTCGCTGGCGGTGATGCTCACCGACAATGCCAACGGCACTGTTTTTGCCGACGCGGTGCGCATACAACGGATAGATGAGCTGCCCGCAATGTCGCCGGAAATCCAGATCACCGATGCTTCCGGAACCACGCTGACTCCTGGAGGTACATGGGACTGGGGCGGCAAGGTATTGACGGAAAGCACAATCAACCGGGTGTTGACGGTCAAGAACATGGGAACAGGTACGCTGACCCTGGATACTCCGAATCTTTCCGGCGCGGTGACGCTGGTATCCGGCTTGGGCAAAACATCGCTTGAACCGGGTGAAAGCACGACATTCACAGTGGGTTTGAATGTCACTTCACTAGGTAACTACACCGGCGGTATTTCCGTGGGAAGCAATGATGCCGACGAAGGCGCGGCCCAAACGACGGTCAACACGGCGGTAGTAGACCCAGCGATCATCATAGACAATGATGAAACAGGCTTCTCGACTGTGGGCGGATGGACGTTTTATGATCTTGTTCCGGCAGTCGACTACCATGGCTCATCACGGTACTCGTCTGCTGGCACGGGTGCCGACAAGGCTACCTGGACATTCACAAAGCTTGAGCCGGGGATTTACACGATCCACACAACGTGGAACCACAACAACAACCGCGCAACCAATTCTCCATTTACGATAACTGAGCTGAGTAACGAACATTTGTTCGGCACGATTCCCGTCAACCAGACGATTGCTCCCGGCGGGCTGACCGAGAGCGGAACAAACTGGAAACAAATAGGCACGACATTTGAAGTCCGCGGGGATTCGCTGGCGGTGATGCTCACCGACAATGCCAACGGCACTGTTTTTGCTGACGCAGTGCGCATACAACGGGTGAGCGACCTTCCCGCCGCCAGTGGGCCGAAAATAACCAAAATCACATGGCCTACAACTCTGGGCAGCAACGGCCCCACTAAATTCCTTGTCACATTTGATTCTGCAATTAACCCCACCACACTCACTTGGCAGGACCTCAGTCTCACGCGCAATGGGGGCTCCAACCTGATCACATCAGGTTCCGGCATCACCATCACCGAGGACACCGTCACACCAAACACATACATTGTTGAAGTCGATTCATCGCTTCGTTATCAACCTGGGAACTATACAATTACTGTGCATGGGGCCGGCGTTACGGACTTGTCCGACACACCTTTTGAAAACAGCCGAACTTCCCAATACACAACTGAATTGAAAGCCACCGGCGCCAGTTGGCCCTCGACCATGACCACGGCCGGCCCCAGCAAATTCGCCATCACATTCAATGCCGAAATCGATATCGCTACACTCACGTGGCAGGATATTGAACTTAAACGCAACAGCGGCGCCAACCTGATTACGTCAGGCACCGGTATCTCCATCAGTAAATACGATCAGACCCCCAATAGTTACATCGTTTTGATCGATTCGTCGCTGCGTTCATTGGCGGGCAACTACGCCTTCACCATCCGCGGCGCTGGCGTTTCAACCACCGATGGCTATACCTCCATCAATGATCTCACCAATACCTACACAGTCGCCCCGCAAGTCAGTTCCTTAACCAACTTCACTGCACCCATCGCCACGCCCGTCACTTCCATCACGGTCAAGTTTAACCAGGCCAGCAATCCGTCCACCTTCACCTGGGAAGATATCTCTATCACCCGCAACGGCGGATCGAATCTCGCCACAAGCGACATCGTTGTCACGCCTTCCGCAACAGACCCATTGGCCTACACAATCACCATCCCTTCGTCGATAACCGAAGCTGAAGGCGATTATGAATTCACCGTCCTGGGCGCTGGCATTCAAACAGATACCGGGGCGGCATTCTCCAACAATCTCTCCACTAAATGGGGAATGCATCTCAATATCGCCGGCATCAGTTGGCCCTCGACCATGACCACGGTCGGCCCCAGCAAATTCGCCATCACATTCAATGCCGAAATCGATATCGCTACACTCACGTGGCAGGATATCGACCTGACGCGCAACGGCGGCAGCGACCTGATCACTTCCGCCACCGGCATCACCATCAGCAAATACGACCAGACCCCCAATACTTACATCGTTTTGATCGACTCATCCCTGCGCTGGCTTGCCGGTGACTACGCATTCACCATCCATGGTGCCGGCATTGCCACCACCAACGGCTTCACCGCGAGTAACGACCTGACCCGCACCTACACCGTCGCCCCGCAGGTCAGTTCGTTAACCACATTCACTGTGCCGGTTGCCACGCCGGTTACCTCCATCACCGTCAAATTCAATCAAGCCAGCACCGCGTCCACTTTTAATTGGCAAGACCTTTCCATCACCCGCAATGGCGGATCGAATCTCGCCACCAGCGATATCGTAGTCACGCCTTCCACAACAGATCCATTGGTCTACACGGTCACCATGCCTTCGTCGATAACCCAGACGGAAGGAACCTATCAATTCACGGTTCTGGGTGCTGGGATTCAGACCGACACAAGCGCCGCATTTACCACCGACCGCTCCACCTCGTGGACGATGCAGCCCGCCATCAGCAATACATCCGAATTCTCCACCCCACAGACTGCTCCCATAACTGCCATTGCAGTCAGGTTCCATACGCAAATCAATGCTTCCACATTTGACTGGCACGACATCACTTTGACCAGAAACGGCGGTTCCAACCTTGCGGACAGTACAGTCACTGTCGCGCAATCGTCCTGGGACCCAATGGTCTATGTCATCACTATTCCCCTGTCTATGACACAGGGTGAGGGAAACTACGCCCTGACGGTGACAGGTTCAGGGATCGCATCCACTTCGGGAACGGCATTTGCCAACAGCAAGACCACTTCGTGGACAATGCGGCCCGCCATCAGCAATACATCCGAATTCTCCACCCCCCAGACTGCTCCCATCACTGCCATTGCAGTCAGGTTCTATACGCAAATCAATGCTTCCACATTTGACTGGCACGACATCACTTTGACCAGAAACGGCGGTTCCAACCTTGCGGACAGTACAGTCACTGTCGCGCAATCGTCCTGGGACCCAATGGTCTATGTCATCACTATTCCCCTGTCTATGACACAGGGTGAGGGAAACTACGCCCTGACGGTGACAGGTTCAGGGATCGCATCCACCTCTGGAACGGCATTTGCCAACAGCAAAACCACTTCGTGGACAATGCAGCCCGCCATCAGCAATATGAGTGCTTTCGCCGATCCCCGAACCACACCCGTCACAGGTACGGCAATACGGTTCTACAGCCAGATCAATGCTGCTTCCTTCACCTGGCACGACATCACTCTCACCCGAGACGGTGGGCCCAATCTTTCCTCCACAGATCTTATTATCACCCAATCCCTAACCGACCCGCTAGTCTACGTCATCAACATTCCATCTTCATTGACTCAACCAGCCGGTAAATATGCTCTCACAGTCGCAGGCGCCACTATTCAATCCGCATCCAATGCGGCATTCGCCAACAATGGGCAGTCCACCTGGACCATGTATGGCACAGCTTCAGGCCTGACCACCTTCCCCGATCCCAGAACAACCTCCGTCACCGGCATCGCTGTCACCTTTACCACAGCCATCAATCCTTCGACCTTTGACTGGAACGACCTGGTTCTCACCCGTGACGGCGGCTCAAATCTCGTTACTTCCGCTTTCACCATCACCCCTCATTCAACCAACCCCCTTGCGTACATCATCAACATTCCGTCTTCACTCACCCAGCCTGCCGGCGATTACGCTCTCTCCGTAACAGGCTCAGGCATCACAACCACCGCCGGCACCGCAATCGCCAACAACGGTCAATCAACCTGGACAATGCTCGGCACCGCTTCCGGCCTGACCACCTTCCCTGCCCCCAGGACAACGCCCGTCACCGGCGTGGCCATTATGTTCACCACCGCCATTGATGCAGCCACATTCAACTGGCAGGATATCACCCTTACCCGCGATGGCGGCTCAAATCTCGCTACCTCCGACATCACCATCACACCCCATGCCACCAACCCGCTGGCATACATCATCAACATTCCGTCAGCGCTTACCCAGGCGACAGGTGATTACGTTCTTACGGCTACTGGCTCAGGCATCACCACGACAGCCGGCACCGCAATCGCCAATAACGGACAGACCTCCTGGACGATCCACGCCCTTGCCTCCGCGTTGACAAGCTTTCCTGATCCAAGAACGTCCCCCGTCACCGGCGTTGCCGTTTTATTCACAAATGCCATAGATGCCGCCACTTTCAACTGGCAGGACATTGTTCTCACTCGTGACGGCGGCTCGAATCTCGCCACCTCCGCCATCACCGTCACCCCAGTCGCTGGTGCGCCTCTGACCTATCTGATGACCATTCCTTCTTCCCTGACTTCCATCGCAGGAAATTACACCCTCTCGGTCACAGGCGCTGACATTACGGCATCTGGCGGACATGCCATCGCCAATAATGGCCAGACCACATGGACCATGCTGCCCTCCCTGGCCTATATTTCCACTTTCAGTTCCAGCGTCACTTCACCGGTCGCCTACATCACGCAGCTTTTTTACACTCAAATCGATGCCGCGACTTTTAATCACACGGATATCACCCTGACTCGCGATGGCGCCAGTGTGGCGACCGACGGAATAACCATCACACAATCAGGATCCAATCCCCTCGCCTATTCCATCAATCTCCCATCTGCAATGGTGCAAAAAGCGGGAGTTTATGAACTGACCGTCAACGCATCAGGCATCCAGACAGCATCCGGCACTTCATTTGCAAACAATAAGACTACGTCTTGGACCATGTTGCCGACCATCAGCTTGATGAATAACTACCCCACACCCCGGACCGATTCGGTCTACAACACCGGTGTGACTTTGAGTGAACCCATCAACCTTTCCACGTTTACGTGGCAGGACCTGACACTCACCCGCAACGGTGTCCCCGTAACTCTCAGCAGCGCCGTGGTCATCACCCAGGTTGGGTCAACCAGCAATTACAACATCAGCATTCCTGGCCCTCTGACAGCACCCTCGGGCAGCTATGAGCTCACAGTGACAGGTTCGGGTATTGCGACAAGCGCAGGAACAGTGCTGGCCAACTCAATGTCCACTACATGGACCATGCTTCCAGCAGTCCTGGCACTAGGCTCATTCGCGGCGCCGCAAACATCCCCTGTGCTGGCGGTCAGCGTTTCCATCAATGACACCCTTGCCGGTTCCACATTCACCCTCGACGACGTCACCCTCACACGCAACGGCGTGAATATTCCCCTGACCTCACCCGCTTATGTCGAACAATCCTGGTGGGATCCATTTATCTATGTCGTCCGCCTGCCGGCCGGTATGACGCAAACCGAAGGAAACTACCAGCTTACGGTGACCGGATCTGGAATTCAGACCGCCACCGGTACTGCCCTGGCCAGCACCAAGAGCAGCACATGGACCATGCTGCCGGTCATCACATCGACATCTACCTATCCCACTCCTACCAGCAGCGCCGTGACATCCACCCTCGTAAGCTTCAATACGACACTGGACCTTTCCACTTTCACCTACAACGACCTCACTGCCACTCTCAATGGCACTCCAATTTCCAACCTATCTGGCATCACGATTCAGGCAGCAGTTGGTCAGCCCGCCGGGACCTATCAGATTAACCTTCCCAACGCCATCGCCTACGCTTACGGCGATCTTGTTCTCAACATCACAGGCTCTGGAATTAAATCATCCAGCGGAGCCAGCGTTGCCAATAACGCATCCATCACCTGGACCCGCGCTCCGATTTTCCAGACTCTCAATGTCGCCCCTGAAACCATGACTTACCCCAAAACGGTCATCGGTTTCCAGGCAACCGCGGAACTCGACCTGGCGACTTTGTCATGGGCCGATATCCAATTGACTTTGGACGGTGGACCCAACATTGCGACCGACGAAATCACCTTTGCCCGCACATCGCCCACCAGCCTCTGGTACACCATTACACTTCCTGCCGCTCTCACCAAGTCTAGCGGCACATATCAAATCACGCTCATCGGAACGGCTGTCAACGAAACCACCGGCGAAGCGTTCAGCAATTCGATTGCCGGCTCCTGGGTGCAAACCTATAACCTCGCTCAAATCAATCAGTTTCCCACGCCCGCGGTGGGCGCAAAAACCCTGATTGGGTTCCAGTCTTCAGTTGAACTCAACCTTTCCAGCATGACCTGGGCGGATGTGGAGCTCACGCGTAATGGCGGTTCCAACCTCGCCACCTCCGCCATTTACTTCACCCACGTCCCTGACAGCCTCTGGTATGTCGCAAACATCCCTGCATCCTTGACGACTTCGGAAGGCGATTACCAGATCAAGATCAAAGGCACGGGCATGCTGGACACGTACGGCCATGCCCTTGGCAACGACATGACCACCACCTGGTCAAACCGTGCCGTCATTAACTCCATGACATCCTTCGCCTCCCCGCAATCATCACCTGTCGCTTCAATCATCATCGAAACCAACACCGCTCTGAATCTCACCACTTTCACGTCAAGTGACATCACACTCAAACGTGACGGAACTTCGATCACCACCACTGGCATCACTGTGCAAGCCGCGGGTGCCGGATACTCCGCCACCTCCTACAAAATCAACATTCCTTCGTCTATTGACGCTGCCGTTGGAAACTATGAACTAATCCTCACCGGCTCAGGCATTCAAGCCACCAATGGATTCAACTTAAGCAACAACATTTCCACCACATGGACTCAAGCCCAGGCCCTGATCGGAATTTCAACGTTCCCCACCCCCAGGGTGTTCTCGCCTGCCACGATTGACGTTGTCGCCAACACTGCGCTGGATTTGGCCACTTTCGACTGGAACGATCTCTCACTGACCTTGAACGGCGGCGCGAATCTCATCGACTCTAGCGTCACCATCACACCGCTGGGTTCTAACACATACAGGATTAGCCTGCCCGAAGCCCTGTCGCCAAATGTCGGCAATTATGTCCTCACAGTCAACGGCTCTAACATCAAAACCACTGGGGGTGACGCTCTTTCCAACAACGCCACCACCACATGGACCACCAAGGCCCAATACACCTGGATGCCGACATACGCCGCCCCCAGGGTCTTCTCTCCCACTTCAGTCGATGTCATCGCCAATACCGAATTAGACTTGGCCACCTTGGACTGGAATGATCTTTCCCTCACATTGAACGGCGGTACGAATCTCATTGATTCCAGCGTCACGATCACTCACGGCATCGACACCTTAGGCCACCATTACTACAGCATTAACCTGCCCGAAGCCCTCACGCCAGATGTCGGCACCTATATCCTCACCGTTAACGGTGCCGACGTCCTCACGAAAACCGGCGCGCCTGTCACAAACAATTTCAGCACCACATGGACCACCAAGGCCCAATACACCTGGATGCCGACATACGCCGCCCCCAGGGTCTTCTCTCCCACTTCAGTCGATGTCATCGCCAATACCGAATTAGACTTGGCCACCTTGGACTGGAATGATCTTTCCCTCACATTGAACGGCGGTACGAATCTCATTGATTCCAGCGTCACGATCACTCACGGCATCGACACCTTAGGCCACCATTACTACAGCATTAACCTGCCCGAAGCCCTCACGCCAGATGTCGGCACCTATGTCCTCACCATTAACGGTGCCGACGTCCTCACGAAAACCGGCGTGCCTGTCACAAACAATTTCAGCACCACGTGGACCACCAAGGCCCAATACACCTGGATCCAGACATTCCCGGCACCCAACATCACCTCTCCAGCCACCGTCGACTTCATCTCCAATACCCCGCTGAACCTGGCAACGCTGGATTGGCACGACTTAAATCTAACCCTCAATGGCAATGCCACCAACCTCATCGACTTCAGCGTCACCATCACATCAATAGGAACCAACACTTACAGAGTCCACCTGCCGTCCGCACTCACTTCCGCAGTCGGCAATTACAGTCTTACTGTAAGCGGTAACAATGTTGTTGACACCGCTGGCAATTCGTTAGTGAATAATATCACCACGACCTGGACTCACGCAGCCAAGTTCACGCAGATCACTCAATTCCCCGTCCCCCTTACCAGCCCGCAAACGTGGGTGACTGTTCAAACCGATTCCCCGATCAACCTTGCCACATTCACCTGGCAGGATATTCAACTAACGCTCGATTCAGGCCCCAATCTGGCCTCCGCCGGGATCCAGATTGAAAAAATGCCGGAGCCGGAGAACACCTACAAGATACTTCTCCCCCCCAGCCTGACCTACTCCGCAGGCGCCTATAGCATCACGATCAATGGTGCAGGGATCTCAACCACGGCCGGTACTCCCATTAATAACGTCACGACTCAATGGGTGAGCCCCGAAGCGCCAAAATTCAATACCGCACCGATTGCTTTTGCACAGATCTACTCCCTCCCTCACTCCAAGGCATTCACAAGTCCATTTTCCGTTTTAGGAAATGCAATTGATCCGCAGGATGACTCTATTCAGGCTGAGTTAATTGCGCCGACAAAGCACGGCCAAATTACTTGGCGCGCTGACGGCACCTTCGACTACATACCAAACAAAGGCTACGTCGGCACTGACGCATTCACATTTGTCCCGTTGGATCTTTGGGGTAACTACGGTGACCATGTCGTGGTTGAACTCAACATCATCAACGATGCACCCCAGTCTCCCCGCTTGACGTACTACGTGACTGATTCCAGCCTCGCAATCACCCTGCCGGAATTTGGCTTGCTCGGCTCCACGTATGACGCGCAGGGAGATTCGCTGAAAATCACATTGGTCCCCGGCGCGAGTCCGCAGCTTGGCACTTTAGTCCTTAACGAAGACGGCACATTCACTTACACGCGCTTTTCCGGCATCAATACCGGCATTGATGGCTTTGAATTCACGATCAGCGATGGGACCGAGATCCCCACTGAAATATCAGTGCGCCTTGTCATTGCAGCCTCACCCGACTCGCCTGCTGCCAACGACGACAACGTCACCTTTGCCCACGGAAAACACTATGCCTCAGGGGCTGGCTCGCTCTTGGACAATGATTCAACCTCATCCGGACCGCTCAAAGCGATACTCGTGTCCGGCCCTTCAACCGGTACGCTCGACTTTCATTCCGATGGCCGATTTGAATTCACTCCTTCCGGCAACAATCTGGTCTCTGCTTCCTTCTACTACAAGACCATCGACCATCTCGGCAATGAATCCGCACTAGCAAAAGTCACTCTTACCCCCACCAATCATGCTCCGTTGGCCATTGAAAATCGCTTTGCGATCGCGGTCGGTCAAAAAACACGGATCATTATGGAGGATCTGCTCGCCGATGACTTTGATTTTGACGGTGATGAACTCTCGCTCATCAGTGTGACCTCGCCAGCTCACGGAACGCTCACCCTCGTCTCTGCCGGGGTTTGGGATTATCTCCCATCAGGGGCCGCCAAGGACGATAGCTTCACATACACCATTTCAGACGGTTTTACCCAGCAAAGCGGCAAAGCTGTCCTTGCGCCCTTCAATTTGGTGCCGATAGCAAAGAATATCGCTTACGAAACCAACCAAGGCGCAAACCTCATCGTAGGCACCGCAGATGGATTGGTTGCACAGGCTTCCGATCCTGAAGGCCAGACGCTCACGGCTCAATTGACCAACGGCTCATTAAACGGCTCTGTCACACTTGCATCCAACGGGTCATTTACCTACGTCCCCAATCCAGGCTTCTTCGGCACTGATTGGTTTACTTACACAGTGTCGGACGGCGAAAATAAGAGCGATGTTTATACGGTTCAAATCACCGTCAAAAACATCGTGCCATCAGGTGCTGCCGATGCCTTTACCCTTCTTCATGGCAGTAAATTGGCCATCAGCAAGGACTTTGGCGTTCTCGCCAATGACACGGCTCCCACAGGCGTCACAATCACCGCGGAGCTCGTAACCGGCAAAGGACCTGCCCATGGAGGACTGAACCTCCTGGCAGATGGGTCATTCACCTACACGCCATCCTCCGTCGGCTATGTGGGCTCTGATTCCTTCGTCTACAGGCCCGTCAATGCTCATTATGAAGGGGGGGAACTGGTTAAGTCATATGGAGCCGAGGTTACGGTTGAACTCACGATTGAAAACCAGGCCCCGACGGTTATCGGTGAAAACTACCAAATCACCCAAACCACCACCATCGCAAAGGAAGAAGGTGTCCTTGCAAACGATTTCGACCCAGATTCAGACAAATTAACCGTGTCTATCATTGACATCCCGTCCTATGGTGAACTCACGCTGAATTCCGCCGATGGTTCATTCACCTTTATTCCCAAAGCCGGCTATACAGGTCAGGACGTATTTACATACAAAGTGTCCGATGGCGTCTCCGCGGATGATCAAATTGTTGTTGTGTTCCTTGACATCCAGGCCTCTGCTGTTCCGGAACCCGTCGTCGATTATTACGAAACCTCCCGCTCAAAAACACTCACCATCCTCCCCGTCAATGGTGTCCTGGCCAACGACTCTCCATCTGAGTCCACCACGGCCAAGATCTTCCTGGAACCCTCTCATGGGAACCTGACCTTCGGGTCAAACGGCGCCCTTGCGTATGCGCCCGAAGCAGGCTTCATCGGGACCGATACCTTCTACTATCAGACATATAACGGCTATGAACTGTCACTCCCCATCCCAGTGACAATTCAGGTCATCAACAGCGCCCCTCAAGCTTCAAGTCTCTCACTCAATACCAATGAAGACCAGGCCCTTGAATCATCCGCCTCGCTTCTAAACGGCGCATCCGATGCGGACGGCGACACGCTTGATGTCATCATCATCGATCAGCCCTCAAACGGCACGCTCGCCATCGATTCCCAAGGCAAGTTCAAATACACCCCCGCTGAAAACTTTCATGGCGCTGATTCCTTCACTTACGCCATCAGCGACGGCGCCCAGACCAGCCAAATCCAAACCGTGGCCCTCAACGTCGCTTCTGTTGATGACGCCCCGGTGCTGGCCCTTCCCGCTCTCAACCTCGCAGTCGGCGGCACGCTTACCCTCACCCAGGACCAGCTCAACAGCTACATCACCAATATCGAAGGCTCGCCGGTCAGCCTCGTCCTTGTTTCCGGCCCCGCCCACGGCTCAGTGTCGCTTTCTCCCTTCAGCTACACACCCTCCGCATCCTACGTCGGCAATGACTCTTTTTCCGTCGCCATCACCAACGGCACCTCAACTTCAGCCCCCATGACCGTTAACATCACCGTTGAGAACCATCCGCCGGTGATTACCGCCCCTCACTACTACTTTGTCTCTGACCAGCCCGCCTTAACGTCAGTCCAATCCGGCTTGGCAGCATTCGCACACGATGCCGAGGGCCATCCCCTCACATTCCATGTCGTCACTCCCCCTTCAGTCGGCACATTGACCTTGGCCGCCAACGGCAGCTTCACCTATGCCGCTCCTACGGGATACACCGGCACCGTCACGTTCGACGCGGCCGCCAATGACGGGTTTGCCAACTCGCAAACAGTCCTGGTTTCCATGGTCTTCACCGCCGCGCCACCCGTCCTGCGCCCCGAGCAATATTACGTTCGCCATGACCAGCCCCTCACCGTCGAAGCCCGCCTCGGCGTCATGACCAACGACATCCTCAAAACCCCCGGCTATGGCGCCCAGTCCTTCGGCTCCGCGTCACACGGCTCCGTCTCCCTGAACACCAACGGCGGATTCACCTTCACGCCGGAAGAAGGATTTGTCGGCCAAGCTGGTTTCTCCTACATCCTGACCAACGGCACAGACCAGACAGACCCCGTCTTCGTGGCCGTTAACATCACCAACACCCCCGTTCACGCGACCAACGACACTTATGACATTCACGCCGGATCGGTCCTGGTCGTCACCGCCCCCTCAGGTCCATTGGTCAACGATTACGACCACGATGGCGACGTCATCAGCGCGCTCAACATTGTCCAGGATGTGACCAATGGAAGCCTGCACTGGACCCAAGGCGGGTTTTCCTATGCCCCTAACCCCGGATTCACTGGTATCGACACCTTTTCTTACGAAGTCACTGACGGCGTAACCATCGACGTAGCAACCGTCACCATACGCGTCGTCAACTTTGCCCCGGAGGCTCACTCTCAAAACCTGACTACCCAACACGATGTCTCCGTTAAGGGCAATTTCCTCGCCGGTGCCTTCGATGCCGATGGCGATCACCTCACCGTCGTGGTCACACCAGACATCACCAAAGGCACTTATACCGCCCCCGGCAGCAACGGCGAATTCACCTATACCCCCAAAGCTGGTTTCACTGGCCGGGACACCATCGTCTACAAGCTCTTCGACGGACAGGTTTACAGCCCCGAAGTCTCCATCGCCATCGATGTCACCAACGCGGCGCCCATCACAACCGACTTCCGCACGGCCATTCACTGGAGCACGACCGACGTCACGGGTAATCTCCTCTGGGGTTCATTCGACACCGACATTAAGGATGCCGAGCTCAAAATCGAAAAAATCAGCGAGCCCCAGTGGGGATACGCAACCATCCAATCGTCCGGTTTCTTCCAATACATTCCAGATACCAGCAAACTAAAACTCGGAAATGATTCCTTCGCCTTCAGGGTCACCGACGGCGCCGGAGCCACTGCCATTGGCGTAGTCACGATTGCATTGACCGACAACACACCTATCGCGGTTCCGGACGCGACCATCGTCGACACAAGAGCCGGCTCGGTTGTCGTAGACATCACAGCCAATGACACCGACTTGGATGGAGACTCCTTCAAGCCGGTAATCGTGGCAAATACCGGATCTGGCCAAATCACCGCTTCCATCGATAAGGGAAAACTTAACATTGTCCCTGTCCCCGGCGGACGTGCCGGGTTCTATGAAATCGTCTATAAACTTGCTCAACCCACTGGCAGCCAAACCGTCTACAGCAAAACTGCCACCGTAACCGTCCTGCTTACCGATAACACATTCGGCGCCAATAATGACCACGTCGTCGTCGTGACCAATCAAGCTACAACTGCCGATCTCAAGCGCAACGATTCACTTCCTGGCGCCTTCAATTGGACATATTCGCTTAAAACCCCTTCCGACGCAGATAAAGCACACTTTAAACACGCCGAAGTTTCGTCGTCGGGTGTTCTTACTTTTGAAGCATCGAATTACGTCGGCGAGTTGCAATTGCAATACGAGGCGAATAACGGAGAAGGCACCATCTACACTGGGAATATACTCATAGACATTCTCTCAACCGACCCGATGCGCGCTAACGACGATTCTTTTGACATTGCAATGAATTCTTCAACTACATATCCATTATCAAAACTTACTGCTAATGATACCAACGCAGATGGTTCCACATATATATCGGGCCTCGTACTTCCTCAGCACGGGGAATTCGACCTTGAGACATACACTTATACCCCCAACCCGAATTATCTGGGCTACGACACCTTCTCTTATATCTTGGTAAGAGGAGACTCCATTTCGAATGAAGCAACCGTAACCCTGAAAATCACTCACCAGGCCCCAACGGCAACCCCGGTTACGCTTCCTGAGCTTAAAATTAACGACGCCGGATACTTCTCCGTAAATTACAACCAAGCAATCCTCGATAGCATTACAGCCTACGACAATACAACAAAAGATTACATTGTTATTACGCCCCCACTTTATGGAAATCTGAACACAACGTATAATATATACCACATAGACGATACCTTCGGCAAAACAACCGATTACTTCTATTTCATACCCAAAGATAGTTCCGGGGTTTACGGCACCACACCCATAAAAGCAACCATTATAATACCGAATTCCGGGAAGGCCTTGAGCATTACAGCCAGTGCCGATTACAAAGCCATAGTAATAAGTCAAAATACAACAAGCACGGAATTGGATGTGCTCGCCAATGATTTCCTCTCTGGGCAAACGGGCGTCGTTCTATCAGTGCAAACCGACGCTGAACACGGCAAAGCGAAAATGGTGGGCGGGAAAATAACCTACACCCCCAATGCTGGATTTTTTGGGACGGACAAATTCCAATACACTATTAATATTAAGAATAAAACCTCAACCGCATGGGGATATATTAATGTTCTCGCCGAACCCAAACCCACAGTCACCAATCGTACTTTGACTGTCAATGAGGGAAGCACTATTACATTCGATGTCAGCGAAGGCTTTAACAGCAACATTACAGACAGCAGCACTCTTAAATATTGGGAATTTAACACCACATCAATATCTTCCGGAAATGCAATTGCACAAGGCAATAGCATAACCTTTGACCCCGGCGATATCGAAACATCGCACGATGTAGTTATTTCATATACTCTTTACAACGCACTCTGGGAAAGTGTCGAAGGGACAACCACAATTCATGTGAATGCCGTGAACGACGCCCCGATAATGAAAGAGAAAAGAATCGATATTTATTCGGTGCCGGACGGGAAAAGATACAAAATCGACTTATCCAGCCAAATCAGTGACGTAGATTCCGACTTTTCCGGCCTGCACATCACCGAGGCTGTTCAAACAGCGGGCTACGGATATTGGGATCCCATAGGCATAGAAATCGATGGCTTGTCGGTAACGCTCGTTCAGCCGGATTTTTTCGAAGGCACCAACTATGATGGCGACAATTTCTGGCGTCAATACCGCGTTACAATAGCAGATTCCTTAGGCGCCACCTCCTATGGCTATGTTACATTTTACGAACCCAACTATATATATTATGCACGTCCCGAGCAGCCATACACACAAACTTTGGAAGAAGGCCGCCTTTTCGCCGATGGTAACGGCAATCAACTCACTGTAGGCAGTGATGGAGGAACGGGCTCGGTCACATTCAATCCGACCGATTATTCACTGACATTCAGTGAATTCAATAATGAAACCGAATCTGTCTATATTAACACGGATAACGACAAGACTGTAAAGCTTATTTTCCCCGAAGGTTCCAACAATAACACTGTTAGGCTAACTGTACTGACTCCGCATCAATGGGAGCAATCCGGATCCGTATTTACACCATACCCAATTGACTTGGAATATAACACAAGCGGCTCCTTAGTTTTCGAAACCGCAGGATTTGATGCATCCATGAACATAACTTCCGGACATGTCACCTGGAGAGAACACCCTAATAGTCCCGGAACACTCTCCGTTAGCATCACAGGAAGCGGTGGAGCATCATTAAGCGCCAACAAGATTACCGGGACGATCGACACAACGGGAGACATTGACTTAGCGGCAGTAATCTTCACTCCCACTACAATCAAGGCAAATAATGTTGGCGCGATAAACATACAGAACATTCCCAGCTCAATGTTGAGTATTACCGCGACCGGGAATATCGGAAACTTTACCTACGGCAGCGGTGATAACAAACCCGGCCTTAATAGCCTAACCTTATCAGGCGTCAATGTTGGCATGGTGACGATGAAAGGCATTAAAACCATCAATGTAAACGCCAGCAACAACTGGGCCGGCATGTCTGATCCAGCATCCTTTCCCTCCTTGCCGACTACTCTCACTGCCGATGTAAAAAATACAATTGGCAGCATCAATGCCGGAAAAGACCTCAAGGGCATCATTGATGCAAAATTCGTATCGACACTCAATGTTCCGGGAAGCCTACTTGCAATCACAATCAACGCTGCAATCGGCGACTCCACCATTGGGCGGGATATCATTAATACTACTGTCTATGGAGCCGGAATTACCGGACTGCTTAGCGTTGGACGCGACATCACTGGCTCATCAATAACCGCCTATGGCGATCTCATCCATCAAGTAAAAGTTGGCAGAGGGATACTCAACTCAAGTTTTAGCACCAATTTCACCATCGATGAAATAAAGGCGCTCTATTTAGACGGTGTCACTATCAGGGCATTGAGCACAGTTGGATCTGTCACCGCAAGCGGCGCCAACTTGAAAAATACAGGCACAGGCTTCAACTCTCTGAAAAACGTCACTATCCAGTCAATATTTTCAGATATCAATACCATTAATGCCGCGTTTGGCGCCCAGAACAGCACAATTTCAGCTCTCGGAACCATATCAAACATCGATATCGCATCTTCCGGACCAGGCGATTTCAGTGGCTCAATTACAGGCGGAACGATAGGCACGGTTCATGTCAATCGTGGAAAATTCACAGGCAATATCAACGGGATGGTCAATAGTTCCACAATTTCGACGGCAATCCTGGCCTACGGCGACATTAAAGGCAATATCACTTTAAATAACAAGCTTTCCAGCCTCTACAGCTCCACTGGCGCTTACGACGGAAATATCGACATCAAAAACTACGCTATTGGAAATATCAGCATGCCTCTCGATATTAAAGGAGAAATTAAATCTGAATTAAACATTGGAGATATTACGTCTCTCTATGGGGATATCAGTCTTACTATTAAATCCAAATCGGGTAGTGTGGGCACTATTTGGGCGGGTAAAAATGTTGACGTAAAAGTTAATGCCCTTCACGATCTGGGGAGTATTTTCTCTGGCAATATCTTCGGCGGAAGCATTTCCGCGATTGTGGACGTGGGCGGCGGAGTGGGTGACATCTTCGCCTCCAGCCAGCCATATCTGATCAATTCTCCATATATTGGCGATATCGTAGTTCCGCGCCGTGATATTGTTTCCGAGGCTCTCCGAAAACTGAATATGCAGGCTCTCCGAGATATTGCCCCATTCATCCGCCCCCCAAACGGTTCCGCAGCGCCCGTGGTGTCTGGCGGAAATCCGACGACGGATGTCCTTAAAATCAAGCTCACGCTCGATGATATCCCCTTGCCGGATCTTGGAATCGCCGGAAACATTTCCGGTTCCTTCAAAACCGGTCCTGACAGCCATATCCATTCCATCAAGGCGTACGGCAATCTCACCGCTAATGTCACAACCGGCACCGTTGATTCCCAAATCTGGGCGCTGGGTAACGTCAACTCAACCTTAACCGCATCCCAATCCGCTGTTGACATCTACGCATGGGGCAATATTGCCGGTGAAATTAATGCCCCCGCCAATATCGGCAGAGTCACACTTCACGCCGGCGGCGATTCCAACACAAAAGTCACTGCGGGAAGCCACATCACGATTGATGCCTGGGGATCTGTCTCCAACACCCTCAAAACCCCCAGGGATTATTCCATCGTTTCTCGATCAAATATCACCGCCACGCTGGTTAGCGGAGGCACTATTTCCCGAAGTGCGTTCGGCACGCTCAGCGGCGCTGTCATCAAAGACCCTGCCAACAAACTCCGGACAGACCAGGCTAAAGATGAATTCATTGCCGAAGGCGGACAAATTGTGCTCGCGGCATCAGACAGGCTTTACCAAAATGCCAGCATTAAGGGGGAAAGAGTCAACCTGAAAGGCGATAAATACCAGTTCACTTGGGGGCGCTCGACCCTTATCATGGGTCATGAAATTGTTGACCTCGCTGGTGGACAAATAAGCACCGGCCCGGTGACCGATTTCGGAGATGGAAGAGATCTAACCATTATTTCAGGCGGCGACATCAACATCAACGGCACCATCAATAATAGGGGATTCATAGATATTGTCGCATGGGGCAACGTCAACGGCGGAACAATCGTGTCAAAAAACCTCCGCCCCAATGATGATGATTTGCTTGTCCGGGTTGTAGCTGGTGGGATTAATCAACTTAATCTCGACTCGGAAAGTTCGATATGGGTCAATGCCGCGAAAAACATCACCAATCTTCAAACCCATACCAATAACGGTCACACTTCGGTAACGGCAGGGGAATCCATCGCCAACTCTAAAATAGAAGCTGGGTCCGCTCAAATACTGGCCCAAAGAGACTTAAAATCCACGAAGATTACAGGTGATTACGGCGTTGATATTGAAATTCACGGGATGGCTTCTGAGGTTGAGATAAAAGCAAAAAATGGCGGAGTCAGTCTCAAAACAGGGGCTAGCGAAGATTCCGCGAGCATATCAGACACTAAAATCTACGCCTATGCGAGTATTGAGGTTGTGGCATGGGGAGATATCAAAAATGTTGAATTTACGACCAGCCCCGAAAATAAGACAGGAAAACACGGGGGGGCCATTGGAGTCATGACCAGTGGGAGTTTCCAAGGGACTATTTCAAGCGAGAGAAGCATTGCGCTGAACGCTTGGGGGGGGGTCGAAGCCAATCTTTTTGCCGGAAATGCCCGTACGCCTAGTTTTGTTGGACCTTATGTGGGACCCAACCGAGACTTAATCCTCGTCCTGACTAACGGCAATGTTAAAACGGGATCTTCATTCAAAAATATGAATGGATCCATTGAATTCGATGTGGGTGGCACATTCGATGCTACCGTGACAAGTGAATTCCCCAACCTTACTGATATTATAAGTATCGAGTACGGCAATGCGCAGGATCTCGCCATAAAGGGAATTAGAGGATACGCCAAAGGAGACCTCAAAGGAGCTTTCACCTCCAAGCGTGATATTATTATTACTTCTGGAAATATCTTTTCGGGCAGCACGTTTGAGTCCGAGGCAGGCGTATTTTTAGTTTCAACTCAGTCGGTCCAATCAAGTACTATTTCCGCAAAAAACATATCTATCGATGCGGTTGGCCCAGTGACAATTGGAAGTATGGTCAGCAAAGCCAACAACGGTGGATCTTTCAACATAACAAGCCTTACGGACAATGTGTCCATTACATCCCTTTATTCCAAATGCGACTTGGTGAATATCACGTCCATGAAAAACACGACAATCAATGTCGTTACAACCAACCCTCTGCCGCCCTCCGGAACAGATATCTCTTCTTATCTTCCGCAAAAAATAAACATTTTCGCTTTAGGCGTCGTTTCAGGAAACATTAAAGCCCTTGGCGCCATTGATGTTGTTGGCTCAGATGGTGTTGCGGCGGCATCCATCTCAAATGTAACGAATAAAAGCGTAATCAACGTATATTCTGGAAAAACAATCACCACGGCTAACTACAACTCCAAGGGCAAACTGACCGTTGGAGCCAAAGAATCGATCGAAGGCTCCTTCGCAAGCGCCCAGGAGTTGGAGATCACGGCAGGTGGCTCGTTTAAAGGCACTGCCGACTCAGGATCATCACTGGCTGTTTTTGCCGAGCAGGTGATCGATAACGCGACCTCCCTCAAAGCCAAAGCGGGCCTCGTGCTTACTGCCGGCAAATCCATCACTGCGAAAATCGAAGCCGGCTATGACGCCACCGTCACCTCGATCACCCAAGGCATTACTTCGGCTTCCTTCAGCGCCGGCGGCACAGCCACCCTGTTTGCCAAAGACGCAATCACGGCAACTACTCTTAGCGCGGGCAAAGTTGTCGTATTCACCCCCCAAACCTTGTCCGGTTCCATTACGTCGACCATTCTTGGAATCGACGTCACCGCACTGGAAGGTTCCTCTGCGGCCCTTGATTCCAATTGGGGCGTCGACATGCTCGTCTCCGATTCTTCCGGCGTCGTTAAAGCAAAATACGACATCAACCTGAGTGCCTACGGCGAGGTCTCCAAGTCGGTCACCTCAATCTTTGGCAAGGTCGACATCCTTGCCATCGGCGGTGTCACTGGGGCAGTTTCTGGCTTTTTCGGTGTCGACATCGTCGCTGGCGACATCGGTGTCACCGACGCCATTGCCAGCGCATCCGGCTCGGTTTCCATTTTCTCAGAAGGCGTTATGACCGGCGACATCACCGACGCCGGCGATATCTCAGTCATCGCCTTTGGACAATCCACCGGTTCCTGGGCTGCTCGAAAAACAGTGGCTGCCACCTTCCATGGCACGCGCAACGGTGACATCACCTCGGTCGGAAAAATCCAGATCGTCGCCATGAATGGGCTGGCGGGCTATATTCAAGCCACCGGCTCAGGCATTTATGACAACATCAAAACCGTTGTCACCGGTGAGAACTCCGCCACCATTTTCGCCCAGAAAGCTGTCGAGGTCTTCACCCTTGGCAAGCATTCGGGCCAAATCACTTCTATCAGCGATTCCGTCACCGCCACCGTTTTAGGCGACCTCACGGGAAGCATCATCGCCGGCCAATACGCCACCCTCACCACCAGCGGCCAAGTCAAAGGCGGCGCCTCTGGCAACGCGGGAATTACCGTCCGCGCCGGCGGAGATGTGTCCGGCCTGATCTCCAGCGACCAGGGCGCGGTCTCCCTCACCACCGCCGGTAAGCTCTCCAGCGAAGTCAAAGCTTCCACACAGCTTGATATCACAGCCGCCGGCCAGATCAATTCCACCGCCATATCCTCCACACTTGGCTCCGTAAACATCCTCGGCTACGACAACATCGCCATCACCTCCGCATCCGGCCACGACTGGGTTAAGGTCACCGCGCTCGGCAATCTCACCGGCGCATTTAAGAGCACAGCCGCAAGCGTCACCACTAGTGCCAGCGGCACGGCCGCCATCACCGTCAATGCGGCGACAATCGCTTCCGTCTCCGCTTTTGGCGACGCCAAAGTGGAGGTCACCGCAGGCGAATTGGCATCAATCGCTTCCGGCGCCAAACTGACCATCGACAAGCTCACAGCCCCATCGGCGCAAGCTCTCGCCCTGGATGATCTGGCCGCCAAAAACGCCACCATTAGTGGCGATCTCGTTCTCTTGTCTAACAACCAGGCCGCCATCACAGCCTCCACCATCACCGGCAAGCTCACCGTCATCGCCTCCAACAACGCGGCAACCACAACCATTTCCGCCGATGTCGGCCAATTGTTCGTCGTCTCGGCCGGTGATATCCAAATCAATGCGTCCACCGCGCAGGATGACTCGGTCATTTCTTCCATGGGCAAAGTGGATGTCGACATCGACGCTTCCGGCTCCCTAACGATCACTGCCGCCGGTGACGTCAATACCATCGACGCCTTCAAGGCTTCCGGCCCGCTGCACATCGAAAGCCGAGGCCAGATCACCGGCACCATCAAGGCGGAAAGCGGCGCTTCGACGCTTTGGGCTCTTGGCGATATCAGTGCCGATATCCAGGCCCCCAATGACTTTGATTCCATCACTACATACGGTAATTTCACAGGTGCTTTCAACAACACGATCCTCACCGGCGATCTAAGCACATTGACGGTTCTCGGCAATGTCACTTCAAGCGCCGTCGTTAACAGCATCGCCCCCATGGTGTCAGTCGCCGTCGGCGGCGTCATCGCCGGCGCGCTGACTCCTGCCGTAACCCAAACCCAGGGAGACGCCTGGTTCTATACCGGCCTTCCGCCCGACCTCAACTTCCAATGGGGTCCTGTTGATGACACCCAAAGCCTGCAATCGGTTTCGGCAGCTTTTGCCCAGCTTGATGTTGATTTGGCTCAGGCGCTGGCGCGTCTGACGCAAGCCAAAAACGCCTTGGCTTCGTCTTTGGCGGCGACAGCCCAGCAAACAACGTCGGAGATCGCATATGTCATTTCTGGGTTGACCGCTGAAAACCAGGCAATCGGCGCTCAGGCCCAGCGCCTTTTTGTCTCGCTTGACCAGCGCTTTGCAGATGCCAAAACCCAGATCAACGCCGCCCTCGACGTCCAATCAGGGCTCGTGGTCGTGGCTGAAAATATCGCAGCCGCCAAAGCCGACCATTTGCAACTGTTCGCCAGTTACGCATTTGCCCAGGCCGCGGCTCGCGTGGACTTGGCTCAGCGGCATACCGAGTCAGTCTTTATGGGCGACGAAAAATTATCCGCCATACTGCTCGAGAAAAAGCTCGAAAGCATCAAGGCGGATCACGAGCGTGAAATCGCAAGCAATATAAGCAGCCGTAAACGTGACTGGGCTAATGCCGTTAGCGAGGCCATTGCCAGATTTGATGCCGCGGCAGATCGCGAGCGCTCCCGCAATACTGATGATCTCCAGACCACCTTAACCCTTGCAAGTCTCGCCGCCGCCCTGCCTTTCCCCCTCTTCAGCAGCGCCTTAGACCTGCTTAACGGCTCTATCTCTCTTGCGCGCGGAAATTATTGGCATGGCACCCTCTGCTTGGTTGGAGCCCTTCCCCTGCTGGGTATTCCCTTTAAGGTGGAAGCCAAAGCGGCTCAGGGGTTGTTGGCAAGCGAAGAAGCGGCGCGGCTTGCTCTTGCCGAAAAGAGCCTTTGTGCTGCCGGCCGCCGAGCCTTGAAAGAAGGTGAAACGCTCGAAGTCATTGAAAGGATGAACTGGAAGTGTTTCGTGGGCGATACCCTCGTCCTAATCGACCCTCAATTCCTCACCGGCGTCATTGAATCCGCCCAGATCACCGGAAACCTTGACGCTCCGCTTCAACAAACCACCGGCTTCTTCTCCCCCCGCACCGGCATGATCGTCGCCAGCCTCCTGCTCCTGAGCACCATGGCCCCCCGCCGCCGCAACAAGCGCCGCGGCCTAAAAGGCGATGAAAATCTCGTCCCCGTCGGTGAACCCGGCAATGAGAAATCTGAGGAATCACCCTCCCTCCAGGGCCTCATAGAGTCCTTCGGCTCTGAATCACGCCCACCACAGCTACGCCTCTTGATGTAAACCCTAAACCTTTTTAAATCCCTGTTGCCCAGCGTCCCTGTCCGGTATATTTGGAGTTTGCCCCATGGAAATGACTCATAAAAACGATACCCCCGTCTCCCCCCGCCTCCACACATGGCTGTGGCTCGCGGCTATGCTCTGCGCCGTCTCCCTCCTCGGCTGGTCCGTCTGGGACGACGTCCACACCGCCCCCAAGGCTCCCCACCCAACCGCCACGCTGATCCCGGCGAGCACCCAATCTCTCCCCGCGCCTGCCCCCGCGGCAATGGAAATCAGCAAAATCCGCCCAGGCATGCGCGTCCAGGCCTTCAACCCCGAAGTCTCCGACCAAGAACGCGCCGCCTGGCAGCAAGTCGATTACAAAAATTGGTTCGCCCTCAGCGTCCTCTTGATCGGCGAACAAGGCGAACCCATCTATCTCGACCTCATCCGCCCCATTGAGTGGGTCCTCGCCCTGGACGCCCAGGAAGGCAAACAGATCTGGCTCGAAGTCCCCGAACTCAACGGCCGAGGCTGGGGCCGCGTCACAAGCCTCACCCGCTGCAAACCCATCCCACCCGGCTCCGGCCGCGTCGTCACCGGCACATTCAGCCACCGCGTCAAAAACGTTTTCGATCTCCAGGTCCAAGGCCTCGACAAACCCATCGGCGTCACCGGCAATCACCCCATCTGGAGCGAAGACCGCCAGCAATTCGTCCAGGCCGCAACCCTCCAAACCGGCGAACGCCTCCGCTCCATGGTCGGCGGCCCCAATGGCGGCATCGCCCACGTCACCTCAATCACCCCACGTGGCCCTCCAGATTCCAGTGAAATCGTCCACAACCTCGAAGTTGA
>CAZGOM010000017.1:0-51989 GCA_964527265.1 uncultured Phycisphaeraceae bacterium | reverse complement strand
CAAAATCCGCGCCGCGGGACATGGGCTGGAAGGTGGGAGCCGGTGTTGAGGCGGGTTTGCCGTCGATGGCGAGGGTGAATTCCGGCCATTCGACACGAGAGAGATTTTCACCCAGCCAGACGACGGAGCGCCAGTTTTCCTCGGCATTCTCAGGCATGAAAGGGGGTACGACGGTGTCGCTTCCGGGTTCGTAAAGCCTGGGTGAACCGATGTTTACGGTGCCGGAAAAGCCACGGCCGCCGACGCGGATGAGAAGGAGGATGTCGTTGTCTTGCGGGGTGTATTGAGCGGCGAGTTCCTGCCAGTCGTAAGTGCCTTCAGGAACAGGAATTCGGATGGTTTTATCTGGGAGATCGCTGATATCGTCATCATGGCGGAGGGGGTTGGATTGGTAGACTCCCAGTTCAATGACCAGCTCACCCTGAGGCTGGATTTGCAGGTTTTGCGCGCGGGCCATGGCGGCAAAAGTGAGGGATTTGCCGCGCATTTGCGGGGAAATGCGGACCTTCATATAGGCATTGCGAGGCCAGGTTTCGTTTTGACCGGCCAGGCGCAACGAGTATTTCTCGGCAAAAGTGTTTTTCGAATCGAGCGCATTGGAGATGGAGCGGTAGAGCAGATGCATGCCGCCTTCGTGACGCCAGCGCCAGAAGAGATCTATTTCACCGACGATGCGCAGCTTGCGGCGTGTAGGATGCGGGGCGGCTGGAATGTCAGCTTTGATGGTGAGCGACTGGCCGGGCTTGAGGTTGACGCCGCGTTTGCCGGCGAGGGAAGGCTTGGGAAGCGTAAGATCAATGTGGGAGTGAATTTTCATCGTTTTTGCCGTATGAACCGGTTTTGAGAGAAATATGGTAACCGGAGGGTACAGAACGGGGCAAAGGTGACATTTGCGTTAAAATGACGATTTTGGGCTAAAAAGTTGATTTTTGGTGATTTTAATGGTTTTCGCTGAAAACACCGAATTTTACCCTAACCCCCTTCTTTGGATGCCGAAATAGTTTTAAGGTCCGATAATGTACGTTATGTTCAACTCGGTTTATTGGAGTGGTAGGGAGGTGGGATTTTTAAAGGTTTTGAGGCGAAATAGCCGAGAGGTTGGTTTTTGTGGCTTTATCGGCGGGTGTCGGGCGGAAGTAACTGCGTGATAAGTGCCACCCCTTCTATGTTGGCGTGCAAACGTTCTAATTGCGGTTTCAGCGACTTATGGAATTCTGCGCGTCGAATGTACTGAATGAGCGCGTAGCCGTCGTTGGGTTCAATATCGACTCGAATCAACTGGCTTGCTGGAAATAATTTGTTTTCAGTCGCTAAATTCACGCAAGAGTGGTGAGAGAGAACTGCCAATAACCCTTGTAATTCTTTAGACTTAGGGTGTGTTTTAAGCAATTCGGAGTCTAGCCAGAGATGGCGACCAGGAAGTGACCATATCAGCCATAAAAGCGCAATCGAATCTAATCCGAGATATTTACCGGCTTGTTCGATTTTTTTCCTGGATCGTGCTTTGGATAGGCAGAAGTCATCAACTTTTTCCCAGAAAATGGCCGCAGAAGCGCTAAGTACGAAAGCGACGGCTGCACCTATGAAAGCGAAGCCAAGAATCATTCCTAAATTCAAGAAAGCACTGTAATAAGGCACAGGATCAGTTGCGGTAATTTCTCTTAGCAATCGCTTGGGTGTGCATCCGGCACCGAAAAACGCACCAACAATCATGTAGATCAAGACTAATGCTCGGCCAGACGGTAGCCTTCGAAAGAAGAATTGGAAAAAACCTTGGGTGCCATCCATAAGACGAAGTGCGATTGCTTCCATATTTACTCCGGAATAGAGGGGTGAGAGGTGGGGTGATAGAGTCGCAAATTCTGGGTATTATTGCAAGTCTTGCGCGGTGCGGGGGTTATGAGTTGGGTGCGGGCGAGACGCACCGCGGGGTTTAAGAATGGGCATGTACGGGGAAATGAGTAAAGTGGCTGGAATTCAGATACGTTGGCGCGAGCAAGACACTACTTGAGTTCGGCTCAAACAGTGGTACCCAGGCACCCAGTCGTAGCCTTCACGGCGGAGTGGGCAACCCGGAAATGGGGTGTTTTTGTTTCTCGTGGGGTTTGGCCGTATCATCTTGGGCGGACCTAAAACTGGAGAAAACCGATGGCTGGATCACCTGATTTGCGTTATTTGGAGTCTCACGAGTGGCACAAGCTGGCGGATGGGGTTGTGACCATCGGGATCAGCAAGTTTGCGGTGGATGAGCTTACGGATATCACCTATTTTGAGGTGCGCAAAAAGAGCGGGCCGATCAAGAAGGGGCAGCCGTTTGCCGAGGTGGAATCGGTAAAGGCGACGAGCGAGATCTACTCTGGGATTGATGGGGAGATTGTCGGGTTCAACCAGGAAGTGGTGGATAATCCGGCGATTTTGAATGAAGATTCGTATAACAAGGGCTGGCTGATCAAGATCAAGCCGAGCAATCCGGCGCAGTTTGAGGCGCTTAAGAGCGCGGCGGAGTATGAGAAGTCGCATTAAAAGCGAGTATTGGGAGCGGATATCGGGGCGGGTTCAGAAACCAGCCCCAGCCACCCATAGAGATGGCCGCCGCAACCCACGCGATCAACCCCTTTACCCATTCCCATTCGAGCTTTAAGACCCCCCTGCCATGCAAGATGTCTTTACACGAACATGGGATTCCGCGGCGCAGCTTGGACCGGTGCTAGGCGCCCGTCTAACGCTGGCCCACAGCGATCCGACTCTTCGGCCGGACGGGAGCCCAGCCGGGCTGTATGAGGCTGCGCAGGGGGTTGAAGCGGCGATTGTGCATGGGATGCGTATCGCGCGGCTGGGGGCGCATATCCCGTTGAAGACGGTGCAGCGCGCGATTGAGCTCAACCCCGGGAAGCTGGTGGGGTTTGTGGGGATCGATCCGACGTGTGAATCGTGGAAGGATGAGCTTGCCGCCGCTGTGGCGGCGGGGATGAAAGGCGTGACGGTCAGCCAGGGGGCGCAAGGGCAAGCGCTGACTGGAGCAGGGTTTACGGCACTGTTTGCGGCTTGTCTGGCGCAGAAGCTGTGCGTGATGGTGGAGAACCGGACGGTGCGGCTTGGGGAGACGGATCTGGCGCTGGTGAATCCGGTGGACCTGGATCTGGCAGCGCGGGATTTTGCGGGGGTGAAGTTTGTGGTTTCCGAGGCTGGATTTCCCTGGGTTGAGCAGACTCTGCTGGTGGCACTGCGGCGGCCGAATGTGTTTCTGGAGCTGACGGGGAACGCGCAAAGCATTGAGAGAACGCTGGTTATGGCACGGGAAATGGGCGTGGACGGGAAACTGCTGTTGGGCTCAAACTACCCGATGGGGGTGGCGCGGGTGGTGGGGCAGGAAGTGTTGACGGCGGGGTGGCCGCCGGCGGTGCATAAGGAGAATCCTTTGCCGCGCGCTTTCAGGGATGCGGTGATTGCGCGTGATTCGCTGGGATTACTTGGGATTGCCAAGCCGATTGCGGCGACAGGGTTTGAAGAGACGCGGCGCGTGGTGGAGAAGACGATTGTTTAACCCCCTACCGTCCTTAAAACCTGTTTTAACAATGCTTTGCGCGATTGGCCTGGCGGGGGGAATGCTGGCGCTTGGGGGATGCGGCAGGAACCTGGGGACGTTGACGACGGAGAGCGCGACGCGGGGGGATGTGCAGATCCAAAGTCGTTACCAGACAGGGTATTACACGCTGCAGGACAACGGATTGGTGTTGATTGTGCTGGTGGATGGGCCGGTGGAGAATCCAACGCAGGTGACGACAATCCGGACGATCTGGACGCCTTGGGCGTCGAGGACGCCGATCGAGCCTGACGCGACGAATGCGACGATCCATTACATGATCTATACGGGGCCGGATAAGAAGATTGCAGGTGTTTATTCGGGCGCAGGTTATGTGTTTTTGCATGACCGGGCGGGCAAGCCGACAATGGAGTTTTCGCTGTGGCAATCGAACCTGATTTTGATTGATGGGACGCCGGGATTCAAGGATTTGCTGGGTCAGTCGAACATGCATGGGTCGTTTGAGGTGCCGCGCGACGATATCAAGACGCAGGAACTGCTGAAGCGGATGCGGGAGCAGATCAGCGGGCGGCTGGGATACCCGCGGCAGGTGATGGGGCCTAAGGCGAGTGAGAATAAGGAATTAGGTTTAAGCATCAATCAGGTGAAAAGCGACACACTGTGAGATTCAAAGATTTTCAAGCGGTTTTGTTTGATATGGACGGGACGCTGTACCGGGAGGGGCATGCGCTGCCGGGCGTGGCGGATTTGTTTTATCTCCTGAAGCAGGATGGGGTTGCGATTCGGTGCGTGACGAACAATGGGGCGAATACGGGGCAGGAGCTTTCAAACAAGCTTAAAAAGATGGGTGTGGACGTGGCACCGGAGTTGATTTACAGCGCGTGCGATTCGCAGGCGGCGTGGATCCGGGCGGAAGCGGCGCGGCTTGGGCGCAAGGCGAGGGTGTTTAACTTCAGCGGCAGCGCGATCTTAGAGCAGATGGCGGGCGAGGTGGTCTGGGTGGACACACTGGAGACGCCTTGCGATGTGGTGGCGGTGGGGACCCATTTCCGGGAGAACCATGTGCCGTTTGATTTTGAGCGGTCGCTGGTGGCGCTGAATCACCTGTTTCGGGGGGCGAAGATGGTGGTGGGCTGCGCGGACCGGGTTTTTCCTATCTCCGGTGGGCAACTGGAGTTCGGATCGGGAAGCTGGGGGAGATTGTTCAGTTTTGCGGCGAATTTGCCTGAGGAGAAAGTGGCTTATACGGGGAAGCCGGAACGGTTCTTTTTTCAGCCGTTGTGCGATCAATTGGGGCTGGACCCGAAGCGGTGCATTATCGTGGGGGATAATCTGGATTCGGACATTCAGGGGGGGATCAACATGGGGATGACGACCGCCCTGCTGATGACGGGTGTGACGGATGTGCAAATGCTGGAACGGTCTAAGGTTAAGCCGGATATGGTATTTGAGGGGCTGCCGGGGTTGATGAAGCGATTTGGGTGAAGAGAGAAAAGAAGCGCGGATTTTTGACTGGGATTAAGAGGATTGGGGATGATTAAGAGGATGAGTTTGTTTTAAAGTGCTTGTGGAATTGATGTTACGTTTGGATGTATTTAATAACCCCCCTACCGTTTTTCAGGCTTTTTTGATGTCCTGCCAGGTGATGTTGTAGCGGGCGAGGTATTTTTTGAGGCGGTCGGCGTCGTTGGTGGAGAGGCGCTTCTGGCGTGACTGGGAGAAGAGGATGCGGCCGGCTTCGGAGATGGAAGTGATTGATTGGCAGGTTGTTAGGACGGATTTGAGTTGGAGGAGGTCGAAGAGGTCGTGGGCGGATTCGTCGATGTTGAAGGTTGAGAGGGAGATGGGCTGAGGGGTTTGAAGGGTGTTTTGAGGGGTGGCGCGGGACCAGGATTGGGTGAGGCGGGTGATTTCGCTTTCGACCTGGGGGATGCCTATGCGGCCGGAGGGGGCGAGGGTGGCCATGCGCATGACGGCGCCAGAGAGATCGCGGAAGTTGCCAAGCCATAAGGATTTAGGAGAGAGGGCGAAGGCCATGAAGAGGTCGAAGGCTTCTTTGTTGAAGGTGACGTTTAAGCCGTTGCGGGAGGCGTATAAGTCGAGTTCAAAGCGGAGGTTGGGTTGGATATCTTCACGGCGCTGGGCGAGGCCGGGGAGAGTGAAGGTCCAGAGGTCGATGCGTGCGAGGAGGTCTTCGCGGAAGGCGCCGGCGGCGATGGATTGGCGGAGGTCTTTGTTTGTGCCGCAGATAAGTTGAAATTCTGACTGGACTTGTGAATCGGATCCGAGGGGGAAGAAGAGGCGGTCTTCGATGGCGCGCAGGAGCATGGCTTGCTCGTCGATGCCGAGCTCACCGATTTCGTCGAGGAAGAGGAGGCCTTTGTCCGCTTCGCGGAGGAGGCCGGGGCGATCGCTGGAAGCGCCTGTGAATGCGCCCTTTACGTGACCGAAGAGGGTGGACATGGCGGCATCGCCGCGCAGGGTGGCGCAGTTGACTTCGATGAAGCGGCCGGGAAGCTGGCGGCGCTGTTTTTTAAGCTCGAAAATGCGTTTTGCGAGGCGGGATTTGCCGGCGCCGGTGGGACCCATGAGGAGGATGGGCTCGCGGGAGGCGGTGGCGACGTGCTCGATCTCCTGGATCATGTGGTTAAAGGGCTGATTTTTGGTGTCGATGCCGGCTTTGAGGAAGGAAAGGCCTTCTTTCTGGGCTTTTTCGAAGCGGGAGGCGAGGAGGTCGTATTTGGAGAGGTCGAGGTCGATGATGCGAAATTCGGGCTTTTTTGAGGCTTTTTTGTTGGAGGGGGGCGCGGTCTGGAGTAGGCGGCCGGGGATTTTGCGGGATTCCGTGAGGAGGAAGAGGCAGATCTGGGCGACGTGGGAGCCGGTGGTCATGTGGAGGAGGTAGTCGTGGGCGTCGGTGTCGAAGGGGTAATTGGAGGCGAAATCGTGGAGTTTGGCGTAGACGGTTTCAAAGTCCCAGGGGTCGGGGAAGTTGACGTTATGGATTGTAACTTGAGTCTCTGGTGAGACTTGTGAAATGTCTTCTGCCGTGCGTTTAGCAAGGGGGAGGAATTTATCGTCGGCGAGGAGCTCGATGCGGTGGACGAGGAGGTCGGGATGCTGGACGAGGGAGACGGTGGGCCGCCATTGGTCCCAGCGCTTGGGGCCTTCACGGGCGTCGAGGGATGTGCCGAGGAGGCCGATGACGGTGATGGGTTTGGCGGGAGACGATATGTCCATATAAAGGTTTATACTAAAAGATAAAGATTTCGGGTGGGCGGAGGGGTGGATTTTTCAGTTTAGTTTCGTCGAATGACGTGTTTTGCGGGTTTTTGGAGGGTGTCTGGAAGCGATTGGGAGGGGTTTTTGAAGGGATTTGAGGGGAAATGGGGGTGGAATGGCATTCGGGTGCGCTGTTTATCTTTTTTGGATTTTTTGGAGTTGGCATGGGGTGTGCTTAAGGAGTTGAAGTCTCGGGTCCAGAGTCCTGGGTCCAAGGTCGAAGAGTGGATTTAAACAAGATGCACAACATGGAAAGGCAAGATGGACAAGATAGGATTTTTATGGTGGCGTTTTTTGGAGGAGATGATGGGTTTTAGTGGTGGAGGATGGGTTGTGAGGATGGAGAGGATGAGCGTGATGGGTACGACTTGCCGCGTGGTGGGTCGGGTTTGATTGAATGGAATATGTGGTGGCGCGAAGTAAGACACAGCCGGACACGGAAGAGCAAAAGCAAGATGCTCTGTGAAATAGGCGGTGTTGGGTGGTTGAAGGCGCAACGGGATGTCGGCTTATGCGGAGTACCGCTAAGCCGACAGGAACCGTCACTGGCGTTTCGGGCTAACCAGAATCGGATTACAGAAAGAAAGAGGATAGGACCATGATTTTGAATTCGCAGATGATTGAGACGGGTGAGGCGACGGCGATTTTGCCTGTTACGGGGTCGGTGTGTTCGCCGATCACGGTGATTGGAACGAAGGCGATCCGGGATGGGTTTGATAATGCCGCGCTTGTGCAGGCGATGAACTCGCGGCTTGCGCCGGGGGTTTCGCGGCTGGTGCTTAACCCGGATGCGCACTCGGGGTATGGCGCGCCGGTGGGATGCGTATTGTCCTCCCCTACCCATATTTATCCTGGGCCGGTGGGCGTGGATATCAAGTGTTCCATGAGTCTGCTGCAACTGGATATCCCGGCGAGCGAGGTGCAGAACCACCGCGTGCGGCGGGCGCTGATCGATGCGATTCTGGAGCGGACGCCGACAGGGGTGGGAAATCGCCGCGTGAAGAAGGAGCGGTATGTGGATCCCACGCTGGGGCGGGCGGCGGTGACGCGGGGGGCGGCGCCGGAAGTGTTGCGTGAGCTGGGAATCCCTGAGCACTGGGCTGCACGTTGTGAAGACAGCGCGCATGTGGGCCATGATGGGAGTGTTGTGGCGCTTGAGAAGGCGCTGGAGGAGATGGTGACCGAAGGCGTGCTGCGGAATTTTGATTCCAAGGTGCGGCAGCTTGGCTCCTATGGTGGTGGAAACCACTTTGGGGAATGCGAGATCGTGACCGTGAATGAGGATGAACGGTCACGCAAGGCGGCCGAGGTTTTCGGGTTGAAGGATGGGCATGTGGCGTTTCTTTCGCACTGCGGATCGCGCGGGCTGGGAGCGATCCTGGCGGGAGCGCAGTTTAAGAAGCTGCAGAAGCATTTTGCGGAATGGGGTATCCCCCTGCCCGGAAACGACCGGGAACTGGTGCATGCGCCGCTGGGAACGCCGGAAGCGGATTCGTATATCGATTACATGTCGATCGGCGCGAACTTCGCGACGGTGAACCATATGTTGATCAATGCTTTGATCCTGGAAGCGTTTCAGGAGGTGATCCCTGGAACGAAGGGTGAACTGGTGTATTTCATCAGCCATAACATCGCACGGCGGGAAGTGGTCGATGGAACTGTGGAGTGGGTGCACCGCAAGGGGGCGACGCGTGCGTTTCCCGCGGGGCATCATGAGTTGAAATCGACGCCGTTTTATGAAATCGGGCATCCGATTCTGCTGCCGGGGAACCCCAAGGATGGGTCGGCCATCATGGTGGCGAATCCCGGGGCGGCGCTTTCGTGCTACTCCGTGAACCACGGGGCGGGACGCGCCATGGGCCGCAAGGCGGCGGCGCGGAACCTGAAGCAGGAATCGGTGGATATCTCTTTGAAGAATGCGGATGTGCTTTACAACAGCCGGCAGTATCCCATTGATGAAGCGCCCAAGGCGTATAAGAACTTTGAGGAGGTGCTGCGGAGCGTGGAGCTTGCGGGGTTGGCGTCGCAAGTGGCGCGCTTGCAGGCGAAGTTTGTGATTAAGGATGCGGATAAGGCGGATGATTAACCCAGGTTGTTGACTACGATTAGACCCACGCGCCCGGGTTATCGGGTTGCAGGTTGCCGGGGAGCTTCGACTACGACTGTTTCAAGTGTGATTGTCGAAGCCCCCGGCAACCTGGAAATCGGTAACCCGAGTGCGTGGGAGTATGATCCCCCCTACTGTCGTATGACGCGGTGGGGATTTAAAAAGTAAGGGAACGAAGATGATTCAGATTGATGGTTCCGTGGGTGAGGGTGGCGGGCAGATGGTGCGGTCGGCATTGGGGTTGTCCATGCGGACGGGGGAGGCGTTTACGATTAAGAAGATTCGGGCTGGGCGTGCGAAGCCTGGGTTGATGCGGCAGCATCTGACGGCGGTGAATGCGGCTGTGAAGCTGTGCAATGGGACGGTGAGCGGGGATCGGATCGGGAGTCGCGAGTTGACGTTTAAGCCGGGGAAGGTGACGCCGGGGAGCTATCGTTTTGCCGTGGGGACGGCGGGGAGCACATCGCTGGTGCTGCAGACGGTGTTGCCGGCGCTCTTGATGATGGAGGGAGAGAGCCAGATCACGCTGGAGGGCGGGACGCATGGGGCGTTCGCGCCGCCGTATGACTTTCTGGCGGAGGTGTTCATGCCGATGGTGCGGCGGACGGGCGCGGGGATGACGCTGGAGATGAAAGCGCCGGGGTTTTATCCGGCGGGCGGCGGGCATGTGCTGGCGCGGGTGACGGGGTGTGCGGGTTTGAAGGGATTCAGCTTGATGGAGCGCGGGGAACTGAAGAGCAAGAAGGCGGTGGCGCATTTTGCGCACATGGATCCGGAGGTGGCGCGGGAGGCGCTGGGTGTGATTCAGGGGGTGATGGGGTGGCCGGATGATGTGGTGAAGATGCGGCAGTATGTGAAGAGTTCGGGGCCGGGCTTAGCCGTGACTGTGCATTTGGAATATGAACATGTGACGGAGGTGGTGACGGCGTTTGGAGATTCGGATTCCTTGCCGGAGGTGGTGGCGCGGGAGGTGGTTACGCAGGCGAAGGCATATCTGGCGTCGAGCGCGCCGGTGGGTGAGCATCTGGCGGATCAGTTGATGCTGCCTTTGGCTTTGGCTGGGAGCGGTGAGTTTCGGTGCGTGTGCATGTCGGGGCATGCGAAGACGCATGTGGGGCTGATTGAGAAGTTTCTGGGGGTGAAGATGGGGGTGGAGGAGGCTGGGGATGGGTTTGTGGTGAGGGTTTGACAGAGCGGAGTTTTACCGCGAAGGCGCGAAGACGCGAAGGTAAGAGAAGGGAAGATTGAGGTGGGTTGCAATGGGGTTTTGAGGGCTTGATGAGGAAAGTTTTTTAACGGGATTGGCAAGATGTTCAAGATTTAAACGATGCGATCTGGCGGGCGGAGATTGAAGTGTTTTTAGCGGGCTTTTTTGGGTGACGATGGGAATGGGTGAGATTTTATTTTGATGATGTTGGACGAAAGGTGGGGAACTGCGTCTTTGTTGGTGGCGGTGGTTTGCCGCGGGTGAGAGATGGATTTTGAACGCGTTGTTCAGGTTTGTCCTCTCAGGTTGGTGGCCCCCCTACCAAGGATTTAGAGATGGAACGGATGATGTTTACCCGGCTTGCCGGGATGGTGGTTGTTTGTTTTGCGGGTGTGTTTTGCGGCGGGTGCAGTTCGCATTATGTGACGCCGGGCGGGCCGGCGGATCTGACGGGGATCACGTCGATGGAGATGGAGGAGAACTTCACGGCGCAACCGGCGGCAAAGTTTCCGGCGCGGCTGGCGGTGGTGCAATTGCAGGGATCCAACTATGAACGAGGAGATGGATACAGCACGTATGGTGAGGGGAATTATCGGGTGGTGTCGACGGATTTGTCGCAGGCGCGGCGGGACCCTTCGGAGTATTTGGAGAAATGCGAGGCGGTGGCGGGGTTTGCGGTGTTGAACCGGATGGTTTTGCCGCGGGAATTAAAGACGAGTAAGGATTTACGGCTGGCGGCTTCAAAGCTGCATGCAGACCTGCTGATGATGTATACGCTGGATACGACGTTTTACGTGGTGGACCATGAGGTGGGGCCGCTGAATACGCTGACACTGGGGTTTTTACCCAATCAGGAGGCGAAGGTGAGCTGCGTGGCTTCGTGCATAGTGCTGGATGTGAGGACGGGGTATGTGTATGGGTTGGCGGAGGGGCAGGCGCTGGACTCGAATCTGGCGACGGTGTGGAGTTCGGAGGATGCCGTGGAGAAGACGCGGATTGAGGTGGAGTCGCAGGCGCTGGAAAAGCTTTGGGGACAGACGGAGAAGTTGTTTAGCGGGATTGGCAGGGAGCAGGCGAAGCGGAGGGGGCAATCAGTTGGTCAGAAATGAGTCAATGGAGTTATGGAGCGGTTGTGGGTTGCGGGGAGTCGTTCATGAGGATGACTTCACGGTTAAACCAGCGATCGATACCGGGACGATTGAAATGCCCGGCTTTGACTTGTGCGGCTATGGAGTCAGAGAGGCGGTGGTCGTAGAGTTCAATGCGGTATGGTGTTTCGGATAAGAAGCATTTGAGTTGTTCGTCATCGACGCCGGAAAGTGCAAGGGTATGTGGGTTGCGCCATGCGACGTTCCGGCAGGCTTCCATATCGAGGGGCTTGTCGTAGCGAAAGATTCTGAGGTGTTTAAATTTGCGGATGAGCTCTTTGATTGCGATGGGAGTGACTTGGGTGTTTTGGAACGAGAGTTCAGAGAGAGAGGAGCGAATTGCCAAGGCGGCGAAAGCTTGATCGTTAAAGGGTATGTTTGAGAAAATGACGCCGTCGAGTTCAGACTTAATGTTCAATAAAAAAGTGCCGGTGACACGGGGGGCATTTTTAAGCGTGATACGGCGCAAGTGAGGCAGGTTGTTGAGGGGAGCGAAGTCGGCGTCGGTGAGGGGTGAGTTGGGTGGGAGGTCGAGGGTGAGATTCTCAAGTTCGTTGAAATTCCGAAGTTTTTCGAGATCGGCGGGGGTGATTCGAAGGCCTTGAAAAGAGAGGGTTCTGAGGTGATCGAACTTGAGGCAAGCCTCGAGGATTTTTTCGGATGGGTTTTGAGGAGAGGCGCGGATGGAGAGTGCGTAGAGGTTGGGGCAGGATGCGAGCATGGCAAAGAGGGAATCGCTGACGCCGCGGCGGGCGTCGATGTCAATGGTGGACAGGGCTTTGATGGGGCCAGCCGCAGGCCAGCCCGTGTTGTCCCAAGGGGTTGGCTGGTAGTTTTGGATTTGAAGTTCGCTCCACTCGACCTTCTGGGAGAAAGAGGCGAAGGCGGCGAGGGTGGGGCCATCGACAAGGACTTGAGGACCCAGGTGTATTGTGTGCAAAAAGCGAATGTCACAGATGCGGCGTGCGTCATTCTGGGTCAATGTGCAGGCGGGACCGTTGGTGAAGTCCAAATACCAGTACTGCGGCAAGGGAAAGTACCAGTGATAGTTTCGGTAAGGAGACCATGTCCAGTTAAGGAAGGTTTCGGCGATGGGAGAGATGGGGTGATCGGCGCGGAAAAGTCTGGGGAAGAGCAGGTTCCTCCGTTCAGATGGGGAATATCCGTTGTAGAAGGTGGGCCTGATCGGGAGTTTGTAGATCCAGGACCAGACCTGGAGTGTCCAGGCCGAGGGGGCTTCCAGGGTGGTGTCAGTGGATGGATCGCACTGGGCCCCGAGGGCTCGAAGATGGGTGAGGGTGGCTTGGGTTCGGCGGGTTTCGAGATAAGCGGCGGGGAAATAGGTGAGGCAGATGAAGAGGACGAAGATGCTGGGGAGGCAGAGGAAAGCAGCCAGAGTGAGTTTGAGGTGGAAGAAGCGTTTGTGAGGGTGGAGTTGGGTGGGAGATTTGTGGGTGAAGCCGCACTCGGGGCAGGTGAGGGAGGTGGCGGCGCGCATGTCATATTTGCATTTGGCGCAATAAAGGGCGGCAGAGTTGCGGGAGTTACGGGTTTTGCGGAAGAGGAGGATGCCGAGGAAAAAGAGGAGGGCCGGGAGACCGAAGTCGAGCACGGGGAGGAGGATCAGGAGCCAGAGGGGTGGGCCGGAATTCATATCGTGTGATGGTAGCCGAAGGTGATGTGGTGTTGAGGGTTTGACAGAGCGGAGTTTTACCGCGAAGGCGCGAAGACGCGAAGGTTGGAGAAGGAAGAGGAGATGGGGTTGTGCGCTGGTTGGGAAGCGCGGTGGGGTTGGTGATTGGGGTGGTTTTAAGAGGGGGATTTTTACAGGATCAACAAGATTTTGAAGAGATTGACAGGATGGTGTTTGAAGTCGCTGAGCTGGATGTGGGGTGAGATTTACCCCCCTACCGGATGATGGTGATGTTGCGGAAATGGGGGTCGTTGCCGGATTTGATCTGGGCTTGGAGTTGTGGGGAGAGACGTGGGGAGTGGAGGGTGATTTTTAAATAAGTGTGGGCTTTGAAGAGGGTTTGGAGGGCTTGGTCGTCTATGCCGCGGATGCTGAGCGTGTGAATATTGGTGAGGGCGATTTGTTCGCAGAGAGATTGGGTGGCGGGTTGGTCGTAGTCGAGGGTGTGGAGGTAAATTTGCTGTTTGAGGAAGTTGGCGAGAGCCTGGGAGGTGATGTTGCAGTTTTTGAGGCGGAGTTCGGTGATGCTACTGTGGCGGAGGGCCAAGAGGGAGGATTCGTCGATGCCGACGTTGTCTAATTGGAGTTTTGTGAGGTAACGAGGCGCGTGAGTGGAGGAAAGGCATGTGCCTTTGACATTGGGCATGTTGCAGAGGGAGAGGGAATCGAGTTGGGGGAAAGCAGTGAGCCATTGGAGGTCTTGATCGGTGCTGGAGGTGTTTGGTTGGAAGCCGATTTCGAGGTGCCGCAGTTCTTTGAGTGATTGAAGGGTCAGGAGTTGGGATGGAGGGATGTCTAAGCCGCGTAGGCTGAGACGAAGGAGTTTGGGCATGCTGGGGATGAGGCTGAAGACCTGGGCGCGCTGGGCGGGGGTGCCGCTGTCGAGGGTGAAGTGCTGGAGGGTGGAGAGTGTGGAAAGGCGTGAGATGCCCTGGAGCATGTGGGGTTGGTCAGTGGGTGCGTCGGCGTCGGTGATTCCTATGCCGTAGAGGCGACGGTTGTTTTGAAGGACCTGGAAGATGCCCTGGGGGATGGGGGCTGAGGGGCGGATGGAGAGGGAGCCGATTTGGGGGAGCTTGGGGATGGGGGCGTCCCAAAGGTGGGCTTGTGAGGGATCGGGGGCGAAGTGTGAGATATGGAAGTTGATGGAGGGATCCAGGAGGAGGGAGAGCTGGGTGAGGGCTTGATCGTCGAATTTGATGTGGGAGGAGGTGGAGAGGACTTTTAAGCCGCCCACCTGGGAGAGGGCGAGGGTTTGCTGGGGGGTGAGGGGAGTAGAGGCGTCGAGAGTGAGATATACCCGGGACTCAAGGGGCATGTAGGACATGTAGTTGAGGGTGGGGTGCCAGGCCCAGTTGACGGCAGTGTGAAGGGCCAAGGCGTCGAGGTTGTCGAGGGATGAAGGAGTGTGGGAGTAGATGCGAGGATAGTTGAGGAAGTTGTGTTTAATGGTCTTGGGGTCGGGCGGGGAATGGCCGAGGGCCAGGAGGCCCTGGGTGGTGAGCCAGACGGCCCAATCCGGGGGTGTTGCGTGGCGGGGGCCGCCGTTCCAGCCATCTTCGAAGCTACGGACGAGGATGGGGTCGAGGATGGTGAGGGCGTGCTCGGTTTTCTGGTTGGAGAGGTAAGTGGCGGGGAAATACCAGAGAGAGAAGCAGAGGACCAAGCAGGCGGGGAGGCAGAGGAGAAGACCGAGGGCGGAGCGGAGTTTTTTGATTTTGCGTTTGGGGGTGAAGGTTGGGTCGTCGCGTTTTTGGCCGCACTCGGGGCAGGCGGGGGCGGGAGTTTGGGAGACGTCATAGCCGCAGGCGGAGCATTTGCCGGTGGGGACGGAGTGTCGTGGTTTGCGGAAGGCGCCGGACCAGAGCATCCATGCGCCGGGAAGAAAAAGGAGGAGCGGGAGGCCGAAATCAAGGAACAGAAGAAAGAGAGGCCCCCAGCGGTATGTCTGCGTCAGCCAATTCATGAATCCCCCCTGCTTGGGATGGAACGGAACGCTATGTTACACGAGGGTGGTGAATGCGGATGGGAGGCGGGGTCGGTAGCGTTGACGGGCCAGCGTGCCACCCATTGAGCGCCTTGGGTTATCATGCTCGCAATCACAAGGAAACCAAGACCATGATCGGACCGATCTTTAAAGCGTATGACATCCGCGCCACGTATCCTGAACCGTTGAATGAGGAAGCCGCGTGGAAGGTGGGGCTTTCGGCGGGACAGTTTTTTTTGAAGGGCGCCAAGGCCGCCGGGGCGACGTCCAATTCAGTGGCGGTTTCCCGTGATATGCGCCCGAGTTCGCCTTCGATGTGCAAGGCGCTGATTGACGGGCTTCTGGCCTCCGGCGTGGACGTGATTGACTTGGGCATGGCGGATACGTCGATTCAGTATTTTGCCGTGAATTTCTTGAACGCCATCGGCGGCATCCAGACCACCGCGAGCCATAACCCCATTAATTACAACGGGTTTAAGCTTTCGGGCCTCCAGGCCAAGCCCATCGGGGCAAACACCGGATTGAAAGACATTCAGGCTATTGCCGAGTCGCTGCCTAACCGGGCGAATTACAAGTCGAGCATCACGCCGGGCAATCTCTCAACGCGGGACATCTGGACGGAATACAAAGCCCACATCCTCAAGTTCTTCACGCCTTCCAACCGCATTCTGAAGGTTTTTGTCGATGCGTCCAACGGCATGGCCGGACACATGGTGCCCAAGGTGTTTGAGGACCTCCCCACCGTCAAAATCGCGCCGGTGAACTTTGAGACCAACGGCAAGTTCGTCCATGAACCCAACCCGCTGGTGGCCAAAAACATGATTCCTACGCAGGAAGGCGTCATCAAGCACACGGCGCACTTTGGCGCCTGCTTCGACGGCGATGCCGACCGCTGCATCTTCACCGATGAACTGGGGAACATCATCGGATGTGATCACCTTACGGGCCTTTTTGCCGATTATTTCCTGAAGACCAGCCCCGGTTCCACGGTGGTTTACGATCTGCGCTCCAGCAAATCTGTGGAGGAAACCATTCGGGCGCTGGGCGGCAAGCCCTACCGCAGCCGCGTGGGCCACGTGTTCATGAAGGCGGACCTGCGGGAAACCAACGGCGTCTTCGGCGGCGAACTCTCGGGCCACTTCTACTTCCGCGATAATTACTTTGCGGATTCAGGCGCGATTGCATTTGCGGTGATGCTCACCATCCTGAGCCAGACGGATCGCCCGCTGAGCCAGCTTATCGCGCCTTACATGCGCTATCCGCAATCGGGCGAGCAAAACTATGTCGTGCAGGATAAGGCGGGCGTGTTCTCATGGGTCAAGGATGCCTTCGGCAAAACGGGCAAGATCGATGAGCTTGATGGGGTGAGCGTCGATTCATGGGACACCCTTGGCTACGCGTTTAATATCCGTGCCAGCAACACTGAGCCGCTCATGCGGCTCAATGCCGAGGCGAAGGATAAGAAGACGCTGAAGGCTCTGTTGGAACAGCTTACGCCCAAGCTTGGCACGCCCGACTCGGGCCATCATTAAGTTCGCTTGAACACCACCCCCCTATCCTGTGAAATCGCCATCCTCGGCGCCGGCGCTGCCGGCCTAATGACGGCTATTTTCGCTGGGCGCACCGTGCGGGAGAAAACCGGACAGCAACCGAGGCCGGGACAGATTCTGCTGATTGATTCAGCCCCCAAGCCGGGTGCGAAAATCCTCGTTGCCGGCGGCGGGCGCTGCAATGTCACCCATGATGTCGTGCTGCCCGACGATTACAACACGCCCAAATCCAACCATGTCGCCATGGTGCTGAGGACTTTCAGCGTTGACCAGACGGTGGCGTTTTTCAAAGATCTTGGGGTGGAATTAAAGCGGGAAGAAACCGGCAAGCTTTTTCCGGTGACGGATTCGGCGCGTACGGTTCTTGAGGCGCTGCTCAACGCTGCCAAAGCCGCGGGCGTGACCTTTCACTTTGGCGAAAAGGTGACTGCTGTTTCACACGCGGCGGAAACCGGATTCACTCTGACCACGGACGCCAGCGTTATCACCGTTGCCAAACTGGTCCTTGCCACCGGGGGCAAAAGCCTGCCCAAAACCGGCAGCGACGGCACGGGCTATGCGTTGGCTAAGACCCTGGGCCACTCTCTCACTCATACCTTCCCGGCGCTGGTGCCGCTGACTTTGCCGGGGGATCACTGGATTAAATCCCTCTCGGGCCTCACGCTGGACACGACGCTCAGCGTCGCGCTTTCCACCGGGAAGGTGATTAAGCGTGAAAGCGGTTCAACCCTGCTGACGCATTTTGGCCTTTCGGGCCCCTGCCCGCTGAATATCAGTCGCCATCTTATTCATGCGCGGCGTTCGGATCCGGGCGCAAAGCTGCTCATTAACTGGTTGCCTGGGTTGGCCAAGTCCGGGCAGGATCCATATGCCGTTGTGGATGCCGATCTTCTTTCTGCGGCGCAGCATAAGCCGCGCCAGTATGCATTTGCGTGGCTCAATCAAAAGCTCACGGGGCGGCTGGCTGATGCTCTGCTTATGTTTGAAGCCAAGCTGCCACCGGAGACGCCCGTCTGCCAGGTTTCGCGCGACAAGCGCAAAGCCCTTGCCAATGCCATCACGGCCATGCATGCGCCAGTCACAGGTGATCGGGGTTTTCTGTTTGCCGAGGTCACGGCGGGGGGTGTCCCGCTGGATGAAATCAAGCTGCAAACCATGGCGTCGCGGGTTGTGCCGGGGTTGCACCTGGTGGGTGAAATTCTGGATGTCGACGGCCGCATCGGCGGGTACAACTTTCAGTGGGCCTGGTGTTCAGGTCGGCTGGCAGGGCAGGCGGTTGCGCAGTCCTGAGACAACAGCAGACCCATCGGGGAATCCCCGATGATTTGTTTCCCTACAATAGCCTCATGTTCCAAAAAAACCTCCCCAACATCATCACCATGGCCAGGCTCGTACTGGCTGGGGGGTTCTTTCTCATCCTTAACACTTATCGATACGGCCATGGCCCGGACTGGGCTCTGCTGGCTGCGATCGGTGTCTTTATTCTGGCGGCAATCACTGACTGGCTTGATGGGTACCTGGCGCGCAAATGGCACGTGGAAAGCACTTTCGGCCGCATCATGGACCCCTTTTGCGACAAGGTGCTGGTGCTGGGGGCGTTCATCTATCTTTCAGGCCCGCGTTTTATTGATCCCGTGGCCGTCAAGCAAGGCCTTTTCCTGACGAATATCACAGGCGTATACCCCTGGATGGTGGTCACCATGCTGGGGCGTGAACTGCTGGTGACCGGCATTCGCGGCGAGCTTGAAGGCCAGGGCGTCCAATTCGGCGCGAACATCTGGGGCAAGCTCAAAATGGTGCTGCAAGCGGTGGCCATTCCGGTCATCCTCGTGCTGGTGTGGGTGAATCCGCGAACCATCAGCCACGAATGGATGCTGATGATCCCTGACGCGATTGCCTATGTGGTGGTTTTTGTCACCGTGATGAGCGGCCTGCCCTACATTATTCAGGGTTCCAAGTCACTGATGAAGAAGGCCTGAGGCTTTCCAGGGCTTTTGTATCTAATCGTGTGAGAGGTTTTCGCGCCCGGGTTATCGGGATGTCGGGTTATCGCGTGTCCATGAGGGCTAAACCGGAAAAACGGGCGGCGATAGAGCATTGACCCGGCAATTGTGTTTTGCGGGGGGCATGTTTAGACGCGAAGGCCTTTAGCGTGCCTTTTGCGTTTGAATTGAAGCGCGTGGGGCGACTGGGGCGGGCGCCTGGGCGACCCGGACTTGATCCACATCCTGAATCTGAATCACCGGCAGGCTTGCGGTGCCGGTTACCGCGCCGTTGACCATGATTGTTTTACCGGTCAATTGCCGTCCGGCTTGTCCGCCGAAAGCGCGCTGCATCTGTTCCCCCACTGTTTCCTTGAACTCCGCGGTCAGCAGGGATTCCTTAAAGCGGAGGATGTAACCGCCGCTTACTTCTTCGATTTCGCTGACTGTGCCGCGCACGCAGATGGGGTTGGGGTCGCGCATTCGCAACGGCGCGGCGACGGCAAGAAGATCACCGGCATCCAATGGCCGCAGCCACAGGGAATGATTCACCCGCAGAGTGGTCAGTTTTGGGGGAGTGAACACGGATCCGATGACAAACCAGCCTGACACACCAAGCGCCAGCACGGCAACGGCCACGGCGCCGATCACCCAGCGTTTTCGCGCGGGATGCCCGACAGCGGTGAGGGCGCGGGATGCCGTGGGGCTTACCACGCTCACGGCATTTGAAAGGCGGGAGACACCGAGACTCACGCCTGAAACCCCGGTCTCCGTCGGTCCAAGATCGAGATTCAAGTCCAGGGCAAGGCCCGTGGCGGTCGACCCTGAAGAGACCTGGCTTGCCAGAAAGGCACCGACCGATGACACGTCCCCGGTCACGTTTAGCCTCAGGAGCCTTCCGAATTGCTCCATCCCCGGCCGCTTGGCCGGGTCGCGGTCCAAGGCCTGGTCAATCGCTTCCACCAGTTTCGCGGGGACATCCGGACGATGCAGCCGCAAGCTGGGCATGGGCGCAGCCAGTTTCGCTTCATAGAGGGCTTTGCGTGTAAAACCTTCAAATGGTGACATCCCCGCCAATACGATCCAGAGCGTCATGGCCAGGCTGTAGACGTCGGATGCGGGCCCGGCCGGCTGCTGGCGTATCACCTCCGGCGCGAGGTACATCGGGGTGCCCACCATCTCCGGGAGTTTGAATAAGTCGTTGGGGTCTTCAAACCTGCAAAGGCCAAAGTCTGTGATTTTGCACCGGCCGTTGCGTGCCAGCATGAGGTTGGCGGGCTTGATATCCCGATGCACCACGCCCTGCGTGTGCGCATAGGCCAGCGCCTCGGCCGCTTCCGCCCCGATCAGCGCGGCCCGTCCGGCTTCCAGCTTGCCCGCGGCTTTGAACAACTGCCAAAGATCCCCGCCTTCCAGCAGTTCCATGGCGATAAACGTGTGGAGCCGCGTTTCGCCGATCTCGAAGACGCGGACGATGTTGGGGTGGTCGAGTTGCGCCACCGATCGCGCCTCGCGGATGAACGCCTCTGTGAATTGCGTGGTCTGGCCCGGTTTGTCCTTGGCAATGACTTTCAGGGCGACATACCGCTGCAGCTTTTCATCCACCGCACGGTAAACGGTGCCCATCCCCCCTTTTCCCAGTTTGGAAATGATCTTAAAACGACCCATGCGGATGGTTTTGGCAGCCGTTTGGGTTACGCCTGGGGTCGGTACTGCCGATTGGGGCTTGGAGGCGGCCGACGACGTTGCGCTTCCCGGCAGGGGCGTGGCTGTCGGCATGATTGCTGGGTCTGGCTGAGACATTGATCATCCTTGAAACGAACCGCCCTTCGACGGGACATTGGATGATATTCAGCCTTTGCGTAACGTATGATCCAGTATTGCAGACACTTGCGGCAAATCGCTGCCGCTTGGCGCTACAACGTCTTGCAGCCCATACAAAATCAGATTTCGACCACCACGCGGAACCCGAAATTAGGGCTCAGGTAATCCGGCGCGCTGCTGCCCCGGGATGCTGATCGTAAATAGCGGGGCGCAATTCCCCAGGATCCGCCGCGGATCACTCGGCGTTTGCCAAATTCATACCAGTCTTCGCACCATTCCCAGACATTGCCGTGCATGTCATGCAGGCCCCAGACATTGGCGGGAAAGCTTCCCACAGGCACTGTCCGCGCGCGATTGACCCCTCTGGCCGACCCGTTGTACACGTGTCCCCCGTTGAAGTTCGCCTGCTTGTCGGTGATGGTGTTGGTGCCCCAGTTGAATGCCAATGTCGTGCCGGCACGGCAGGCATATTCCCACTCCACCTCCGTGGGCAGGCGATAGGTGCGCCCTTCCCGCTTGGTCATTGCCGCGCAGAACCGTTTGCATTCATCCCAAAGAACCTGTTCCACCGGCAGATTGTCGCCCATGAAATGGCTGGGGCGGGTGGCCATCACCGTGCGCCATTGCGTCTGGGTCACCTGCATGACACCCATCAGGAAGGGTTTGGAGATGCTCACGTTGCGCTGGCCTTCGTCATCGCTTCGACCAGGCTCCAGCACCGGGCTTCCCATGACAAACGAGCCTGCAGGAATGTAAGCCAGTTGAATGCCGATGCTGTCCATGTAGACCTCGCCCACGCGGGTGGGTGGGAATGTCAGCACGACCCGGCGTTGTGAGGAAGGGGCGACGGGAACCTGCGGCATGGACGGTGACGGGTTTGCGGCAGACGCGCCGGGCTGCGGGGTATGAAACCAAACGGCGGATTCCTTGGCGTGCCGGGCCTTTTCCTCTGCGAAGATCTGGCTTGCCTCCTGCTGAGAAATCCCGAGACTCTCTCGCAGAATCTGTAGATCCAGCTTGCTTTCCGCATCTAAAACGCCTTTGCCGGAGGTCAGCATGAGCCGGATCGCCGTCCGCAATTTTTCAGCCGGAGAAAGCGCAGCCGTCGCGGCAAAGGGGTCGTCAGGATCATGTACGGGGCTGAAAGCGGTGGGTTTTGCCGGCAGAGCTGCGCCTGAGGATGTCTGGGGACCGGCCTTTGCGATCACACCCAGCGCCAGTGCCCAGGTTTCGACACTCCACATCGCCCGGTCCTGTGGAATCTGGTGGCGGAAATAAACCCGCTGTCCAAAGAGAGCAACCAGATGCTGGCTGGGCGTCTGCGTGTCTTTTACGATGTCGACAACGGTGCCGTCGTGCAATGCGACAAGGAGAACGGTCAACTCGTCGTGATGCTGGTTCTCAAATGCATCGCGCAATAGCCCTTCGCAACGCTTGGCGTCCACCACCACGCCAGCTCCGTGGCGGTTGATCATTGAGATGAGTTTCAGCCTTGCCGACGTTTCCAAGCCGTGCCCCCATCAAAGTTGATCAGGCGCCAAACCCATTGAGCTTCACCCAGCGGATCTCATGGACGTCGTCCACCTTGGCCCAGAAGACCACCATGACTTCATCATCGGACATGCGCAACAGCGAAGGATAGCCAAATTTGAGGCCGGACAATTCATTGGCGTTGGATTCCCGCCCGGTCATGCCCGAGTGCGCCCCCTGCCAGAGCGGCATCTGCGAGAGGGTTACCCAGTTGTTGCCCTGAATTTCGCAAAGGGCGCCCCACAAGCCGGGGATATCGTCCCGGCGATAGGCCATGAAGAAACGATTTCCGCTCAGGTGAAGCATTTTGGCGGTCTGACCAAACAATCCTGTTTCCTGGAGCGGGTCAAAGGTTTTGCCGTCCTGGCTGAGGGTGAAGCGGGTTGGTTCGCTTTTGCCGGTTCCTTCATTGAAGGACCAGACGACGGCCAGGAGGCGATCGTCTTCCAATTGGACCATGGATTGTTCCCAACTGATCACGCCGCGCTGGTATTGATCGGCGACGGTGATGTACTCGGGCCAGGTTTCGCCCTGATCGTGTGAAACGAGGGCGATTGCCTTCATTCCTTCAGGGGCTTCGCCGTTCCAGCCTTTCCAGGTGGATGTGGGGGCAAGCCAGCGACCGTCGCGGAGCTCAATGATGGCGTGGCAAAGCTCAAACCCCGAGCTTTGGAGGGGCGGCTTGATGAATTTGATTGTTGGGCGATCGTGTTCGTGTATGACCTTTTTGACCACGAACAAATCGACCGGCACGCAGCCAAGGTTCACCCGGTTGATAAGGCCCGCATCCGGATCGTCCCGGTGATAAAGCGCGCCCAAGCCGACCATGAGGCGTCCCGCGGCAAGGCGTGAGGTGCGGACCGAATGGGTGGAAGGCCGCTGACTGAGGGTTTGATGCAGGAAAGGCGTGGGGTGTTCCCAGGAACCGCCGGAATCACTGGAACGCGTGATATACGTTTTGTAGTTAAAAGCCTCAACTGCCTCGCCCAGGTCGAATGTGACGATCAGTTTGCTGTTGTTGCTGATGGTGATCGAGGGATGCCAGGCGTGAATGGATCTTAAATACGGGTGGGGATTTCGATAGACAGTTCCCTGTCGGACGATGGCGGGCGTGGGGAGTGGTTTTGTCATAACAGAGTCGTTTTTCGGCCTGGGTTGAATAAAGCGCGAACATTCTATCAACCTTGGCAACAACTCCTGGTCTGAAGCGTTACCCCCATGACATCCACCCCTGCAAGCGATTGTGTAGATTCAACTTGCGGAGTGAACCAACAACGGCCGACTTTGGATAAAATGTCACGTGGCATCCGAACGTCCGGGACCGGAGAACACATGAACAGCACGGCGCCAGTCAACCGACTGCTTGCAGAAATTACCTGTCCCAACTGCTGGCACAAGTTTGCGCCCGAGAAGTTGTTGTTTGTCGCGCGTCATGACCGGATGCTGGGGGATGATGTCGTGGGCGCTGATGCGTTCAGGCGTTTTGTGCCCACACGTTTTTCCATCGAGGGCCATGCCGTCGATCCCGGCGGCATGCCATGCCACCAGCTTGCCTGCCCGCGCTGCCATCTGGAGCTTCCCCGTCCTCACATTGAGATGCCGGGGCTTTTTCTATCCATTATCGGCGCACCTGCTTCGGGCAAGAGCCATTACCTGGCGGCCATGACGCACCTTTTGCGCCAGCAGGCCTCCGACCTGGGGATGACTTTTCTTGACGCTGACCCCGCCGTCAACACGAAACTGCACAGCTACGAGGAGTTGCTTTTCTTCTCACCCCGCCCCAATGCCCCGGTCGAGCTTCCCAAAACGCAACAAGCCGATGCCTCGCTGATCCGCACGATTTCACTCGACGGGCAGGTGATGTCTTATCCGCGGCCCTTTCAATTTGTCGTGGGGCCCAAAGACCCGGCCAAAGCTTTGGAAAAGGGGTACTTCCCCTTCCGCTCCCTGGTCCTTTACGACAACGCGGGAGAAAGCTTCCTTCCCGGATCAGACACCTCGGCGCAACCGCTCACGCTTCACCTGGCGGAAGCGCAATCGCTCCTGTTCATGTTTGATCCCACGCAAGACCCGCGATTTCGGAAAATCTGCAAGAGCGATGATCCCCAGCTTAAGTTCGGCAACCGGGCCGGCCAGGCGGGCACGCTTTCGCGCCAGGAAGTCATCCTCAATGAAGCCATCGCGCGCATCCGCATTTACCGCGGCCTTGCCGCCAATCAGAAGCACAAGGCCCTGCTGGTCGTCGTCCTCCCCAAGGCCGATATCTGGGCGGATCTGGTCAATCTGGACCTGAAGCTCGACCCAGTCGATCATCAGGGTTTCCACACCGGCTGGATGATGGAAATTTCTGAGCGCTCCCGGCAACTCCTGATGCGCACCTGCCCGGAAATCGTTAATACATGCGAGTCTTTTTGCAGCGAAGTGGTTTACGTTCCCGTCTCATCTCTGGGTGCGAGTCCGCAGCTTGTGGAGGGGCCGTCGGGTCCGTTCTACGGGATCACACCCAACGACATTCACCCTCGGTGGGTTACTACGCCTGTTTTAGCCGCGCTTCATAAATGCGTTCCGGGTCTGGTCAAAATTACTCCTCAGCAGCAGGTTACCCAGCCTGCCCGTTTATAAAGGTTCCTTGGTTCGATGGCTCAACAGCACGTCTTTACATCTGCCCCCCAGGGCCTTAAACCCGGCACCCGCGGCTTTACCACTGTCGGCGCTTCGCGTGAACTGACGCCCACGCTCATCAGCAGGCTGGAACTGCTCTCGGGCTACACCCTGCCCGCGGCGAAGCCCGACGCCAAAACCAAATTCAATCCAGTGAACTTCATGCATGTGAAGCTCACCATCGGCGGCGAAAAGCACACGCTGGTTTCCCGCATTGCACCTGTCGGCGTGGATTACACCGGCCGTTCCAACACGCTGGCGCACCACCTGATCGTCGCCAAGAACGAAGAGCCGCCAGCCGGCCCCGCGTGGCTGGCCATGCAGTCGGGCCTGCTGCTTACGCAGTGGACCGGTCAGCCCCGGCAATTGCCTTCCATCCAACTCCCGCCGGGCCATCTGGTGGGTAAGCCCTGCAGTACGTGGACCAAAGTGATGGGCGACGCCAGCTACGCCGGATCGCTGGTCATGCCGATCATCAGCCAGCCTGGGCGGCCGATTGTTCTCATCCATACGCCCGAGCAGGCGCCCGATATTCCCGCGATGTTGTTTGAGGCGCTGGCCATTCTCCCTGCCCAGTTGCGCTGGGATGTGACCTTCTCCACGTACTTCACTTCAGCCGCGCCTGATGTCCATTGCCGCGTGCGATGTGTGTTGTCGACCGATCCGCTGGCCGATCAGGTTCGCCGCGTGGCCAGCGTGGTGCTTTTGGACCTGACTCAGAAGACCAGCGGACGGCCGATCCCCGGTGAGCCTTACGAGACCTGCCGCAAAGGCGGCACGTGGCCCGACCTGGCGCCCGCCTCCAGTGCTTCGGAGGAAACCTCCGACAAGGTTCACCCTGCCGCGGCCAAGATGCTTCGCGCCAAGCCTGTTCCGCAGATGCAGGAACTGCTTCTGGCCGAACTTTCCGATGATCCTTCCGGCGTCCACGCGCCTGCCTCTGTGCCGCCAACCGATCAGCTTGCCCGCAACCGCGCGGCACGCAAAGACGATTGGGCCACCGTTAAAAGCATGGGCCTGGCCGCCGCCGTCGTCATTGGCTCCGTCGCCGCCCTCACGGTGGGTGCGTTCTATCTTTTCAGCTCGACCGCATCGACTGCCACCGCTGTTGATCCGTTGAATGAACAGCCTGAACGCCCGATTCCACCGCGGGTTGTCACGCCTGCGCCAATCCCTGTTGACCCCACCATAACTGCTGCCGCCCCGCGTACCGCCGTCACAGGCCCATCAACCACGCCCGGAGGCCGGCTCTCCATCGGGTCGTCTGTCCCAACTTCTTCGCCACCCACACCAGGACCGACGGCGGCAGTGAGTTCGACGGGGCAAGCCCCCGTGGCAACAGGCGGCAGCTCCAGCAATGTGCTTGCCGCGCTCAATTGGAGTGACGTCAAGTTTTATGACCCATTGAACTCGTACTATCAGAAGTACACAGGGTCCGCGGCGGATCTTCCAGAAAACCTCTCGCAGAAACTCACCTACGAGGGCAATACCCTCGTGGCCAAGTTTCCCGGCCCCTTCCCCAAGGCCATCGCGGAGGCGACTTCTTTTGATGTGATCGTCAACCTTCCCAGTGAGCCGCGCGGTTTACAGGGCACGCCGCTGCGCTCGGACCCGACAGTGCTGGAAATCCGGAAACCGGGTACCCAACTCGCCAGCGAAGTGGTGATGGCCAAGTTCAGCATCGCCAAGCAGAAAGACAATTCGTTCATCAAGTTCATGATCGAACCCGGCACCATTGCGCTTTCAGAATTGACCGGGTCAAGCATTCTGTTTCAGCCGTCCACCGGCAATTTTGATGGCCGGCCTGACGACTGGCGCAAATCATTGCTGCTGGCCACCCTTCCAGACCCGTCCGGGCAAGGCATGACGATTGATGTCCCGCTTTTCCAGGCCAATCTGGACAAACCCAATCCGCCGATCAACACCTACCAGGCTGCACTCTTTGGCCGGTTAAGCAACTGGCGGCTGGCGCCCTCGGCTGCGGCGCCCGGCACGCGGTGGTCGGAGTATCTGCTCACCGTTAAACGCCAGCCCACCGCCAATGACTTCCCGCCCGATGCAGGTTTCACCGCGGTGATTTTCCAGGCCTCCAACGATATTCCGCAACCTCAGGCGGATGTGATGGTCAAAACGACCGATATCAAGAGCTTATGGGAAATGCGCAGGGACCTGGGCAAGCGCAGGGCTGTGGCCGACGCAGCGAGGGCGAAGCTCAAAGACACCCTTGAGAGGCTCAACAAACAAGGCGAAGAGGAAGATAAGGGCTATCACCGCCTTTCCCCCAACGGCATGCCCGCCGACATCCTCAAAGACCTTGAATCCGATGGGAAACGTGGTGTTTCAACGGTGAGTTCCCCCCTTGCCATGCTCTTGAATTCGGCCAAGGAAGACGCCAAGAAAGCCAAGGACGAAGAAGCCTCCTTCCAGCAGGCGGCCAAGGCTATTGCCGCCATCACCGATGGGATGACTTCGGCAAAATATCAGGGTTATGACGTTTTCGGCAATGCAGCAGCGTCTGTGACGTTCAACATTGTCAAGACGGGTGAAACCACTCAACCCAGTTCAAGAATGCAGGCCGTGACGCAGCCGGACCCCACCGCTGTGTCGCCTCCTGCAGATGGACGCGCCGTTCCCTGACCGGAGGGAGCAAATACCTTCCCTGGCCTTTAGGGGAATCCCAGGACAAACCAGATGCGTAAGAGTCAGCAGATCGCGCAGGAGATTCAAAACACCGTCACCCGGACCAGAACTGGGGCGTCGCTTTCCACGCGCGAAGTGCTGGCTTTAAGCGAGGAATACAACCGTCTGATCGATCAGGTCAACAAGCGCATTCAGGAAGCCGTGGTTCTGCTGCATCAGGGGTACCGCTCTGAAGCCTTGCAAGATGCTGAAAGCCTGCCGCCTGTCCTGGAGGAAGCGGCAATTCTCGACCTCCACGGCGCCCACGACTGGGCCGATATCTGTCAACAACACGACCTGCCGCACCCCAGCCGGATTGACCTGCCCCGGGCCTCGGAATTAAACAACGCCTATTTTGTTGAGCTGCGCCTGACCCCCCTCCTGGTGCGCAACCGCCGTCTTGCGCTCTCACGCGCACCGACTGAGACCCGTATTCAGGTCTTAAAGCACCTGGCGGAGGTTGATCGGCAAAACCCACTTTGGACACAGGATCTGAAGCTGTTTGAACGAACGCGGCTGCGCGAAATAGAGCGCGATCTTCCCGCGATTGTCCGGCAAAAAAATCTGGCCCAGGCTGAAAAGTTGCGCCAGGAGCTCTCCGGCAAGTGGCTTGAGCCCATTCCTGATGCCATTCGCCGGCAGGTGGAAGACCTTTATCAGGGGCTCAAGGCCAATGATGCCTTAGCCGCCCTGCCGGATCTTCAAGACGAGATCGTTCAATCGCATGCCACGCAAAACGCCGAAAACCTGCGCGCGGCTCTCAATCAATGGTCCGACCGCGCACAGGCGGCGCGTGTGACCCAGGTTCCTCCTCCCATCGCCGCCGCCCAGGCATGGCTTCGCGAAGCCGACCACGCAGAACACGAACAGCGCCTCTTTCTCCAGGCCACCATGGAGCTTGAAGCCGCCTTGGACCGTACAGGATCCTCTGCGCAATTAAGGACGGAAATCGAGCGCGCATGGGCCAAGGCTCAGAAGTTCGATCAACCGCTTCCTGCCGTGCTGGTCACTCGATATCAATCCCGCAAGGCGGAAATCCAGCTTGATTCCCGCCGCCGCTTCGTGGTGATCGCCATCGGGACGGCGTGCGCCATTCTGGTTGTTGCCGCGGGTGTCGGCTTCACCATCTTCATGGTCCAGGAAGCCAAGGAAACTCGCCATTGGACCAGCATCCTGGACCAGGCCGTCGCCGAAGATCGCCTTCAGGATGTCGACCGCCTGGTGACCCAAGTGCAGCAGGAGAGCCCCAGAATCGCCGCCAGCGCGGACATGGCCCAGGCCATTACGCGCGCGCAGTCCGCCGTCAAGGAAGACACTGCCCGGGCGGAGCGTTTCGAAGTCGCCATGGCTTCTTTAGAGCAGGCCGGGGCGTTGTCGGTTGACCAGGCCACTCTTGAAACCGCTCAAAAGATCGTCAAGCGCGATGCCGAGCGTGTCCGCTTTGAGCGTTTCCTGGCTGCGGTAAAAGCCAATCAGCAAAAAGAACTTCAAGCCCGTGACGCCGAGTTCAAGAACACGCTCGACGCCATCAGCGCCCGCTTCACTCAGATCCGTGATGACGCTTCCATCGCGCCCGGCGACAAAGCCCTCGCCATTCAGGCGATCACGGAAGAACTGCGCCCCCTGACGCTGCGCAATGACGTCTCCCCGGGCATCCGCGGCGCCGGGGATATCCTGCTTTCCAAGGTCTCAGTCGTGCTTCAGACCATCAAGGACGGTGTTGAACAGGCCCGCAAGCGTTCGGACACCGTTGAACGCCTGCGCATGCTGATGGCCACACCGGCGGAGTACGCCAAGGCGCTCACCCAATTCGCCCAGGATAACCCCACCAGCCCCTTAAATTCTGACTTTGCCAAGGCGGCCGCCCTGGAGCCTGCCTGGAGATCCGCACGATTCTGGTCTCAAAACCTGCCTTCCCTTCCGGCCGTGTCTGACACCTCCGGCGTGGAAGCGGCTCGAAAGAAAATTCAGGACACGCTTGGAGCTGAAACCGTTGAGCTGTTCAAAACTCAGCTCGCAGGCATTGACAATTACCTGGGCAAGCAGGCGAAGTTCGCTTCCGACCGCCCGTGGGAAGGCAAGTTGAAGCGCGCGTTGGATACCGGCTTTGTCTCCAGCGTCTGGATGGTGCAGCCCAAGGCGGTCGCCGGCATTTCCGGCCCGCGGTATTACATTCCCGCCAGCACCAAACCTGTTGAGGCTAAAAATGCCCAGGGCAAGAATGTCTTTGAATTCCCGTACGTCATGACACCCAATCAGGCCAGCGGCGCTGAAAGCCCTGCCGGACGGGCGAGCATCCTGGCTGATCTTTATCAGCCTCCGGTCAAGAGCCCTCAATTTGTCTTTGCCGAGCAATGCCGCCCCCTTTTGAGCGAGCGCGCGGCATTGTCGCAATGGGAGGCGTACCACCTTCTTTGGCTCCGCGCCGCACAGCAGCAAACCGGCAAGATGGACCCGGCCCTTCAGGTCAATCTGGCCCAACTCATCGTTCCCGATGCCCTGGTCTACGATCTTGTTGCTAACAGCCAACCTCTTGACGACATGAAAAAGGCTTATTCCACCCTCAAGGTCGACACCAGTTGGCTCGACCCGATGGACGAACGCGGTCAGACTCTGCGCACCCAGGTGAAAGAACAGGCCCCGCCTGAAAACTGGCCTGACTTTAAGACCCTGGCCGAAAACGCTCAAGCGGCCGGGAAAAGCCTTCGCGCCCTCGCCTTCACCACCACCAACCGCAAGCCTGTCGCCATCGCTTTCCCTCAGGAAGACGGCAAGATGGGCTTTAACGGCCAGATTAAAGACAATCAGGGCGATTTGACCCTCGAAGCGTTTTATCTTGATGCCCAGGGCCAGCCCGCACTGCGTCAGCTTGGTGTAACCAAGCCCGGTGGAACCATTGAACTTCTCCCCGGTGCGATGGATCAAATTCCCGCAGGAACGCTGATCTATGGCTCGCCCGCCCAGGTTCCTGCCATCAAGCCGTGACCGGTGTGATTGCGTTGCTTAACCAGGCTCCATTACAAGGTGTCGTTCCCATGTCCGTTCAACCTAAAAAACAGGCGCCCGGGTACTACCTGAGATTTCGCGGGCAGACCACCGGCCCCTACTCCCTACAGCAGGTCAAAGACGCCATCACCCAGGGGTCCGTCTCCCGCCTTCATGATGTGTCACGCGATCAGGTCCAATGGTTTCCCATCCACACCCATCCAGCCATTCTCGACGCGGCACAGCAGCAGGCACAGGCAAAGCAATCTGCCGCTGGCCCACAACTGAATACCGGCGCATCCGAGCAGCACAACGATGTCCTGGATGATGTGCTCAACACCCCTCAAACGCAGGCCGGGGGCAATACATCACCCGATTCGGAGACCGAGGATCTGATTGACTCGATCCTCAAAGAGCCCCACAAATGAATCCCTTGACGCCCCCAGCTGGATTGCCCCGCCTCTCCTTTGCCAAGGACGATATCGAACGCAGGATCTTATTCCCGGCGGGTCGCTTCACCAGTGCCGGCCCCATTCTGCCGCTTGTCATGGCCGCGCTGGGCACCCTTGTTTTTTACAGCAGTCTCATCCCCTTTCACGAAAACTGGTTTGGCCGCTCCTTCACCCAGCGCGGGTGGGTGCCTTACGCGACCGTGCTATTCTCTTTCTGGGCTCTGTCGATTGCTTTGGTGAAATGGCGCAAAATCGCCTTTCAGGAACGCGCCCTGACCCGTCCCGTTGTTCCGCTGGATCCCGGTTTCGTCATTTCTCCCGCCACAGTTCAGCTGGTGCTGGATTACCTCTATCAGGTTGCTGAAGACCCGCGCGACTTCATCCTTTTTAACCGCATCCAGGTCGCGCTTTCAAACCTCCGTAATATGGGCCAGATCGGCGATGTCGATAACATCCTGCGCAGCCAGTCCGACAGCGATGAAGCCGCCATGGAATCCTCTTACACCGTCGTCCGCAGCCTTATCTGGGCGATTCCCGTCTGGGGGTTCATCGGGACGGCGCTGGGCCTTTCCCAGGCGATTGGCGCATTCACCAGCGTGCTTCACTCCGCAAAAGACATCGAGGCCATCAAGGGTTCGCTGAACACCGTTACTTCCGGGCTCTCCGTCTCGTTTGAAACCACGCTACAAGCCTTGCTGGCGGCGCTGTTCATCCAGCTTTTCCTCACCATGCTCAAACGGCGTGAAGAACAGATGAATGATGAATTCATGGATTACTGCCAAAGGCAGATTGTTGGCCGCCTGCGTATCTACGCACCCGCTGCGCCCCTTCCTGTGATTGCGGGTCCGCCCGTTGCCGCGCCTAATCCTCCGGCACCCATCGAGCCCCCTGCTTCCTTGCCCGTCATCTCGGCCGCCACAAGCGAGGCCAGCCATGGCAAAACGCCGTAGGGGACATTCGGGCGAAAACCCCATCAGCCTTTTTTCGTTTCAGGACATCCTCCTGGCCATCATGGGGTTGATGATTTTCATCACGCTCATCATGTCGCTTGAACTCACGGATGCGGTCACTGATTCCGTTGCCGTGCAGGCAGCCCAGGCCGCGGAGGAAAAGGATGATGCTGCTGAGATTCAGCAGAAGATCCTTCAGCTTCAGCGCCTTGAGGCTTCGTTGTCGCAGGATATTCAAAAACGTGTGCAGGCGGCGCGCGATGAACTCACGGCCGCACAGCGCAAGGACACGCCCGACGTGCCCGCCACCCAGCCGGCGACGGTTGCCCATGCAATGGTTCAGTTCAAGGATGACCTGGAAAAACTCCGTCTGCTGGCCACGCAGGTGAAGGAGAAATCCGAAGCCCTGGGATCTCAAAAAGATCAGATCCAGGTTCTGCTGGTCAAGGTTGAGGAATCAGAAGCGGAATTGAAAAAAGCCCAGGCTCAGCTTGAAGAGGCTAAGGGCAATCCGCGCATCAGCTATATCCTTCAAGGGGACAACAAGCGCCAGCCCGTCCTCTTTGAGCTTTCAGGCACCGACCTGCGTGTGGGCACGCCCAATGATTCGGATCGCATGATTTCGATTCCGGCCGCGAAAATCAGCAACACCCTCATCACTCAAATCCTCTTGAGTTTTGATAAACGTAAAGTGTTCATCGTCGTCCTGCTTAAACCTTCCGGCTTTCCCTACTATCAAACGGTTTCTGCAAATGTCCGCGCAGCCGGATTTGAATCAGGGCGCGACCTCATCGACGAGAACTCCAATGTCCTTCTTGCGCCGGGACAGGAAACAAAATGAAACGTTCACACTACGAATCTGCTCACGTACCTGCCTCACACTGCGCAGCTGGCTGCATGGCGGTGGTGCTGATGATGGGCCTGTGCGCATGCCAGGCGGACAACGCGCCGTCTGCTCAATACACGCCGCCTCGCAAAACCTTTGCGGCTCCTCCTTCTGCGGCCCAAGGCACTCGTGGCGTGAATCCTCAGTCTGAAGTTTCAGAGTCGAACTCAAATGGAGATGAAGCATCTCACGGCACTTCGTCTCAGGGCTCCTCAGGAGGCGCTTCCGGAGGAGGCGGTTCCGGCTCGGGCGCCGGCACCGGGACTGGCAATGGAAATGGTTCAGGAGCAAGCTCCGCCGGCAGCACAGGCTCAGGCTACGGCTCAGGCGGAGATGGCCTTTCCTCAACGGGAGGCCTTGTCTCTAATCTTCCCGCACCTTCCGTATCTCCAGGCGGTGACGGCGCCACAGCGTCATCCTCTGAAATCCCCGCATGGGCCGCCGCCGTCACACCCCCCAAACCTGCTTCCAGCGGCGCAACGGCGCCAACGCCCGCCAAGGCGGACCCGATACCTGAGCCGCCCAAACGCGCCCTCGCCGATGAGCTGGAAGAAAAGCTCCGGGGCGTAACCATTGCCGCTCCCAAGATCGACATTCCAGACACTAAATCCCCTGCCGACCCTGCCAAACCCGGTGCAAACCTGATCGGATCCTGGGTCCAAGCAGACCATCTGGGATCACCTGATTTTTCCGACGGTGGTTACACCTCCCGCACCCTCATCTTCCAGGCCTCCGGCACCCTCGTTGTCTGGTCCAGCTTTGATAAAGAGGCAGCGATCAAAGGCGCGCGCAGCTTCCGATGGTCAGTCACTGAAGCCGGCAAACTGCAAATTGAGCCCGTCCCCGGTAAAGGCAACAACGCCACCAACGTGGAATTCACCCTCGGCGATGCCGCCGTCACGCCCGCCACCATCAAGGTTCCCGCCACCCTTGACTACAAAATTTCACAAACCAACCTGACTCTCAGTGAGAAATCCTACAAAAAGCAATAGCCCGTCTCTCCTGAGCCCACCCCCACCATGGCCAAACGCAGATCACATTCAGAAGTCGACAGTCTCGACCTCATGCTCGACACGGTCTGTGACATCTTCGGCGGCATCATCTTCGTCGCCATGCTCGTCACCATCCTCACCACTTTCACCACCAGCGTCATCCGCGCCCAAACCAAAGACCAACGCGAAGCTCTCGACCAGATACGCCAATCCACTCAGCTTCAATCCCTCACGGATCAGGTCCAAAGCCTGCGTCAGAGCGCCGTTGCCGCCCAGGCGCTTGAACACGGCCCGACTGCCGCGGACGATCCCGAGGCCCAAAAGCGCATTCAGGAGCGATTGAAAAACGAAGAATCAGCCCGTCGGGAAACGGCACGCACCCTGGAAAATATCCAATCCTCCCGTGAGGAAATCAAACGCAAAACGACTGAATACCAGCAATGGCTCGATCTCCACAAGTCAAAAGTCAGTGACAGTCAAAAACAACTTCAGGACCGCATCGACGCCGCCCATCAGAAAACCCAGGAGGCTCAATTCCAACTGGCCGATTACATGTCTTCCCATCAGCTTCAAACGCGCCTTCCCGTCGAGCAGGTAAGCAAGAAAGACCAGATCTCGCTCATCCTTCGGCACGGTAAGGTTTTTGTCTTCGCCGATTTTCTGCCCAGGGATATCCGCGCCGGCTACGACAATCAGATCACCCACACCCCGCTCGGCGGACGGCGTTTTCAGGCCAGCGTCATTGAGCCGCGAGGCATCCGCGTCCCCGAAGCTGCCCTGCCGCAGGAACTTCTGGACATATTCAAAGCTTGCCCCCCGACCACCTACAGCATCAACATGTTTGTCTACCCGGATTCCGTAGCCGCCTACCGCACCACCCGCACGCTCGGCCTGGCCGCAGGCTACCAATACCAGCTTTGGCCCGCTTTGGATTCCGGCCCCGTCATCTACCAGCTCACCGATCAAGCCTCTGTGCAATAAGACAGTCCAGTGAGGAACGGCATAAGAAAAAAAGTAAGATTCAAGCAGGGCGATAAGCGATAAGCCGTTTTCTTACTTATCCCTTGTACCTTATTCCTTATACCTTTCTTCCTCACCCACCCAATTCCGCCAGCACCTGCTCCGTCAATTCCCATAGCTGATGCTCTCGAAACGCCGTTGCTGCGCCGGGCAGGCTGCTGTGGTCCTGCGTGTGCTGCGCCCAGTGGTTCTGCACATCATGCAGCCGCTCCCGGCATACTTCCGCCGAACCCGGATCGTTGTGCTCCAGGTGCCGCCGGTAAGCCACCAGCCCCGTCAGCAGGTCACGCAAGGCCAGAAACAGCGATGCCCCGTAATCCAACGTGTTCACCAGCGGCTCGATCCGGCTCCGGTTCGCATCCGTCACCGCTTGCGCCAGCGCGCCGCGCGCCGCCGTCACCAGATCCACCGCTTGCTGTTTCTCGGTAATCACGGAGTCCAGTTGGTCCAGCGGCAGCCGTTGAATAATCCGCCACGCCGCCTGCGCATCCACCAGATCGTCCTGAATCCAATCCGCATTCGGATGCCATCCATCGGCCTTCAGCTGCGCAAACGCCCGGATATAAAACCCACGCAAAATCATCTGCGGGGAATCAAACAGGATCTTCTCGATCTGCGCCCCCGCCGGGTCGCGATGCAGTCCCAGCCGCGTGTTGATCCAGTCCTGCGCCAGCTTCTCCAAAGGCATGTCCGGCTGGTCTGCCAGGCGCGGCACGGCATACACATTCGCGTCAATCCAATTCTCGTTGTTAATAAATGGCCCGCCCCACCCACCTCCGCGCACCCACGCCCACAATCCCACAAGATTCACCTTCCCCGCCACATTCGCCAGCCCTCCGGCTTCTGCCGCATTCTCGGCCTCGGGCATGCCGTTGCGCCACAGCGGCACCTGCCAATTTGGAATCGCCCCCTTACCTTCAAATTCACGCTGGCATTGCAATTCGTAAATCACCGGTCGTCCCCCGCAGGCCAGGCTGGCCGCGTTCCACTTCTGATACCGCCAGAAATCCGTCTGCGTGAACTTAAAGCTCAGCACCAATCGGTCGTCTTCCGGCTTGCCGGGCAGCCGCGCCACCACCCGCTTGCACAGGTCCACCGAATCATGCAACCCATTGGGCTTCACGTTCCACGCCCGCAGGATCAGCCGCTTGTTGAGCTGCTCCACCACAGGACGATAAAACGCCTCCACAATCGACACGATCCGATCCGCCCGCCCCAGATGGCTGCACCGCGCGCAGTGCGGCAGGTAAATATCATTCCCAATCAAATACGGCACACGCGAGGCATCATTATCCCCCACCCGCAGCACCACCCCCGCCACATCCGGAAAACGGGTCAACAGCGCCTTCAGCGCCCGCACTGAAGCGTCGATTGCCGTCTCGCTTGCCGGGCAAAGCACAGAAGGCTTCCTCGCACACGTGTAGGGCCCAGGGTCCTTGCTCACCACGTTCCGCGCCAGGCTAAGCGCGTCATATGAAATATAAACCGCCAGCCCCGCTTTGGTGAACCCCGCCACCTTTTGCGCAATCGCGTCAAACTGCTGGTGAATCCACCGTTTCATCTCACCCGACCCGACAGAATCTTCCGCCTCCACACCCGACAAACCCGTGGTCTCATACAGCACCACGCCGTTGTAGCCCAGCGCCTTGAGTTCATCGGCCGAACGGTATCGGCTCGCCATCGTGGGCTCACCCGGATTGTCAAGAAGCGTTGCGAGCTTAAACATAGTCCTTGGTTTTACCAGATGCCTGCAATAAACGCGATAAGCGTCCGCCCTCCGGGTGGGGTGGCCTTGAGTCCGCAAAGCCCAACGCAGCACTCCCATACCCCCTCCAGACTCTCCCGCGCTTCCAGAACAGTTCCCTGTCAAATCAGGCTTCTCCCACTCTTGCTCTTCCTGCGATACCATCTTTCTCATCTCTTCCTTCCGCAAGGCAGCCCATGCCCACTTTCCCCTTCCATCGTCCACCGACACCCTCAGAACTCGACCTCGCCCGCCAATCCGCAGCCCCTCTTTCCGCCGCCGTCCAAGAGGCCATTGCCGATGCCGGACCCGGCGCCATGCTCGTCGCGTGGTTCAGCGATCTTCACATCCATGCCCCGCGGCCTTACCGCGATGGCGCCCTGGGTGTCTACGCCACCAGCATTGACGACTCCTCCAATCTCCAACTCGCCTTCGCTGAACTCTCCGCCCTCTCCACCAAGCCCGATCTCCTTATCTTCGGCGGAGACATCGCCGATTCCGGTTGCGCTGGCGAAGCTCCCCACGACGAATACGCCCAGTTCCAGGCCCTCGCCAATACGCATCTGGATTCCGCACTCCCCACTCTCCCCGTGCTGGGCAACCACGACCACGCTGACGTCCCCATGACCCCCGCCCTTCATCAGGCTCTCGCGCGTCACGGCATGCCGGATTGGCCTGCTTCTGCTGGCCCGGAGGACTTCTATTACCAATGCCGCCGCGGCTCATGGCGCTTCATCACCCTCGACTCCCGCCAAGATCACCCCCTCAGCCAGGCCCAGCGCGACTGGCTCTCCGCTCAGCTCGCCTCCGACCCTCTCATCCCCACGGTCATCCTCATCCACCGCCCTTGGGTCACTGTCGGCAACTGGGTCGACGATCACCGCCTTCGGCAGCGCGCATTCTTCGACATCATCGACGCCGCTCCCTGCGTTAAAGCCGTCTTCTCCGGCCACACCCACAAACCCGCCGTATGGTCCTACCGCGATAAAACCCACATCGTCTTCCCCTCCGTCGCCTACGGCATAGGCGAGCCCTCAGGCTGGGGCATTGTCGTCCTTACTCCTGACCGTGTCCATTCGGTTTTCATTAAAACCCTCACGTCACTCACCTACGACCAACCCACTCAGTCCATCACACGCCACAACGGCTCATTCCGCCGCCTCCACCCCGCTATTTTCGAAAAGAGCATGCTCTTCAACCCCTGCCTCATGCCCGGCCCCCGCAAACCTTCTATTTAAAGCGCCTCGCGCAACAGGTGGCGCCGGCTCCGCGAAGCTCACGCCACGCTATCACGATTCTGAAATAGAGCATCCCCGCTTTAAATCAGCGTTCAGCGAAGCAATGAGACAGATTTCTAAGGCCTTCGGGCGCAGGCGCACAAAATTTCATCACACCTTCGCCGGGGCTGCCGCCTTCGCCTTCTCCGCTGCGGCCGCCTGCGCCTTCCCCCACCGGTCGTACCACTCCAATAGCTGCGGCGACGGCGCATAATCATGGATCGTCACACGTTTGCGATCCGGTAAATACGAGCCCAGATGCCATCCATTGGGGTGATAAATCATAAAATCCCCCGCATCCATCGATGCCCTCACCGCGCGCGGCATTGCCTGGCAATACTCCGTGCACTTCCTCTCCCGTGTCATCCAATCGTCCCCTTCCTCAAACTGTCTTCGGTTTGCCACGTCGGTCTCCTCCGCCAGGTCAAATTCCCTCAAATAACTCCCTGGCACATACCACGTGCAATTGTCTTCATACAGCGGGCAATTGATCTGATTGAAAAATAACGGATCGCGATTGATCCTTCGGAATTCTTCCACGTCCGGCACATTGTGCGTCTCACGGATATCCCGATGCCATGTCGTGCACCAGGGTAGCTGCGCCGGTTCCAGCAGCAGACCGGTGTGGTGCCAGCTCTCTTTTTTGAGCGAATGCCGGGGTGAAAGCACCTTCGCCAATGCATCCACCAGGGGTGCAAGCGTTACGAAATCATCAAAAGGCTTCAAATCGATCTCATATTTGCTGATCGGCTGCAGCCGCTGCGCCTGCTGGCCGCGTGCTTTGCGCGCCTGCTCCTGCGCCGTGGCAGTCGCCTTCCGTAAGTCCCGGATGAGCGAAATCGGCAGAATCTGCCGAAAAATCACATATCCATCCGTCCGGTATTGGTGAATCATCGAGTCGCAAAACTTGAATGCCATGGTGATGAACCTTGTGAGCGAAGAATCAGACTCAAACAACCAGCCGCATCATGATTCTACAGAAATTCATTTTCGCGCGTCAATAAATAATGCACGCTGTCCACACTCCAATGACCCGATTTCCCCTCACCTAGTTTGCGCCCTTTATCCAACATCTCATAATAAGTAGTCAAATCATCGCAATATGAGGCCTCAATGCAACGCATCAACCCCCACGATTTCGCCCCCAAAACCACCACCGCCATTCAATCCACCTGCGCATGGCCAAACCTCACTCTTCTTCCCAATGGCGATATCCTCGCCGCTATTTTCAATCAGCCCTGCCATGGACTTTGGGAAGGCGATCTTGATGCCTATGTTTCGACTGATCAAGGTGTGAGCTGGAAGTTCCGCGGCCGGATCGCCCCCTTCGACGCGCCCGGCACCAATCGCATGAACTGCGCCGTCGGCCTGGACAAAAACAATGACATGATCGCCCTCTGCGCCGGTTGGACCGGGCGGGGCGCCAAAGGTCAGCGCGGCAAACCGCATTCTGAATGCCCACGCCTCACCGCGCGCGTCTACCGCTCTTTAGACCACGGCCAAACCTGGGCATCAGGCTCGGATTTTTCCTGCCCCACCCATGGCCCCATTGTTCCTTTTGGCGACATTCACATCGCTTCCGATGGCTGCCTTATCGCCACCGCTTACGCCCAACGCATCGACAACGGTCCTTATCTGGTCTACCTCATCGCCTCAACCGACGACGGCCACACATGGTCCATCGCTTCCCTCTTGAACGACAAAGGAAACGAAACCGCCATTCTCCCATTGAAGGGTTCAAATCTGCTCGCCGCTTCCCGGGAAGAACACGACAATCACGTTGAGCAATTCACCAGCGCTGATAATGGCCACACCTGGACACGCATCGCCCCCCTCACCCACCCGGGACAGGTCACTTCCCATCTACTGCGCCTCAAAGATGGCCGAATTCTCCTCTCCTACGGCAACCGCTGCATTAATAATTTCGGCATCGACGTCCGCACCTCCGCAGACGAAGGCAAAACCTGGTCCGCCCCCATCCGCATCGCCGATTGTCCGCTCCGTGACTGCGGCTATCCCGCCAGTGTCCAACTCCCCACCGGCGGACTTCTCACCGCCTTCTACACCCAGATCCCCGGCTGGGGCCAGTACGAAATGCGCGTCACCCAATGGTCAATGATCTGAGCACTAATAATTGAGAAATCGGCATCAAAAAAAGGACGCCGCCGGTCATCCTGTGTGACAACCGGCGGCGGTAACCGTCCAGCGGAAAAAGTTTATGGCGGCGCTGAGAAAGGACTGGATCGGTCACAACATGCGCCGAAAGACATCGGTCATGCGTAACCTAGTTCCTTAAGCTGGTCTTCGTCAAGCCCAAAATGATGGCCGATCTCATGAAGCACGGTAATACGTATCTCATGTTTGAGTTCCACACCTTCCGCGCGGGCCAAGCGGGAAATGGGGCCGCGGAAGATTTGAATCCGATCCGGCAATACACCCGAATGCTCAACGCTGCGGTTGGTGAGCGGGCGACCGGAATAAAGGCCACAGAGATCGCTTGAGCCCGGGTCCATGCCGAGGCTTCTGAAAAGCTCCAGCGAGGGTTCGTCTTCCACCACCAGGGGCATTTCATCAAGCAATTGATAAATGTGGCCGGGAAGCTCGTCCAGAACTTCTTCGAGCAAGGCATCAAATTTAGCGCGTGCCATGGGGTTCACTTGGCGGTTCCTCGAGTCAGGAAGGTGAGCCCCAGATGGTAGGGTTCAGTTGGCTTCCGGGACAAGCGGTCCGGCGAGTTTCTTGACGATAAAAAGCCTGCCGGGCATGGTGGGCATGAAGGAACTGGGCACCCAGGGATCCATGCCGTAGTGGAGGGTCATCCAGATCGACTGGCCTTGCCAGTTGAGCGGGCCGTGGGCGCCGTCTGCGCCGCCGATGCCGTAGTCAGCCTGGGTGTAGAGCCCGGGGCCGATGGTGTTGGCGCGGAGGGGGATGAGGGTCATGCGGCTGGCGAAGCTGTGCAACGAGTTTTGCTCAATCGTGAGCGGGTGGAGTTGAGCGCCCAGGCGGTGGGTGGCTGCTTGCCATTCCTTAACGCCTTTGTACTCAGCGGCGAAGTGAGGTTCCCAGAAGGCGATGTGGCAGGCGCGGCCAATGCCGTACACCACAACCAGTTTCCCGCCCCCCTTTTTGATGGCGGCGATCTTGTCGGCATAGCCGGGCAGAAGTTTTTTGGTGGCGAAATTGCGCTGGTTCTTGGGAACGGTGAGGGTGCCCAGCGGGCCGTAGAAAGCCTGCTCCATGGCGCCTTGGAAGCTGCCGGGGGCTTCCGGGGGTGCGGAGTTCCCATCGGCGTCAGCCCATTCGTCCATGTTGAAGCCGTGAACGTGCTTGCAGGAGACGTTGTGCTTCTTAAGGAAGTAGACGGCCCATTTGTACATACCCATCGGCCCGACAGGCAGAATGATGGCCAGCTCCCGCTTGGCGTCACGGGATTCACGTATCTCATTGAAGATTTCATAACCCATCATGGCGTTCATGCTTTCGACGCCGGAAGAACTGTCGTCGCAGATGATGGGTTCAAAGCCCTTGTTCCAAAACTTTTCGCGCTTGACCAGGTCGGCGGGGCCGCCTTCGGTGATCTTCTGGATTTTCTTGTAATCCCACCCTTGGGGGTAAAACGGGCCGGCATAAGAGTCTTTGAAAGTTGAAATAAAGTCCATGGGAATTCTCTTTTCTACTGTGGACCGGGACGCACATGCGCCCGGGTAATCGGGGTGCGGGTTATCGGGGAAATGGTCGAACTTTTCGTGGGATGAAACAGGCGCCTTCACTACACCCGCCAACCCGGGCGAGAGTTCAAATCAACGCCTCCGTGCTTCAGCCGACCGCGGGGACTTCCTTGCTTGTGACAAGCTTGCCCAGTTCGGCAGTGAGAATGCAATCCTGTGGATAGCCCTGCCCCTTGTGCTGCCTGAAGCCTTCGGCGAAGTTGACGCCGATTTCCGAGCCGCGGATCTGGCCGCCTTCGCGCAGCAAACGGGTGTATTCGTCTACGCCGTAGTGGTCGAGGAGCCACTGGCGCTGTGATGCGTGAGCTTTGAGCATGTTTTCCTTGGTCTTGATGACTGAGGAGATGTCCACGTAAGTCGTGGCAATGGGACGGCGGCCGAAATAGTCCTTGAGGCCGGCAGGGTCCGCGTAATAGAAATACGGCATGCCCGCGCCTTCATGAATGGGGCCGGCACAGGTGTTGGGTACAAAGGAACCAATCGAGACCGAGCGTGCAAGCTTGGCGGTCTCCTCGTGGTCGCCCATGTAGTCCTGAAGGCTGTGCGTAAAGATGACCGAAGGACCGATGGAGCGCGTAAGGGTCATGGCGCGGCGGATGGAATCGTGATCGAAGGTGACGTAGAGATCACGCAGTTCCAGGCAGTGATAGGTAGCGCCGATGATCTTGGCGGCGGCGGCGTTTTCCTTCTTGCGGATATCACCAATCTGCTGGGGGCCCAGGACCATGGAGCCGCAATCGCCGGGGGTGGAGCTGACGATGTGGATTTCCCACCCTTTTTTCTTTAGCAAGGCCAGTGTGCCGGCAACCTGAAATTCACAGTCATCAGGGTGAGCCATGAAGCACATGGCGACTTTGCGTTTAAGTTTGCTTGCGGACATGGTTTTTCTCCTGCGTGCTCGACGGGTGATTAGTACCTATATAGAACGTTCAATTTCAGTGGTTTTATCGCGTTTAGAGGCAGCGTAGCGTGCCGCCTGGGGTGTCGTGATGTTTTACCGTGCAGATTGAGATTTCGCCAATTGGAAGAACAAAGCCCCTGCCTGTCAGTCCTTCAAGACAACCAAGTCATCATTGATCAGACCATTCTGGTGGCACATACCTAAAAAGTGCATGACGCGACGATAGAAATACCCGTCCCAGTTCGGGCGGGCAAGCGCGACTTTCACATACCGCTGGGAGAGCTCAAGCCACTTGGGATCGCGGGTCATATCCCAGACCGCATAAAGCGCATAAAGATCCATGAAGCGGCCATGGCTGTGAAATTTGATATGCCCTTCATCAATGAACTGCGTGACCAGATCGACCACGAACTGGCGGACCTTTTCATCCTTGGTGACCCGCCAGAACTTGTGCATGCCTTCGATGCCGGCATATTCACCATACGCACCGACGACATAACCCGCACCCGGAGGCTCCGTGTTGGCGATGCGGCCGTGGACGCGCACTTTTTCGTGGTAAAGATCGATCAGGTCATAACAACCCTTGAGGTAGCGCTTGTCGCCGGTGGCCTGGTACCCGGCGGTGAGGGCGATGATGGGCCAGCCGATCTCCCGGCCGTCCTGCTTGACGATCTTGGGACGGGCCTTCATGTACCGCAGGGCCCATTCACACTGGCCCACGGCGGCCCGATAGGCCTCTTTGTCGCCGCTCATGTAGCTGTAGACAAACATGCCTTCGGTCCAGAAGTGCGAGGTGACGGTGACTGAATCCTGGTGGTAGCTGGTGTGATAGGGCGTGCCGCCCATGCGTGCCGCATCCGGGTCCCAGTCGACAATATCGATGGTCGAGTTATGGAGCATCTGGGAAACGGTTTTGGCGAAATTTTCATACGAGGCGGAACGGTAATACTCCATCGCATATTCGTAGCCCTGATCTTCCTCGTTGTTGGTGGCAATGGCTTCGCCGTAATCAACAATGCCCGAATGCCCAAGCGGGTCGCCATGCAGCTTGATGCCCGCGATCTTGGCTTCAAGTTTGGGATACAGCGTCGGTGAATAAGGCAGCACATCGGCAGTTTCAACCTGGCCTGTGGAACGGACGTAGGCCGGATCGAGTGTGATCTCGATGGGTTCCTTACAGGGGTTATAGGCGAAAAATTCACGCCGCACGGCTTCATTATCAATCTGCTCGTCCGTGAGTTTCTTTCCAAAAAAACTAAGCGCGATGTGATGCGTCTTGGTCATGCCCCGGCACAAACGCCACTTGGGATAACCCGCCGGGTACAGATCCAGCGTAAGGCGGTTCTCATCGCTTGAGATGGCCTTTGGGTGCTGGGCATTCATACGCAGAACACTGGCCACAATCGTGCGTTTATCGTCATTGACACCCAGGTATGGAAACACCAGCCCATACCCCCCGCCAAGCACCACGCGCGGCGCACCCGGCTTGATGAAATGGGGGAATGAACCGACATCTTCCTTGAACGCGCTTTCGTCCTCAATGAGGCTTTTGCCGACTGTTCCCAGGGAGCCAACAGCGTCAGGGTGCCCAAGGTTGGGATCTTCCCCCTTGGAGGGCACGCGGATTTTGACGTTCTGCGGCAATTGAACCAACCGGGCGAAGTAGTCCACGCCATGATTGATCTGGTGGACCGTCTTGATGGATCGCTTATCAAGGCGGGTGGAGAGATCAATGCGGTATTCGCGAAAATGAATGCCGGCTTCGGGCATTTCGCGGTTCACGACCGAATGCTCGATCTTCACATACGGGTTACCCGCAAAGAAAGAAAGTTTGACGCGAAACTCCGTCAGGCGCGTGCCATCGCCTGCAAAGTGCCCCCCATCCCAGCGAATCACGGCGCGGTGATCATTGGTTTCCTCAACGGTGAGTTTGGGTTTGGGGTCGTAGCTGGCGCGGTGGATCTTGCCGACCGGCGAGACTCCGATGATGTCGCAAAGGTCGTCTTTACCGATGATCTCAACGCCATCGGCAACGAGGGTGGTGAAAAGGGAGAACTGACGGGCATCAAAAGTGGCTTTCAGACGACCATTGGTCACCTCAATTCCCTTTGCCCCCTGCTCTACTTTCACGGGATCAGCCACCTTGACGGTCTTTTTCTGCTTGCCGAAGGCAACGTCCAGATCGACCCGCTCGTGCGGTAAGAGATCGAGTTGAAAATCCAGGAGAGCCCAGCGCACGGAGCCATCCGGCCATTGGGCTGTTTTCTCGATGCTGACGGGAATGGCTTTACCGTCTTTGGTGACAAGGCTGATGTGACCAGCCGTGGGCGCTTTACCCTCAGGAATGGGGATTCCATGAAGAATGGGAAGGCGGGGAAGGAAGCGGCTGTAGGTGTTTTTGATTTGGATGTGGGACTTGGGCGCAGAGTCTGGGGTGACGTACAAGGGTGACCTTTCGGCAAACAGTGAACCAAAAAAATCGCGCGTGCTATTAAGGCACGCGCGACATGATACTTTTGAATTTTAAGTTTGCTTACTCGACCTTGCTGATAACCACATTGGACTGGCGAAGAAGATAAGCAGCGCCGGTTGCGTCTTTGACGCGGACGACAGCGTCAACAGGGCTGTTGGGTTCCCACCGGGGACCGCCGGTGGCCGAAGCGGAAACCTTGTCGGTGACGCCTTCGGCGTTGGCGACGGGGGTGACGTCGGTTTCCCAGAGCCATGTGGGGGTAAGGAGCCATGCTTCGGCAATGGTGAGGCCAGCAGGGATCGCCGCGCCGTCAGCCGTTTGAACAGTGAATTGGGCAGTGATGGGTTCACCGTTTTCACCGACGAATTTGCGGGAGACGGTGGAAGAGAGGGAAAGCTTCACACCGGAGAATTCGCCTTCGGTGGGTGCTTTGCGGAGGAGGTCAGCGGTGAGGCTGGCATCTGCATCGAGGACTTCCAGGGAGGCCGGGGCTTCGGTGTGCTTTGCGCAACCGGCGAGGAGAAAGAGAGCCGCGGCAGCGACGAGGACTTTAGACACGGTCTTCATGGTGACTCCTTGGAATATTGGCATTTGTCAGGGGTTGATTCAACCCGTTTATATGGGTTGGCGTAGAGCATCACTTCTCTTTTGTTGAAAGTCAAACGGGAATTATAGAGCAGCTTAATGGCCAATAGCTGGCCGTCGGTTAGAGATGGGTGCGTTAGGGAGCGATGTTTAGCAGTCCCTGCCATCCTGCCACATATCACTTGAGCATTAAATGAGGCATTTGCACTTAAACCACTTGTACGCTAAACTTTTAGGCTCGATTCAATTTTCCATTTAAAGCACGCGAAGGATTGCGCCATGAAGAAAGACATCCACCCGAACTACCGCACCGTTGTGTTTCAGGACGTCTCGTCCGACTTCTCTTTCCTGACCAAGTCAACGATGAAGTCCAACGACAAGACCAAGTGGACCGATGGCAAGGAATACCCCCTGATCAAGGTGGACATCTCCTCCGCGTCGCACCCCTTCTACACCGGTAAGCAGAAGTTCCTCGACACGGCTGGCCGCGTCGACCGCTTCCAGCGCAAGTTCCAGGCCGGTGGGTACTTTGCCGCCAAGCCTGCCGAAGTCAAGAAGGCCTGAGATCGCTCATCTGGATACTACGGTAACCGCGGCCAGAGATGGCTGCGGTTATTCATTTGGGGAGATGGATTCAGATTTGAGAAGATGGACCCACCTCCACTGATTTTTGTCTCAATCGTCCATGCCGGCGGCGTGATACATCGTGCGCCAGGTCCATTCCCAAAGAGGGTAAGGCGCGGCTGAGTATCCGGCGGGAAGAGTGAATTCCGCGATTTTAAGAAACTTGCCATGGCCGTCGTAGAAGGTCCACAGCGTGCCTTCATAGTTGTGGCGGCCAGGGATGGGTTGGTTAACAAAGTAAGCATCGGTAATGCCTGCGGTGTGTTGAACAGGGATCTGCGCAGCACTGGGTACGAGGCAGCACGAAGCGACCATAACCATCTCGGGTCGGCGCTGGAGGCGTTTTGAACGGTCGGAGTACGGACCCTGATTTGGGTAATAGGTGGGGCTTGGCCCGGGTGACCAGTAAGTATTGCTGGGAGGATTGACATAGCTGTAGCCGGTTTGAAGCAGATCGTTGACACCGATGCCGACGGTGCCGGGGGTTTGGCCATAGTAGTAGCTGCCCTGGCCGCTGGAGTAGGTTGTTGGGCCTTCAGGACAGCCGCGGTTGGTGAAGATGTCCTGTCCGAGGTATTCGAGAGAGGTGAGTTGGTGTTGGACGCCGTAGGTATAGGAACCAAGGGAGTTGCCCGGCGCGGTGAGATAGCTGGGCATGTATCCGCGCGCTGAGGTGGCATAGCTTTGACAGGCGAGTGCAACTTGTCGGGTTGCAGCCAGACATTTGGTGCGGGAAGCAAGTTCGCGGGCGGACTTTAAGCTCGGCAGAAGCAGGGAAAGAAGCACGGAGACAATAGAGATGACAACCAGAAGTTCAATCAGTGAAAAAGCCCTGAAACGTAAAGTAACCATGATGTGCCCTTCTCAAGCGATGTGGAAGAAGGCGGAGCAATGAGTGACATCACGGTCGAAAACAAATGTATCACCAGAGATCAGACTTTAATAGAAGTATTTCGTGACGCGGGTTCAATCTTCAAAACGATGGTGGTGCTAAAATGAGCCGCTTCCTCAAGGATGATTCATGCCTGAAGTTTCCGACAAAGTAATTGCGAAGCTGGATGAACTGGCCGACACCTACACCCGGCTTGGCGAACGGCTGTCGGATCCGGACGTTGCAGCAGACCACCAGCAGGTGCGTGATATTTCCGTCAAGCGCGCCGGGCTTGGGCCGATGGTGGAGCTTTACAGGCGGTATCAATCGCTGATGAAGCAGATTGCTGACGATCAAGAAATCGTACGGGAGAAACCCGATGCGGAACTCGTGGAGTTGGCCGAAGCGGAAATCCCCGAGTTGGAGAAGGAAGCGACGGGGCTGATCCAGCGGATGATCGGGGAACTGGTGACCGCGGACGACAGGAGCGTGGGCTCAGTCATTCTGGAAGTGCGAGCGGGCACCGGTGGAGCGGAAGCAAGCCTTTGGGCGGGGGATATTTTCGAGATGTATCAGAGGTATGCCGCGCAGAAGGGATGGGTGTTTACGCTTCTGGATATGTCTCCTGGGGATCAGGGAGGCATCCGCAATGCAATCGCCAATCTGCAAGGTCCCGGGGTCTGGCAGAAGCTGGGATATGAATCAGGCGTTCACTGCGTAAAGCGAGTTCCGGCGACGGAAACACAAGGACGAATTCACACATCGACAGCCACGGTTGCCGTACTTCCGGAACCGGAAAAGCTGGAAATCGTCATCCCTGAGTCAGACGTGAAAATGGACATCACCACGGCGCAGGGACCGGGCGGTCAGAACGTCAACAAGGTGGCGACAGCGGTGCATTTGATCCACATCCCCACCGGCATCGAAGTGCGAATGCAGGAATCCAAGAGTCAGCAGCAGAACAAGACGCGGGCATGGCAACTGATGCGGGCGAGGGTGTTTGACCACTTCCAGAAGCAGAAAGACGCACAGCGGGCCGAGACGCGGTCAAAGATGATCGGATCAGGCGAGCGATCCGAGCGCATCCGGACCTATCGCTACAAAGAGGCGATCGTTGTCGATGACCGGCTTCCAGGGCAATATCCGCTTCAAAAGATACTGGGCGGGCAGTTGGATGAGGTGGTGGAAAAGATCATTGCGATTGATCAGGAACGGCGAATTGCGTTGATGTAATCGGATTCGGGAGGGTCGTTGGTTAAATGAAGACGTTTCCTGCTTTGCACCAAAGAACTGTTCTCTTCCAGCCACATCAAAACTGACGAAAATCATTCCCATAACAAAGCAGCACGGCATAAAGCCGTGCTGCTTCATTCAAACCGTTGTTACAAAACTCAGATCGCCTGATCAAAGAACGTCGGGTATTCGTCCTGCTCGGCAAGACGCTTGATGAGGTTACAGAGTTCCAGCATGTGGTAATCGCCCCACATGGAGGATTCGCCGCAGGGCACATGTTGCCCCTTGGGGATGTGGTCCCAGCCGTTGGGGCGGTGGTACACGCTGTGGAGCAGGATGCCCTGGTGCTTGGGATCGGTGGAGAGATAGGGTTCTCCGCAGAGTGTCCTGGCTACCGTGAGGCCGGCCTGGAAGTAGTTGTCCCCTTCCTTGCCGCCGATGTACTTGCCTAAGCGAATCAGGCCCTGCGCGGCAATGGCCGATGCGGAGCTATCGACGGGTTCGTGCTTGTTATAGGGGTCTGCGTTCTTGGAGAGGTAATCCCCCATCTGCGCCAGGCCAGGGGCGCCCGTGTCCCAGTAGCAGATGCCGTCTTTGGCGCCCGCGCGGTTGATGTAGAAATCGGCATTGGCAGTGGCGGCTTTGAGGAATGCCTTTAAGACTTCCTTCTTGGAGCCGACGCCTGCTTCTTCAAATTCCTTCTTGTCGAGGGAATCAAGGAATTCAAGCTCCTCGGCATAGCCCAGGACCGACCACGCCAAGCCGCGTGTCCAAGTCGTGAAAGGCGAGTAACCCTGCTGGCTGGAGGGGCAGCGGAAACGGCCGTCGTTCTTATTGAACACGGCTTCATGCACGGTGCGGCCACGATCGATTTCAATATCGTAGGAGTCACGGCCCTTGCCGTAGAAGATGTTGAAACGGGCGCTGGTGAGTGCGTGGGTGATCAGGCGCTGCAGGAGCGAAATCTTGCGGTCATTCTCGCCCATGAGAACATGGCCCAACTGGTGGGCGACGCCCATGATGCGGATGGTGCGCATGGTGTCGATGAAGAGCGAATGCGGGCCGTTGAAGGAGTAAACATAGCCGTAGGTGGTGTCTTCAGCGGCGGAGGAACCGGGGGCATCCGACCAGCGCGCGGCCTGTACGGCACCGGAGGACTTGATGGCCATGTCGTAGAAGGAAAGCTCCCACTCGTTGGCTTCGATTTTGCCTTCGCGCATGAGGCGGCGGAGGTTGCCGTAGGTGGAGAGGTTATTGAATCCATGGTCGTGCACGCCGACGTGGCTCACGTGCGGAGCCATGAGATCAAGCGTGCGTGCGCGGCCCAGTTCAAGGAGCGATTGCTCTTCGGTGGCGTCGAAACAGAGGATGGCGCTGCCGTACTGGAAGCCCTGGGTCCATTCGGTCCAGCCGCGCGAGGCGTATTTGCCTTCGATGGTGAAAACCGGGGTGCCTTTGGATGTATCCCAGGATTTATCAAGTTGAGTCACTTTTTTCGATGAAAGTTCGAAAACGTGATTGACGGCTTTCTTGAGGTCTGCGGGAGTAAGCTTGGAATCGATCTTCATGAGGTGGTCCGTTAAGGGTGGTGAATGTCCGGCGGGTCCGGGATTGTGTCAAAAACCGGTCCGCGTGCCAAGTCGAGGGCGTTTATCAAGGAATTGATCAGCGTTTGGGAGGGACGGGTCGCTGGGCTTGGGGAGCCGCCTTGGGCGTCGGTTTGGCGGCAGCAGGTTTGGGCGCAGGCGCAGGGGCAAATTGACCAACCGGGCTTTTTCCGGTTTCAACCATCTCTTTGACAAGGGTCGCCTTTACAAAATCAGAAAGATCCTGAGAAGGGGTATTCGGATCATGCTTGGCATTGAGTCGGGAAAGATTGCGGGCAATCTGAATGGGGGTAAAGATCAGGCCGGGGATGCTCCACCAGCCTAGGATGGCGGAACTGGTGAGGCCGCTTTTGATGTGAGCCGTACCGCAGGAATGGCAGCAGAGCTTGGGAACCTGGCTACGGTGATTGAGAACGATCAGCGACCATGTCCGCGCGGCTGTGTAGATATCAACAGGACCTGGGTTGTTGCATTCAGGGCAGTTGCTTCTGTGAAGGGCCTTAAGTTCCCGGCTGAGAACCTGAGGCGGAACGGTGTCGGCAGTACCGTCGAACGACTCCGCGCACTTGGAACCACAGAAAAGAAGGTCGCCTTGGGTTTGTCCACCAAAGACAATTTTGGTTTCGCAGACTGAGCAGGTTTTCATCGAATGGACTCCGGAAGTGTGTGTATTAATTAGAAAAAAGAAGGGAACATTATCGACGAAGGCCTTGAATTCGACAACTCTGAGATAGGAGCAACTGCAACGGGTTCATTTGATTAAAAAACAAGGACGGTAACGCATCTTGACCTATCGCTAATAGAGACTTAGTCTCAAAACCTGTTTCAACACGTCAAGTTCGCAAGAGAGACACAGAGTCCTTATACTTATTGGCCGTTTGATTTTCACTCAATAAACCAAGGACTACGCCATGTCTCAAGGCCCCAACAAGATTCAGATCGACAGCGACTGGAAGGCACAGGCTCAGGCGGAGAAGGAAAAGATCGCCAAGCAGGCGCAGACTGCCCCCGCGGGCAAGCAGGCCCCGGCCCCGGGCGCGAACTTTGAAACACTGATCAGCACGATGATCCATCAGGCGCTGTTTGCCCTGGGTGCGATCCCCGATCCCCGCACCGGCCAACGGCAGGTCCACCTGGAATTGGCCCGCCTTCAGATCGACATGCTCACGGTCATCGAAGACAAGACCAAAGGCAACCTGACCAAAGAAGAAGAAGAACTGCTCAAGACCGCCACCTATGAACTGCGGACGCGCTACATCCAGGTAGCCAGCTCCGGCCGTGGCGGTTAATTGCCGCCCCGCGCAGCACATAAACCCAGTTTCGCAGGACAAGATCAAAGTCGACTGAAGATTTCGGGGAAACTAGATAGCCTGTAAAGGCGCTTCGAAAGGATGACATCCGTGTCTGAAGCCTCCGGTTCCTCCCCCCAAGCCCCCCAGAACTTTTTCGACAAGCACCACTTTTTGCTGCGCAGGCTGCACTCTCTCTCGGGCGTATTGCCCGTGGGCGTGTTTGTGATCATGCACCTGTTCACCAACTTCCAGATCCTGGTGGGGAACTTCCAGCACGAAGTGGAATTCATCCATTCGATGCCGGCGCTCCTGGCGATTGAAATCACCCTCTGGTTGTCGATCGGCTTCCATGCCGCGCTGGGTTTCTATTACACATTCACCGGCCGGGTGAACAACCGCACGTACAACTACGGCGGCAACTGGCGCTACACGCTTCAGCGCGTCACCGGGATGCTGGCTCTGGCTTTCATCTTCATCCACATCGCAACGCTGCGCTGGGGCTGGACGTTCGCCAGCGTCATCGATACCCCCTTCTTCGTGAAGGGCCCCAACGGCATTCCGCTGGTCACCGTGAGCACAGCCATCGCTCTCCAGCACAGCAAAATCATTGCCCTGATCTACATCATCGGCGTTTTCAGCGTTGTCTACCACTGGTCCAACGGCTTGTGGACCGCCGCCATCACCTGGGGCCTGACCGTCAGCGACCAGGCGCAAAAGCGCTGGGGTTATGCCTGCATCGGTCTGTTTGTCGCCCTCTCGGTGTTCTCCGCCGGCGCAATCTACGGCGCACTGACATACAACGTCACCCCCATTCAACGCTCGGCATACGATTACATGAAGTCCAATGCCGGCAAGCCCGGGTTTGACGTGCATAACCCTGATTCCGTGATCGTGATTCAGGAAGAAGCGCCAACCATCAACGTCATGCCGGTCGAAGTGAAAGTAAAGAAAGAAATCATCGTTGAAACCGTGACGACGCAGCCGTCGGAACGGTAAGAAGCCGACGAGCCGCAAGGCGCGCGGGTAATCGGGGAGCATGGGTCTGGGTTTCAAGAATCCTCAAAAATAAGCAATGGGCAAGGTTCAAGTCATGGCAGCAAATAAACCACGCATCATTATCGTCGGCGGCGGGCTCGCGGGTCTGGCAGCAGCCATCCGGGCCGCGGAAGCCG
>CAZGOM010000016.1:0-52039 GCA_964527265.1 uncultured Phycisphaeraceae bacterium | reverse complement strand
CATAAAATGCTCCCTGCTAACGTCCTTTCTACTCAAACCATTTCGGCAGCTTTCCGCTACCCTAGGAACATCCCTAGGACGGACATTGTCGATTATGAGTTGGGTGGAGTCAATTTTAACGACTCTAGCGAGGGACTGGAGACTAATGTCTGGAGAGGATCTCTGGATGTCTCTACAGGAGAGATCACATTAGAGACGGTAGGTGTTGAGCCTACCGTGTTCTACACAGCTGTAGGCGCTAACAGGTTGAGCTTTACGTTCGACTCGAACATGAACCCGTTTATCGCCTTCGACACAGAGACCAGTTCCCACTATTTTTGGTTCGATACACTGGTAAGTACTTACGTTCTTTCAACGCTACCGGCTGGATCTCAATACGCTACAGCAGCTATGGACGATCACAGAGCTATGCAATCCGGTGCGAGAGATATCATCCTGTCATATCTGCGCGACGGTGTTTTGTACTTCCGAGCCCAAAGAGATCGCTACCTGATTGAGTACACCCTGGGCGGCGGGTATGAAAACTACAAGCTTATCCAGACCGGACTCAATGAGAAGCTTCGTTTCCAGTTCCAACTGAGACCAATCGAATGAGTGAAGATTCAAGCCTATACCTCCAAGCTCGCTGGGACTGGTCAGACAGTTCGGTTGCTGGTAAGTGGGGTACTCCCTACGAAGTCTTCCGACCCAAGCGACAATACTTCGCGGCTCTGGAGGAAGGGGACGGCCCTTACACTACAGGCCAGCCTGTCGTAGTAGCCCGCAACAAGGTCCGAGGGCGGGGCAGGGCACTACACCTTAAGTGGGAGGCCCAGCCAGGGAAGGATGCACATCTACTCGGCTGGTCTACTAACTTCGAAGTCTTGACGGATAATTAATATGGCCGAGAAAGAAACAGGCTTTGCCGCAGGCGCTGCTCAAGGTGCAGCAGCTGGCGCTGTCTTTGGTCCTTGGGGTGCCGCTATCGGTGCCGTCATCGGCGGTGCTGCTGGGTATTTCAGTGGTGCTAAAAAGAAAGAAGCCCGCATGTACGCGGCTAAGGCGCAAGCCCAGCGACGACGCCAACAGAGTATGACGCTAGCGGTACAGCGACGAGATGTCGTCAGGTCTCAACGGATCGCTCGGGCTAACGCGGTAGCCGCAGGATCTTCAGACGCCGGCGTTCAGTCCAGCGCAGTCGGCGGGGCCATCGGCTCTATCGACGCTCAAGGCAAGTCGGCTACTTCTTACTTCGACGCGATGGTAGATCTTGACGAAGCGTACCAGATGTTCGCCAAGAAAGCCGGCAAGGCACAAGGCAAAGCCGACGAGTTGGCAACCCTTCTCGGTGCTGGCAGCAGCCTAGTCACAGCAGGCGGGGACATCTACGGTCTGTCTAAGTCTACCCAAGCACCAACAGTCAACACAGGTTCGTACACCTCTTTCAACAGTTCTGCGGCCCAGACGAACATGGCTAACAACTCAGCCTTCACTTCGTTTGGTTCTAGCCTCGACCTTTAACCAGCACATTAAGAATGGCAACTGAAAACGCAACATTAGCTAACGACGAGAACGCCCCCGAGTGGGCGGGTACCGACGTGGAGAAAGGCGCAGCTAACGCCGGCGTCCGCTCAGGGACTGTGGTTCGCAAGCTGTCGATGCAAGAGGTGTTGGACGCACAGGCACAAGCTGAAGAGAACGCTTTCTCTGCGGACGACTCCATCCAAGGTGTACTGGAGGCCCAGTCTGAAGGTATCCTGCCCCAGCAAGGTACGGGTTCCGAAGAGACAGACCGCTACGCTGCGGCTGTGTTCGGTACGCTGAACTCGCTTCGAGACAACGCCGATATCTACGACTCTATCTCGGATGAGCTGGAGTCTATCAGCACGTCCACGAATGCCGGGTCGGACATCTATGAGCGGACTACCGCTGACGCTACGAACTTGATCCGCGACTCCTTTGAGGCTGCTGGTTTTGCTGCCCAGGACGCGGAACAGTTCGGTGCTGCCTATGAACAGCTGAAGAAGTACCACGACACCGTCCACGCTCCGTGGGGATTCGAGGCGTACCTTGAAACCACGCTCAACGGTCTGGTAGCTCTGAACTCTGCCGAAGGTAGCCGTATCCGTCAGGAACGTGTGTTCCAAGACTACGGTATGTCTTTGGCTGCTAAGAAGTTCGAGGGAGCCAGCTGGATCGGCGACAAAGGTTGGGACATGGCTAAGTTGTTCGTGCTTCCGGGCACGACGCTGGCTATGGGTGACTTCATGGAGAAATACGATCCAGGTGTGTTCGGTACGATCAGCAACGCCCTCGGCGAGACTGTCGGCCGTGTAGGGGATCTGTCGGTCACCGGTAAGGGTTACAAAGCCTACGTCGAGTCGGTCAACAAGTTCTGGGAGGCTCCGGTCGAGTCTCGCTTGATGGCTTTGCCTGCTATCCACGAGCACATCAACCAGATCGCCGGTAGCAACATGTTCGTGTACATGAGCATGATGATGCCGTTCATCGAGCGCCAAGAGATCGAGAGCCTTGAGTTCGACTACCACTTTGACACAGCCTCGTTGCTTGCAGCGGTGCCTGGTAGTTCTATTAGCAAGGTTGTCAAGTTCTCGAACAACGTAGCTAAGGCTCGTAAACCTATCTCAATGTTGGTTAAGACTGGTAACGTCGATAAGGCGGCGAGCATGATTAACCGTGCCCTGCGAGATGCTACGGATCGGGCTCGCCGTGTTACCGGTATGACCAAGGACGAGGTGGCTTGGTCTGCACATCCGTTGGATGTCAACAGCACAAACCTTGTGCCGGGACAGATCGAAGGGGCAGCGGCCGACGCCGCCAAGCAGCTTGAGGACGAGATCCTGGCTGCACAAGAGGAAGTCAACAAGGCGTTCCAAGAGATCACAGATCCTTCGGTTACTCCGTTGCGCTTCTACTTCGACGAAGCCGCCAAGCGAGCCAAGCAGCGCCAAGTATTGGGCGACCGTAACGACTACCCCAACATGGCCCGTATCGTCAGCACAGACGAGACCGGGTTCACGATTGAGGTAACCAAGGGTTCCAAGTACGCCGGTACCTACGACGCAGAGACGTTGCGGCAAGCTAACGCCGTGATGGCTCAGAACATCGAGGACACCAAGGAGTCTCTGGAAGTCGTCCGCCGTGGTCTGTTGCAACAGGTTGCCCTTGACGAAGCCAACTTGCTGAACGCTCAGCAGTCCATCCGTGTCGCCCCTCGCAAGGGTGGTGTGGTCGAGCGTACTGGCGAAGAGCTGGACGAGTTGGCAGACGACGCTTTCGCTACGGACTATGAAGCAGAGCGTTTGCGTAAGCAGCTGTTGTCCTACAAGGAACAGATCAAGCGCAACGAGCGGATCATCAAGGATCTGGAGAAGCCGCCGACTGTCGAGACTGAGACCGTCAAGTACACGTTCAAAGAGGACGGTACGTTCGACGTTGAGGAAGTCTCTGGTATGACGATGCCTAAGTTTGCGTCTCCGTCCCAGGTTATCGACCAGCTTCTGGCCGGTACCTCGGACAAGGCTACGCTGGCTGAGTTCCTAGAGTCCAAGATCCTCAACCGCCTGTACGACGTTAACCGTAACCTGCTTAGAGGTATGACCAGTAAGCAGATGAAGGACGTTGACAAGCTGCTGTTGCACGGCGACGAACAGGGCAAGGTGTTCTCGATTCAGGAACTGATCCAGGGTGTCAACACTCGGTTCGGCCGTGTCCGTCTGGACTCTACGAAGTCCATCGCAGCCTACGCTGGTATGCGTCGGAACTTTGACGAGATCCATCGGATCAAGAACTTCCTCCGCATCCGGGAACTGGAGCGGGGAGGGTTCCGTCAGTTGATGGCTAAGATCGTCAACAGCAAAGGCCAGCCTGTCAAGTTGTTCGCCAAGGAAGCGGCTACTCGTAAATCTATACCAGCAGGAGTGAAACGACTCTATGACCACAAGTCAGGCTCAGTTGTCGATGTTAGCAGCTTGGAGGACATCGGTAAGCGCCTCGATGGCGATTGGTCTGTGGTACAATTTCGGCACGGCCAGCGTGTGGGTGACGAGGTTGTTAACTACGGCATAGTCCGGTGGGAGAAAGACCTCAAGCCTATTTCCGGCCAAGTGTTGGACTACGCTCCGGGTTACATCCCGCGTACTCGCCCCGGCGTGTTCTACGTGGTGCCCAAGCGTGTCAAGCGCGTGGTGGACGGTACCCCGCAAGAGAGCTACCAGACGGAACGGTTCTTCTCCAGCAAGAGCGAAGCTTACGAGTACTACGCTGGTGCGAAAGACCCCGACCTGTTACCTCCGCAAGCGGATAAGAACTATCGAAGCCCGACTCACGAATCGTTTGACGACGAGTGGGACGCTCTTAACTTTGGTGGTCTCTATACGGGTGAACGTACAGAGCGTGTGATTCTACAAGGCATTGACGGCAAACAGGCCCAGCGCACTTCCGCCTACAAAGCCTTGAGCAACTATATGTCGCACATCGCGAACCGTTACTCTACGAACGAACTGAAGATGAACCTCATCTCCCGGTTCCAGCAGACCTACGGTAAGTACCTGTACAAGAACGGTGTGGACTGGAAGGCTCCGGTCATCGTTGACGATCTGGCTTTGAAGTCCAGCATCGAGGCTGCCCGAGACTACATCAAGGACATCATCCGTATGCCGGATGAGTTCCAAGATTGGTGGTCTCAGAAGATGCGATCCATTGCTGAAGGTATGGAGCCTATCCCTATCCTGAAGGACAAGCCCAGAGAGTGGGTGATGAACTTCGCGTCTACCGATCCTACCACGTTCATCCGTACGACTACGTTCCACCAGTACCTGGGTATGTTCAACCCGGCGCAGTGGCTCGTCCAAGGTATGGGTATGGCTACGGCTCTGGCTGCGTACCCGACCAAGGCTCTGAAGATCCTTCCTCAGAACCTCGCCCTTCGGTCTGCGTGGTTGGCTAAGGACAACCCCAAAGCTATCAAGGCTATTGCAGATGCTACAGGTATCAACGGCGTTTGGCTAGAGGACGTTGTCGAAGAGATTCGCAAGGTCGGCCTGTTCGACTCGTTGAAGACCTCGGCGGACTACAACGCTTCGATCAACGGTATCAGCTTGACGGCTGACGCTGTACGTCGAACGATGGACTCCGGCTTGTTCTTCTTCCGAGAAGGTGAGCAGTGGGCTCGTGGTTACGGTTACTTGCTGGCTCGTGACCTGTTCATGAAAGGCAAGAAGCCCAACTACAAGATGACCCAGAAAGATCTGGACTTCGTGGCTGCTGACTCCATGCGGTTTACTATGAACCTTAACCGGTCTAACCGAGCGGCGTGGCAGAAGGGAATCTTGTCTATCCCGACCCAGTTCTGGCAGGTCCAAGTCAAGTTTCTTGAGAGCATGATAGCCGGCTCTTACGGCATTCCGTTCACCAAGATAAAGCTTGGAGAGTACGGAGTAGGACGATGGACAAGCGCCGAGAAGCTCAAGATCATGACCGGGTACTTGTCTTTGTTCGGTCTCGCCGGCGCGAGCTTCACAGACTCGATTGTTAACGCGGCACTGGAAGCCAAGCGACAGGCTACGGACGATCCGACTGCAATGACCAACAACCGTCTCAACGTGTTCAACGGTGTGAACGGTATGGCTGACGAAGACTTCGCTCGTCTCATGCGGACAGGTCTTGTCGGTCTGATCAGCAACTGGGTCACTGGTTCGGACGCTGAACTGTCTAACCGGTTCTCCATCCCTGCTGGTTGGCAAGAGACTTGGGATCTGTACGCCAACGGTGACCGCACCGCTGTCGAAGGTATCCTAGGTGCAGCTGGTCCTGGCGTGATGCGGTGGTACGACGCTGTCCGAGCTAACGCTCAGATCTTCGGTCCTCTGGACTGGGATCAAGTCGGGCACGAACAGTTCCGCCAAGCTACGCTGGAGTTCGCCAAGGTCTATTCGTCAAGCCGTAACGCCGAGAAGGCGGAGTGGTGGCACCGGATGGGGAAGATCACGAACTCTCGTGGTCAGAACCTCATAGACATGGCCAACATGACTGACGAGGAATTCGACTCGATCAAGCTGTGGCAAGCTCTAGGCTTCGCTCCAGCCAAGGTTGGTTGGATGTACGATCTGGAAAACAAGACGCTCAAGAAGAGCAAGGGTGGCGGAAAGAACGATCCGCTTGGTGGGGATTTGGACGAAGAAGGTGGAGTTCTGGCAGACCGAGTCGGAAGCCGGGTGGCAGCAATGCTAGTCATCTGGAATAGGTTCGCCCCGGATCAGAACGCTCTGGACACTGACGCCAAGAGAGCTGCGCTTAACACTTACTTCGGAGTCGCTATGGAAGGACTTACCGAAGAGGAACGTAAAGCGTTCTACAAGAGCTTCAAGTCTAAGGTGCTTCAGACAGGCTCGTCCCGCATGACGGAGACCGTCGAGAAAGCAATCAAGGCTACAGCAGCTTCTGGCGGTGTCAGTACAACTGGTGCCCTTTTCAACCCCTTAATGCCTTAATGTACATTAAAGAATATGCCTACTCAATTTACAGGTAACGTTGACACCCCTGCGAACATGGAGTTCGGAGCTAACGAGTTTGTGGACAGCTCCAACAGTCTGGAAGGACTAGAGGAAGGAGCCAAGGCTCTAGCAGCTACGACCGGCAAGTTCGTGGAACGGAAGCTGACCAACGACATCCTTGCGGACGCTGCTGCGGAAGAGAGTCGGTACGCTGAGATCCGGCGTACCAAGAAAGCTCTGTACGACGCTGCGGATAACAAGGACGAGGAACAAGTCGCCAAGTTCAGCCGTCAGCTGGAAGAGTTGACCATCGCTGAGAACCAGGGAGCGATCTCGGGCAACAACGCCGGTATCCGAAAGGAGACCTTGCTGCGCTCTATGATCAACCGGTTCCCGCACCGCGAAGAAGAGATCCGACAGCTGTACAGTTCTACGCGACGACAGATCGCGGAGAGCCGTGCGGCCAAGGTCTCTGACCCGGTGGAGGAAGGTATCAACGATGTGCTTCAGGAAGCTATCAAGCGAGGCACTACCCCGCAAGCTGTGTTGGAGAAGCGCCAGTACGAAGACTTCATGCAGAGGGCTGCCACGGACGCTCAGTACAACGCTGCACTAGGTGTGGACGTTGCCCCTCAGATTGAGGAAGCGTTCGACACCAAAGCGATGCCGATCTTCTACGCAGATGCTGCTGAGTATGTACAGCGGTCTATGTTGCTGGCCCAGCAGTCCGGTACGGACGTAGACGCTGGGACTGTCAAGCGGGCCCTGGAGCTTATGAAGCAAGGCGCTAGAATGAGGATCAGCTCCACGATCAACAATATCCTGGCCGCGTCACCGGAACCTGGGGCTACTCTGTCCCAGGACTTCCGCAAGGCTCAGCTGGATAAGGTCGACCAGCTGTACGACGGTATCATCGCTCAAGCCGAGAACGTGGACTCCCTCAAGGCTTACGCTCGTGGTCTGGAACACCAGAAGAACAAGACCATTGCGGAGCTGCGCAAGGTAGACCCGATGCTCCGAGCTATGATCGACATAGGTGCTGCGGAGTACGCTGCTAAGTACTTGGCTGAAGATTATCCGGCTGTGGCTACGGTGATGTTCACGCAAGGTCGGGCCGGCATTGAAGCGTTGCTGAAGAACTCTCCGACTGCGATGGAGAGGAACCGACTCAAGCTTCAGATGCACATGCTTGGGGACGGGTACGACCCAGACCAACAAGCTGCGGACGTGACCAACCTGATTGAACGTGGTGCTCCCCCAGAACCTACGGGCGACAGCTACGTTGACGCTATCCGGTTGAGCGGTATCTCGGACTCTGTTCTCAAGTCTAGCAACACGCCTCCGCAGGCTAAGGACAACGCTGCGGTGGCTATTCTGGAAGCTGAGAAAGGTGAGTCTACGTACTTGAGCCCAGGTGCTCACTGGTTCAAGAACCCGACCCACTTGCGTCAGCTGCGATCCAGTGAAGCTACGAAGTCTAGGATGCGGGATGAGCTGGTCTCTCAGGCTGCGGTCGTTACTCGTAAGCTGGCTGAAGACCCTCAGTTAGCTGCTAGTATCGTGTTCGCTCCTGACATTGAGCGAGACCAGAAGATGCACAAGTCGCCGTGGAAAGCGTACCCCAACGGTGGTCCGTTCCAGTCTGGACAGCAGGTTCAAAGAGACGGTGACGCAGCTGTGGCTGAGCAGTACGGCTTGCAGTCCCTTGCGGACAACAAGAGATCGTCCAACGCCATCCTTGACGCCTTGAACAACTCGTACTGGATCATCCGATCTATCGACGGGTTCGCGGCTGCCGAGGATTGGGCTATGGAGATCCTAGGTCAGCGTGACGCGGACATGGGAGAAGGCGAAGGCGAGGGTGGGGGTTCCGAGGAGGAGCTTCCGACGTTTGACTTGACGGATTAAAGACTAAACCTATGTCTGAAATTGGTGCAATCAGAAACGCGGTACGGGCCGAGCGGCAGCTAATCCAAGCGGAGAAAGCTGCTGTCCGGATGCCGCCTATCACCGACTCGATGGAACCGCCGAAGCCGAAGAACATCGTCAAGACGGCGACTGGGGATGAGGTGGACATCTCTAGGGGGTACAACGTCCGTACCCCTGACGGGCTAACCCTCCCGTTCCGAGTAGACACACCCCTAGAGAAAGCGAAGCAGTGGACCAAGAACTTCCACAACCCAGGAGAGGTGGAGATCCAGCGAGATCAATCGTTCGGCAACCGTCTGACCCTCAAGAACGACGAAAACTCGTTCATCGATTGGAGGGAGCGGGCTGACGGTACTCGACGAATCGTTCTGTCTAAGACCAGCCAGAAAGGTACCGGCGTAGGTGCGGGGCTCTACAAAGCCTTGTTCGACGACGCAGCCAAGGTGGGTGCCAAAGTACAATCCGACACCGCTATGTCGCAAGGCTCTGTTGATGTTTGGCTTCGCTTCAAGCAGCTAGGATATCCAGTCATCGAGCACCCACGCAAACGAATGATGTCTGGTGGATACGAGAACGCGAACAGTCCCATGCAACCTCTGTTTGAGCTAGATACTTCCAAAGGTCTTCCTGGTGCTAAACCCAAACCTGTAGAAGCAGACCCAGTAGACAAAGCTATGCGGGATGCGTTGAAAGGAAAGACACTAGGGTACGACAAGCGCAACGAGATCACGAATATGTGGGCTCGCTATCAACTAGAAGAAGATCCTGTTGTACGTAAAGAGCTAGGCCGGGATTTGCTTGGTACAGTCAAAGCGGCGACGACTGCTACTGCTGCTACTGCTACAGCAGGAGCGCTGGCTGACCCTATCGAGAAAGGTAACATCAACCTGAACGACAGACCTGTGGTTAAGAACAAGGACGGGACGATCAGTACAGTACGTACGATCTCGATTGGCACAGAGAAAGGGGAGGTACTGATTCCTACCGTCAGTGACGACGGCAAGGTTCTCTCCAACGATGAAGCAATAGCGTTGTACAGGAAGACAGGGAAACACTTCGGTATCTTCAAGACACCAGAGGAAGCCACTGCGTTTGCTGAACAACTCCACAAAGACCAAGACAGTCAATACTCAGAGAAACCAGAATGAGCGACATGGAAACACGGGTTCGAGAACTAGAGATCGACGCGGCACGTCGTGAAATACAGGTCGAGTTTCTGGTCAAGGTAGTAGAGGCCAACACTGCCGCCATCACAGAACTAACCACTGTGTTGAACAAAGGAAAAGGGGCAGCGTGGGCTATGGCTGGGGTGTACGCCTTATTCGGCGGTTTGATCGCCACCGCTGTTAGTTGGTTCAAGGGGTAAGGCATTATGTATATCAGCAAGAACGGCCTCGACCTTATCAAGAAGTTCGAGGGATGTAAGCTCAAGGCTTATCTGTGTCCAGCCGGAGTTTGGACCATAGGGTACGGTCACACTAAGGGAGTCTATCCTGGAATGCAGATCACCCAAGAGCTTGCGGACAAATTCCTTCTCGATGACGTATGGAACTTCGAGCGTGAGGTAGAAAATCTGGTTCATGTGCCGTTAACCCAAGGACAGTTTGACGCCTTGGTCTCCTTTTCGTTTAACGTAGGGTTGGACATCGATGACGACAATATCGCAGAAGGTCTTGGTGATTCTACTCTGCTTCGCAAGCTCAATCGCGGGGACTACGCTGGTGCTGCGGATGAGTTCCCCAAGTGGAACAAGTCAAGAGGAAGAGTACTCGGAGGACTGGTCGCACGACGTGGTGCCGAACGGGCCTTGTTCCTTAGCTAAGGAGTGCATCGTATGAAGTGGTTAGGTTTGTTGACAGGTATCCCCGACAAGATCGGGGATTACTTTATCCGCCGTATGGAGATCAAAGCCGAGGACCGCCAGCAAGAGCGAGCCATAAAAAAGGCCCTGACCGAAAGGCAGATTAGCCTAATCGAGCAGGGCCTACACGCTGATATGCAGTGGGAACTGGAGATGGCTAAGCAAGCCGCCAGTTCTTGGAAAGACGAGTACGTGTTACTTCTTGTCAGTATCCCCGCTATCTTGAGCTTTGTCCCAGGCGGCGCAATCTACGTCGAGAAAGGTTTCGAAGCCATTAGTCGGATGCCGTCGTGGTATCAGATTACGTTCGTCTCCGTCCTTCTCGCTACCTACGGTATCCGGTGGTGGAGACGTAGCCAGTCCGATACTTGAGTGAGGTTCCTTCATGTTTGACAAGTTAATTGACCTCTTCCTTCAGTTCGTGGATCTGTTCCGGTTCTTCACCGTGTGCAACGAATTTGAGCGCGGCGTAGTTCTGCGGCTCGGACGCTACCACAAAAGTCTTGAGCCCGGATTCCATTTCATCCTCCCGTTCAACGTTGACCACTACATCTATGATAACGTAGTACCCCGTACGACTAACCTGGGTGCCCAAGGTCTTACCACCCGCGATGGTAAGTCTATAACGTTGTCCGCAATCGTCACAGCTCAGATACGCGACATCCGGAAGGCTGTCCTTGAAGTTGAACACGTTGATACTGCGCTCGTGGATAGTTGCTTCGCAACAATCGGGGATCTCGTGGTTGCTCATAATTGGGATGATATCCTTAAGCCGGAGTTCTCGGAAACCATCCTGAAGGCGTGTCGCCGACAAGCTTTCAAGTACGGCATCGAGATACTCCGGGTTCAGTTGTCAGACCTTACGCCGTCACGGGCGATTCGGCTGTTTCAGGCTTAGAACCTATGTTTAATGTAAGTTAAAGCAAAGACTAGCACAAAGAGTAAGCTCCACGTCACTGGAGCCACTCATCGGGCACCTTACCGACTGCCCACTTAAACCCGAACTTGGACGCCCACTCCGAGTATCGGGTTTTTGCTTTTGTGCCTTTGATTACGTTGTCTCGTTGGAAGACAAGCCGGAGATCGATTTCGGGATGCTGGGTTCGGACTGCTCGAAGCTTTGATCTGTCTTCGGAGTCGAGGTATCCTTTGGCTTCGATGATGAATCGATTACCACTGGTTGTCTCAACTTCGAAATCCGGAGTGTAGTTTCTCCGCTGTCCCACTTCACTATCTCCGCACTTGAGGCAGGTACCTCGTGCAACCGTTCTGACCCACGGGATTGTGACTGACTCATAACTGTGTTTTACTCCGCTCTCTTTGAGCTGTTGATCAATTGTACCCTCGAACCCACTCCGGCCCATCGTCAGGACCTTGCCCCGATACTTCCACTGCTTCGCCATTAACGAGCCTTTCGTGCCGGAGCTTTAACAGTTGGGATCTTACGCTTGCTACCATCAGTCCAGCTTCCGCACTCTTGGCAGTGCAGTCTAGTGATGGCCAAGTGCTTGGTTCGTCGTTCCCCTCGTCGTTGGACATGTTCACCTCCGCACGCTGCGCAGTGTTCAACAACGTTGTCAACACTAACGTCGGGGTGGTTCTTAACCCACGGCCGCAGACGGGTGTAAACTTCTTCAAGGAGAATAACGTCTCCAAGGTTGTACTCTGCCATCTTGTCCCAGTCATCCGGATCTCCTGCCAGACAGCCTGCCCACAAGCCGAACCCTTTGTGCTGGACCTTCTTGCCTAGCTTCAAGTACTCAGCCACGTAGCTGAGCTTGTTCGACACCAACCGGAACTGAGCCTTCGCAGTCCGCAACAAGTCGATGTGCTTGTTGGGCTTAATCGGGTCCAGACCGTACTTGATGAACTCGTTGTTCAACGTCGGGATATCGAACTTGAGGCCGTTGTACGTTACGATAATGTCCGCTTGCGACATCATCTTGTGGGCTTCCTTGACCATCCGCCTGTGCCCGCCGTTCTTAGCCTTCTCAGTCCAGCAGTGCAACGAGTCGTCGTCCTCGTACCACTTACCGGCCCAACACAGCGTACGGCCCGGTTCGATCAACCGGTCAAGCTGAACGTTCTGGTCCCACATCCCCCACACGTACACCTGATGAGGTGCTGTCTCAATGTCCAGCAGTAGAATCTTGAGCTTTCTTGTTGTCATTTTTTATGCGCTCTACCATATCCAGAATGAGTATAGAGGAATCCAACACCCCACTAGTCAACGTCGACGCCCACTTAGCCTCATCGCCGAAGTATCGCTCCATGCTACGTTTGATCTTTCTAGCCTGTCGTCGTATGTTCTCCAGTTCTTCAGATTGGTAGGAGGTCATCTTCGTCTTCCTCCGGTAGTTTACCGACCTTGATCTCTAAGATCTCTGCTGCTACGTCCGCTGATTCAATCAAGTCGTCAGTCACTCCCGTATCGTCGAGGTCAATGATCCGTAACACATCCAACACAAAGTCTTGGAGTCGGAGCACCTCTGCCGGGGTTAGATTTTTTTCGTTAGCCATTTTGTCGTTCCAACAGTACTCGTGTTTCGTCAATCTCGTCGTGGATCGTCCACTGCTTCGGGTTGTAGTCCTTGAACACCTCGCGCAGATGCGCTGCAATCTTGTCGGACTCATCGAACCCAGGTTCAAGGTCGACACTAGGAGGCCGGTCGTCAGTCAACTTACCACAGCGTTCAGCGTCCAACAGGATCTTGGCGCAAGCGATGATACTGAGCAAATGCTTGACCTTGGTCTTCTTGTCTGCGTTCTCGCCGTTCCACCACTTCTTCAGGTGCCGTTCAATAGCGTCGTGGTAGATTGAGGTGCGAACTCCCGCCGCTCGCCAGTTGAACCGACCATACTTCAGAGCCCCTTCTAGGAACGCTAGATATTCGTCCGGGATATCTGGAACTAAGCCCGTCATAGCCTTCGTAGCCCCGATAGCGTCCTTCGGGTTACTCGACTTACTGCCGTAAAGCGTTTTCCCAGGGTGCTCAAGCTTATCAGTTTCTCCCATAATCCGAACCTCCCGTAAGGACTGCCGAAGCCCCAGAGATACCTCGTAGGTATTCTCCTTCACCCATCGGTTCCACGCGTCCGTCACCTCGGTAGACGTTAACGGATCGACCGCAGAGATTCGCAAGAAACACTTCGAGTCGTGCGCCACGAGACTTCTCCCACCCAGGTAGAACGACGACACCGTCACACTGATGGAAGATCAACTTCACATCGCGGGCCATGCAATCGCCCCACGTCTCACCAGTGATCGTAGTACCAGGATTATCTATCGGCATCTTGCCGTCTACCAAACCATCCACAGATTGCATAGCTTCTTTCTGCATGTCTGGTGGGTCCTGTTCTGCCGGGCTAACCACCGTATAACCGGCGTCCCGCAACTCCTTAGCTGCCTTGTGAAAGGCCGGGTAGTTGAACTGCGGATAGCCGGACATAGGTCCAGCCAGATATACTGTCAGCTTGTGGAACGTCTCAGTTAGGTATTCAGATTGCATGAGTACACATCTCCGTGTTGGTCTTTCTTGTTGTTCTCATACGGTACTGCGACTCTGCGGTACAGTTCCAGCTTGGCGCACTCCAACACTCCGATAGCGGAGTTGATTGCGTCGTAGTTCAAACCTTTCTGGCCGATCCACTCATCCATCAGCGACGTGATGGCGTAGTTCAGATCCCCCGTAGAAAGCTCTACTTGCGCAATCTCTTCGTCGGTGGCGTTCTCCAAAAACTCTCGTCGTTCAGGCGCGATGTACGGCATTTAACTCCCCAAAGTGTTTCCAGAACGGATGTTTGTCGTCTTTCTTTCGTTGAATCCAAAGCAAGGCTGCGTTGCGATCAAGAGCTTCATCAACAGACATTCCCCAATCTTTGCCCTCGTAAGCTGCTCTAACAGTTCGGGCACACTCTTGGGGAGTGGTACAAGCCGCCAAAGCCTTACGAGCCTTGACTGGTCCGATTCCGTCAATCCCTGGAATGTTGTCAGTAGTGTCTCCGGATAGCATTTGTTCATAGAAGAACGTTAAACCTTCACGGGTACTAACACGATACTCTTTTCCGTCGACCCAGTTGTAGTGCCGTCCAGGAACTTGGTCGAGATCTTTGTCCACGGCCACAATGATCGAGCGATCAGGCCCAAGGCTAGTCGCGTCGATTGCCACCGCGTCATCGGCCTCAATCCCGTCACAAATCCGTGCGTCCCATTCGCGAACCAGATAATCGCGGATATCTCTGTAATACTTAGGTTTGGGGGCCGCGTCTCGATTAGCTTTGTAATCAGCGAATAGATCGTCTCGAAAGTTTCGTCGACCTCCGAGGTAAAGTCGGTACTCTTTTGTTCCGAGGACATTAAGGGTGTTCTCCAAGCTTGTCTTAACCATCTGCAAACAGTTCTCAAGAGGCTCGATCTCCTTACGAGACCAAACCACCGGTTCTTCCTCCTTCCGTTCCTTGGCAAACTTCATAGCATCCCGGTAGTTGTCGTAATTTGAGAATTGATGGTTGTTTCCGGGATTACCTGTTTCAACCATGTAGAAGGTGTGTTCAGCGGCACCACCGCATCGGTACACCCACGCATCGCCATCAATCACCGCTACTGTCGAAGTACTCATTGATCTGCTTCTCCCAAGGTGCGTTAAGTCGATCCAGTTCGTCGGCGATTACTCGCAGATGAGGCGCTCCCATCGCACCTAGGATTCGCTCAGGCCAGAACACGTAGAAGCCATCTGGCCCTGGAATAATGTCCATCTTCTCTTTGTGATGCTCGATTACTTCAGCAGCATCTATCATACTACCTCCAGATCGGCGGGTTTCAGTCCCCGCCTTTCTTTAATGTAAATTAACTCTGGTCGATCAGTAATTCTGAGTTAGCAAACTAACATCAGTTAAAGGAGAACTTCTGTTGAGCCGTCTTCTCAGTCTTCTCAGACTTAGGGTTCAACAGGTTCGCCAACTGGTCAGCGTAGTCCTTAGCGTAAGGAAGGATGCCGTGCCACGACTCGGTAACGCCAGTTTCTTTGTTGACGATCAAGTACGCGTCAATAGGATTTGGCATCTCCGAAGTAGCAGGCGGTAAACCTACGACAACCTTGTAGGACTCGTTCTCGTAGACGTTAGACAACCCACGTTTCGTCGCTAGAGTCTGTTGCTTGTTCGTTGCGTTCGGCTTGGTCGGGGGAAGAGTCTTGCTCATTATTGTTCTTGTTCTCGCTGATAGACTTATTAGAATTGACAAACTCTTGGGTGTACTTCTGGACAGCTTCGAACAGAATAGCTTCTCGCTTGTTCTGTGCACCCAACTTCAAAGCTGTAACTGCTGCGCCGTCCTTGTCGACGCCTACCGGTGTAATCAACAACTTCACGAACTCGATAGCTGCGTTGCGCGCCGCTTGCAGTTCGATCTTGGGCTGGACGACTTCCTTCTGGTGCTTCTGCCACTCCAGATCACGCTGTTCCTTAGCGTTCCAGTACCCGTCCTTAGTCAGCCCGCCAGTAGCTTTACCGCTGCTAGCAGTAACAGCAGCGCTGCCAACACTGCCAGTAGGACTACCCCCAGGGATGACGCGTACACCAGCCTTAGTGACGTTCCAGTACTTGCCTTTCTGTTCTGCTTCGAACTCGACGAGAGTGCCCGGTTCCGGGGGCTTCTTAGACCCAGCGCTGTAGTAAACATCGTTCACCTTGATTGAGTAATACAAGGTCACCTTACCGCCGTTACCGACGAACTCCCTAGGGGCTGGGACCTGTTGGATTGTACCGCGAATCACGTCTGCCATTTTATTGTTGTTCTCCAAAAAGCGCGTTTCTATTAACGCGTCGTAGTAATTATTAGACAGCCGGTCTCTGGAATAGTTCACGCTGCCTTCTTAAAGTATTCGTCAGGATCTACTTGATACTCTGATTCTACCGTAACTCCTTTCTCTGATTCCGCCCAAAAGCGGTGTGACTTCATTTCGACGCCCAGAGGAACAACAAGACGCACGCTATAAACCCGTTTGAGATAATCAAAGGTGTCCACAGTGAGAGCCTTGTTAACCACGGCCGTGAACGTATCCAGTTCATACTCTGGTACCTCCCCGACAACACTATCGTGGATAGTATTGACCAGGAAACTGTTAAGGCCCATAGCCCTAAGATAGTGCCAAGTGTAAATGAGTCCAATTGGAATCACCTCTCCCGTTGCAAAGCTGGATACCGGATAGTTAAAGATGTTCGTCGTGTTGGAGATGTACCCCGTCTTACCCATCTTGCAGTCGGGCCAGTGGAACACAAACCCCCACTCCGTCGTCAGCTTCTTGTCCTTAAGAACGCTATAAGTCCAAGCAGTCTGCGTGTCATAAATAGCTTTATAGCGCTCCTGAAAGTACTTGGCGTACGCTTTCTGCGTGTCCGTTTGGCCTTTCGAACCGTAGAGAGGCCGGAACGTTTCGGGCTTGGCGTCTTGCCGTTCATCCTTTGTAACTGCTTCCTCTGCCTTATTGTTAAAGACAGCGGCCGTGGCTTTGTGGACATCCTTCTTGCTCCTTATGTCCTGTAGGGCCACAGTATCTCTACCAAGATGCGCAGCGATTCGGAATTCCATTCCCATCCCATCTCCCTCCGAAATAAACCAATCCGGGAACCTTGCACGAAATAGCCGCTTGAACTTACGTGGGAAGTTCTGAAACTGGAGCTTATATTTCCGTCCAGAACTAGAAAGACGAGTGTTCTGGGTAACAGCTTGGTTGTACGCCGCATACAAGATACCTCCATCTTCGTCCACACACTTCTTCATCTTCTCCAGATAAAGAAGCTCCGCACTCGCTTCGCTTAACTGTGCATAGAGGCTCTTAAAGCGTCGTTGATCTTCTGTTGTAGCCGTGAGACCTGCAATTGTATCTCCGTCAGTTCGCCTGCCGCCTGCGTCAGTACGGTCTGGACTTCCGTCCCACTTAGTGGCCTCTTCAAATTTAAGAGTACCGTACAGAAGCTCTGCAACCTGCTTCGGACTGTCCCAATTGATTCGAGGGACGACAGCATCCAGTTGTTCTTTTGCGTGTCGATGAAGTTCAAATGCCCGGTCGAACGCTGTGGTGACTCGTCCGGCGTCGAGCTGCATCCCGTGCCTTTCGATGTCGGCAAGGACTGGAGTGAGTAGGCACCTTGTGTACACATGGGGCAGAAGCCCAAGTCCATACAACTCTCTACGTTGTGCGAGGAAGACTCGTTCTGTGATTTCTGTATCTTGGCAACCATATTCAATTAACCACCTTTCCGGTATTTTGCTAGGGCAAACCCCACTTTCGATGAGGAGCTTGACGAGGGAGACTTTCGTCGGGACGTTGTACCGCTTGGCGACGGTGTCAAGGTCTTTTCGGCCTCTTCGATTCCCAAGTCTAACATACTCTCCAAGCATGGTGTCGTAGACGACGACTTTGCCGATGTCGATTCCTGCTCGCTGAAGCCACTGTAGCTCAAACTTGGAATTGTGTGCGACAATCGTCGTAGCACTTCGGAGAGCTGCGCTAAAGCGGTCAGAGATACCGGGTCCACTGTCAAATTGAACACCTGGAAACCTCCGGCGCATTGGGTGGGAGGCTCCCACTTTCCACGTAGTGAGGACGATTCGGTTGCCTTGTGTAAGAGCGCTTCCGGTATCGAGGTTGGTAGTCTCAAAGTCAAATACAACGTAGGCGTCATCGAGATATACCTCCGGGTTAGCGTTCCGTATAAAGGCCGGCAGCTCGGGCCACGTAAGCGTCTCGTTCTTGTTCTCTTTTTTCACCGTGATGGTCCGTTTTTACGAACTTCTTGTTTTTCATATCCAGCGCTACCTCTTCGAAAGACAGCGGGTGGAACCCGTGTACGTCGACACCTACGTCTAGTTGCTTACCTGTTGGAGCAAGGGAGCCGTGGCTATGCCCATGCAGATTCCAACCATTCCAGCTTTTAAACGGGAAATGGCAGAGCGTGACCAGTTGAGATCCGACTGTGATCTCATGATAATGCTCCACGCCACCGTCGAACATAGCTAGACAAGCACCGTTAAGATTGTTTCGATCATGGTTCCCTCGGATCAAATACTTGATTCCGTTTAGACTGCTGAGGATCTCTAAAGTTCCCACAGCCTTATGAAAGCTAAAATCCCCAAGATGAAATACGTGATCCCTGGGTCCGATAACATCGTTCCACTCCCAAATAAGTTTTTCGTCCATCTGTTCGATGGTGTCGAACGGACGCATGAACAAGATACCAGGGTGCCCAAAGTGGGTGTCCGAGGTAAACCACAGCCGATCCTCAACACTGAATTTCCTACGCATTGAATTTTAACTCCACAACCTCAACCCCTGCTTTCTTGGCTTTCTGGATCATGCTGTACGTACCCAGTCCTCCTGGGAACGCGACAACTAGATCAGGCTTACCTTCGTCCAGCATCTGCTGGTTCCGCAGGTGTCCTGCCTTGCGGCCGTGTTCGTCCCACTTGGCGTTGAACGTCCGGCTCTTGATTCCGTGCATCTTGGCGAACCAGAACGCACATGTGTCTGCACCGCTTGCCCCTCCCTCGATGATCTGCGTGATCGGACCTCTCTCGTTGCTGATACGAGTCAGCTCGTCGTTGACGTACCGTCTCTCCGCCCGCTTGACCTCCAGTTCCTCCAAAGACAAAGCACCGCCGTCGGCGTTTTGGTTGTTCACTTTGCCGAACTCTCGACCACCGCACACTAGGACTTTCACTTCTCGTACTCCTCGTCTCTAGGTAACTGACAATAGCAACACTGATCCCCGTCGTACCAGTGGTTACAGTGGGCTCCGTCCGGGCTGTCCGGACATTCAGTCTCCTCCTCTTCCTCGTTCATCATTCTCCCTCCTTTACCCTCTCTTTGACCTTGATCTCCAACCTATCTCCAACATCTTTCCTGATGCGATCTAGCATGGAGATCTCGTCATCTACAAAGGACGGCTCAACGAACTCGTCGATAAGTCGACCGTACAGCCGTACCTCCACATCGTAAAGCTTCATTGATCTACGACCTTGCTGAGTTGAGGGTCCACTGTAACCGTAATCGGTTGATGGTTACCGGAGACCTTGTTCTTGGGAAACGAGAGCATCCTGACGTTCTGCCTAAGCATCTCTTCCGTAGCACCGACACCAATCATCACATCCATTTGTCCCGGAATCCCGACGTTCGACGAATCGACATCGCCCGTACCGAGTTGGGCTTTGCCGGAGGCTGAGTCTCCTGCTTGCGTAATCGAGACCACAACCAATCCAAATCGCTTCGCGAGGTTACGGGCCTCGGTGGCTGCGCGTTCCAGTGCCTGGGTTCTATTTTCTGACTTGACATCTAAGTTCCTCAACTGATCTAGGACAACAACTTTAGGATTGTATTTACGGACCAATCCCGAGATTTCACCAAACGTCCCTGGAGCCAACGGAGCAATTGTAAATAACCCAGCAGAACGTGAATCAATAAGCTCCTGAGCTTTCTTAGGGTTGTCGCGTATCTCATATTTGTTCAGTCCGCTTAATCTGGTACCGAGACGTAGGAGAATGTTTTCGGCAGGATCTTCGTTCCCGACATAGAGGACAGGCAGCTTCTGGTGTAGAAAGCCCGCAACCATGTTGATCGCGACAAGTGTCTTGCCCATCTCCGTGTTCGCAAAAACGAGAATGTGTGTGCCGGGGAGCACTCCACCGTCCAACCGCTCGTTAAGGGACTTCGGGTAGACTTTGACCAGATTATCCTTGTTGAACGCTGTTGCAAACAAGCTCTCAACCGGTACCCCCGTAATGCAACTCGCTTCTTCGGAAGAAAGCGCATCACCGACTCCTACCATAGACTGCCAGGAGGATATCAGTTCTTCGACCTCTGGACCACTCTTCCCAGCCGCGAGCTGAGAAGAAAGTTTCAACCCGACAGCATGCCGCTTCAAAGCGAGCACTTCCTGTGTCAGATTCACGGTAGAGACGTCGGGCAATGAGTCCAAGATCGTCTTCAAAACGTCTACGAGCTTGTTCGACTGGATCTGCCTCTCCAGCCGGTTCTTGACTATGTCCAGATCGCATTGCTTGGCCTCCGGGTCCGCTTCGTAAAACTCGTTCGCTATCCGAAGGAGGGTATTCCCCTCCGGACTAATCTCGTTAGGGTCAAGTCGATCCTTCAGAGCCTCCCACGCTTTCCGATCTTTCAGCATTGCGCTGACGATTTTTCGTTCGTTCATGTTCTTCTTTTATTTCTTTTCCAATCGGGCAGTCCGCTACGTGTTCTACTTCATCTTGGTAGTAGGCTCCTGCGTACACCTTTTTGCACTTACTCTCGCACTCCAAGACCTCCCACGGTATTACGTTGTTCCAGCTCATCGCTTGTCCGCCCTACGCCACTGATCGGTCTGGCGTTTAGTCCAACCCATAGTCTTGAAGTTCTCGCGACGTTCGTCCTCTCGGCTCTCCCGCTTGTCCGGATTGGTGTACGTGCGACCGCGAGTTTCTGGTACCACCCGTTTAATGTTAGTTAAGCTTCCGTCCGGGTTAATCACGGGGACTTCAATCAGACGTTTAGACACATGCAGATACTTATAGTTCATTTTTGTTTTCTCAGGTTGTATGGATCAATCGACATAACCCCGTGCTCACTGCGTATGTACAGCTGCCCGTGACTCTTGAACATGTACACATTCGGAACCGCTTCCTTAGTGTGTGCGACGTACTCCTCTTTAGGAAGGTTGGCCACAAACTCCAACGACGCATGTGCTTCACCGAAGTTCGTCATTTTATCTTCTCCAGCCATTCTTTCAGGTACTCGGCTTCACAGAATCTCTGTTGCACTTCAGGGGGACACTTGCAGTTGGGTTGAAGAGTGCAACCGCAGTTACACTGAACGAGCCCCCAGCAGGTCGTGCAGATTACATTCAAGCCTGGATTACACTCTTCGTTCATCAGTAGTACTTACCCTCTTTGTGACGGGTCTCGTAACCCATCGCTCTCATCTTGACTAGCTCGTCAAGCAGAAAGAGCGTATCCGAAACCAGCAACTCGTTGTTCGGCTTCTGCCCCATCAATTTCAACAAGCGCTGGCGCATCTTGAACAACGGGATTCGCTGGTTGACCGACCAAGATATCCCCAACAACTCCAAGTTGAGGGTTGCTTGCATCTGAATTTCCCAGTACGTCAACATCTGTCTTTACCGCCTTGTTCTTTTTATTGTTCTTCTCGTTCCAGATTTTGTCGCCTGGGTGCGTGTACAACCACACTGGGTAGTTCCCCTCGTGTACAGACGGTGTTACGACGGACTCCTTGAACCCTCGGTTCTTCAGCGTCTGGTGCAGCTTTTCTAGTCGTTCCTCCCACCCTTTGCCGGGGTACCCTGCGTCCAGTCTGGTTACAAACGCGATGGTCGCTTTGGTTAAGTGGATGTTGTTCAACCACCACGTCCACTGTGTTTGACGCTTCGAGAATGCGTCAGGGAACACTCGGGCGTAAGCACAAGAACCCGCGCCTACCAACTGGTCTCCGCCCATCGTTAGCTGGAGGGTGTACCCGGTAAACATGTGGTACGCAGCCGCGACAAGTTTGGGCCCGGTGTACATATATCCGGCGTTGTTCGACTTGACAGCTTGGAACTTCTCGCCGTTGTACTCTACGTCTTTGATTTCTCCATAGTTCCAATCTTGCCACAACGTCTTCGTCACGAACACCTTCTTGGATCGGCTCTTGCGGGCCTTCGGAGGCTTAGAAGGCTTGGCTGAGGATTTCTCGGATTCCATCAGGGGATTCATACTTCAAATCTCTTTGTAGTGGTATGTGAACAAAGCTCGGGCAAAGGAAACTGAAACGCTTCGCAAACTTCTCGGCTTTTTCCGTAGCATCTCTATCCAGACATAAGACGATCCTCTCGCTAACTTTCATCAAGTCCGTCAACGTCTCGAACGTCAAGTGTGAACCCATGATTGAGGCGCACGGGTACACCTGCCCTACCCGGTACGCAGACACCAGATCCTCGACTGCTACTAAAGGCTGTCCAGATACTCCTTCCGAATTTGCGGATCTTTGAACGCCTCCGTGTCGGTGAAGTCCCGTGTAACCGACCCAGGTGTCGGCCGAATGTCTAAAGTGTAGAGTCTTTGCCCAAGCTTTAGCGTCAAGTGAGCGGAGTTCGATTCCCCTTCTAACACCAGTCGGAGAACGGATTTCCCATACGGTCCGTCGATACTCAGGACTCCATCCCACGCCGGAGCTTCTAACTTCCTCGGGACTCCAACCGTACTTGTTGGCGTACTCGTTTGCGATGTCATCAGGTAGTTCCTCAATAGTTCCGTCGTAGATCCGTGGTTCCCACTCTTTCTGCTGTACTACCGGCTTGTAGTGGGTTCCGTATCTTTCTCCGATCCACCCTTCCTTTCCACACGAAGCCCGCTTGCACTGGTACGCCCCAGAGTTGGATGGAAACCTCGTGACGCTGAGAGAAACTTCTCCTGATCTTCCTCCGTGGCAGAAAGGGCAGATCTCTTTGCGAGTCTCGAACTCGCCGCAAGCGCCCAAGAGGAGCCTGAGTTCCTCGTAGCCGGACACACTACTTCGCCTTCCGACGGCTTCGACGTAACGCGACAGTCCCTGTCCAGATTCGTTCTCCGTTCGGTCCTTCGACAAGATAGCTGTGGGTCACCGTGGTTTCAATTTTCACCACCTTGCGAGGGGTTTGGTCCCCGTACTGATAGACCACCTTGTCACCAATCTTGAACTTCGGCTTATCCATCTAAATCTCCCAGCGTGTTAATGTACATTAAACCTAGCGTTTACATCGTCTCCGTGGCTTCGTCCATCGGCTTAGCCGGAGGCGGTGGAACTGAACACACCTCGCCGGTACAGTCTCGAACGGTATCTGTGTCCTCAGCCTTGGACAGCGCTTCCATGAACGCGTCCCGATCCTCCGGCCACTCATCGTCGTCCCCAGCCCCAGAGTCTTCGTCCTCAGTGTTCCACTGCTGGAGGGTCTCCACGACATCTTGTTCGTCGATACCCAAGTACACCGTACTCCACTCCGGAACCGGCATGACGTGCCCGATGTACACCACCTCTCCCTCGGAGGCGAACTCCAACTCCACGTCGTCGTCCAAATGGTGCGTCAACTGACGCCACTCTCGCATGTTCACTTAAACACCTCCGTCTTCAAATAACCGCCAGCATCGAAGATGTACAACACCGGGGTTCGTTCTCCGAATTTATCAACGTGGTACACCGTCGCCTTGCCGATGTTGTCTTCTGGACACTCGACGATGAACGAGTCTTCGTCGTACAACGTTTTCAGATGGTTGAGACAAATCTCCATTTACCAACCCCTCTCGTCCAAGTAGATCTCAACCGACGTAAACACCTCGTGAAGCACTTTGCCGTACCAAGTACGGTCCCAGCCGGCACGCTCCAACTTCACGAAGAACCGGACTTCATCCGTTACGTAGTCCGTCGAGTAGTACTCGGTGCCGTAACACACCGTGTTCGCCCCTCCCAGGAACGCCCGTTCCCGGAGCTTTTCGAACGTCGCGTGATCTTCAGGCGTCATCCCCTTCATCCCACCCTCCGGAGCTGAGAGGGTCGTCGGCCCACTCGTCGTCGTCAAAGACATCGAAGTCTGGTTCAAGTGCGTATGGATCGGTCGTAGAGGCGTTGAAGTCGAGTTCATCGTACTGTTCTTCCTTACCGGGTGATCCTTCCTCTTCAACAAGATCGTCGTCGAGGTCCAAAGATTCGTCAGACAAAGGGATTCGTCCGAATCCCGAATACTGGATTCTACTCATTTCGTCGTTACCTTCTTCTTCTCAGGAATCTGTTTACCGTTGTAGCACCACAAGTATGTAGTGATACGGTTGTTAGTGTTAGGGTTCTGTGTGCTGAGCTTGACGACCCGTCCAAGGTCGTACTTCTTGATCAGCTTCTCCAGATTAACACCGTTTCCGTTCGCGACTGCGTCGGAAAAGATGATGGTCTCACCTTTGTAGATCCTACCATCCGACACACCGTCCCCGTTCCTGGTACGCCAGGACTTGTACGTACTCTTGAGGGACATCCTCAACCAGTCCTCACTGACGGTGTACAGCGACCACAATAGCTGGGTACCGCACGACATGTCTGTTCTTGCTAAGATAGGCATACTTCACTCCGTATATCCTATACTACGTTCACAAAAGTACTCGTACTCCTGTACTCGTATAGATTTAATAAGATTCTCTCTTGGACAACTGAAACCTCGAAAGGTTCAAGAAACCGTCAAGCCGCTCTGGCGTACCTCTTTCTAGGTTGTGGTCCTCGCTTCTTGGGTGTCGCCTTGGTCCACACGTACTCTTTCCTCTTCGGCCTAGGTGGTAGCTTCTTCGTCTTCTTGGTCGGAGCTTGTTCAACAACAGGTTGCGGAGGCGGTACAGGCTTCGGCAACGGCACCGGTCTGTACACACCAGAAGCCCTTGTCGTCAACTTCTCTCCTTTCCAAAACCCGATATACGGCGGGTTCCAGATCAACGTCCGTGTACACGGTCTCCCTTTGTTGTTCTCGTGAGCCCCACAATCTGACCCCTCGGACATGACGTACTTACCGTACTTCTCAGGTTCGGCGTCACAGAACTGAGCGATCAAGTCCATCATCTCAGGTGTACCCAAGTTGAAAGGGCTACGATCTATCAGAGTTGGCCCCCAAGGGGCGGACACGAGCCAGTGTCCTTTCTTGGTGTAGGTACCTCCACTTTCCGGGTTCTTCGTCCACCCACCGAACGCTTTCGCCGCGTGCTCAACCATCCAGTCCATCACTTTGCGGTGCACGTCCGCTTCGCCTAGCACACCGTCCACCTTCTCACCGAACTGCGCCCACCTAGGCATGAGGGCTGAAGGTGTGAACCCGTCCTTGTACGCTATGTGTGAACACACTGCACCTATCGCGCCAGCGTGGCACCCTAACGGGGTGGCCATGTACAAATCAACCACGTTGAACTGTACGGTGTAAAGATAGTCGCCGACTTCTAGCTTGATCGTAGCCATCTTGCTGTCCTCTACTCAGCGCAGATTTGCCCACTTGCACTCGTTCACGTCGCAGTTGCACCGCAACCACTCGTCAGGCGTGCATCTCGTCGTAGACACCTTTGATGGCGGTGACGTAGGCGTCTCTTTCGACAGCACCAAGGCCCGGAGCCGTGTTAACTTCGCACACTGCCATCTCAACAAGCGTCCGACCGTTAAATCGTGCAACGATATCCACGCCTCCAAAATCAAGACCAAGACAGCGAACGGCATCGACACAAGCAGCAGCAAGACGCTCGCGAGAATCACCAGGAAGATGGAGGTCTTTGTGGGCTTCGATCCAGCCATTGGCGTGGTTCCTCACGGTTTGTTCGGTTAAGGTCAACTGGTTGAACGGTTTGGCCGCGTACAACCGCTTCTTCTGTACTATGTCGATGATGCCAGGTGGCAGTCCTCGCTGTGCTTCACCTTGCCCCACCTCGCGATGCACTCGCAAAGGGGCAAAGACGTGGAACCGGAACTCGTGGGTTTTGTCGAACCATCGAGTGTAAAAGTCTGCGACCGGGACCTTGCCATCCCTCCCGAGGCTCTCAACGACGGTAATTCCAGTACCGCGTGCTCCTTCATCTTGTCGGCAGAGAACACGGTGGCCATCGTTGAGCCATCGCCGTACGTCGTTAGCTGAAGTCGTAACGTCAAAGGTGGGGACTCCAGCTTCTCGGAACTGGTGGAGTTGGTAGATCTTCGACATCTTTCGGGCGACGTTGGTGGGGTGATTAAGATAACGGACCCGTCTTCCGGCGGCCCAATCTGGCACTCGACCGTATCCCCAATTGACGACGAGAGCGTTTGCAGGGATTGCACGAGCTGCATTAGCGGCAGACGACCCAATCCTTCGACAATCGAGATCTTCACGTAACGCCTCCGGGGTCGCTAGACCCTTGTTGTATGTGTAGATAATCAAGTTTTCAGTGGTCATTCTGAACTCCTAAGTCCGCGCAACTCAATGAGTGCGGACAGCGTTTGATTCTGCGAAATCGACCGACCTTTGTGGCAAGCAACCAACGCGGCAATCAACATGTTCAGGTCTGTCGCGCTGATCTTGGGGAGGGCGGCAGCCAGTCGTTCCATAGCTACCCCGTCCCGTTCGTTCTGCTCTGCCACCTCTTCAAGCCAAGGCTTCTTAGGCTTCACGTTGTGCTCCGAGTTTCTGAGGCTTTGGTTTAATTTACATTAAACCTTAGGTGGGTTCGGAGGCGGCTGTGGTTTCGGATACCACGGCAGCGGATTCGAACCAGGTCTCACATCATCTCCGTCATGTTGGCCCGGATCGGCACCCACTCCGGCTTGGAGGCTGGGACCTCTGTTTTGAGTACGTCCGTACCCTTGGCCTCTGTCCCTGGTGGTTTGTGCATCGTACCGTCCGGGTACACGAACGCTTTCAGCTGGTCGTTCCACACACCGTGCTGGACGTGGGCGGGCACCACAGCGTTCGGCACTATCGGCTGTACCGGTAACGCCCGGTAGTTCGGCTCGTTGTATCGCTTGTTGGCGTAGAAATCACGCACGGCGTCATACCGTACCTTGCCTTTCTCGCTACCCAGCCAGATACCTCGATCCACGCACGTCAGACTGTTAGGCACCGGGATCGGGCACCCAGTCTTGAAGTACGCCCAAGCGTTACCCCACGGGGTGGAAACCAGCTTGCGGGTGTACAAGTGCGGGACACTTTCGTACCTGTCCATCGACGCGATGTCCACAGCGTCCACCTCGTACACTTCTCCAGTCGTGAAGCACACGTCGTCGTCGACCAGACCGGGGTACGCCCCGAGGTGAAGCATCACACCCGGCACGCAACACGTACCTACCTGTCTCTTGTTGGCGAGATAGTCGATGTGGGCTCGACCTCCGTACTCTCGCTTCAACGTACCATACACGAACACCAACCACTTGTTAGTTTCAACAGTCATAGCAAATCACTCCAAAAAGATGACGATTGACGGGATTCGAACCCGCATCTCCGGCACAAGACGGCCAAGTATCCTACCTTGCTTAGACGACAATCATCGTTAACGGGTTAGTGGATCGCAGCCTTGGCTTGATACCCGAGGCTCTGAGCAACCTGCGGGTCACACGAACACATGTGGCAGATCGGTGACCCGGCGAACCAGATCATATCTTTGGCGTGATTCGGGTTAACAAACCCGTCACAGTTACCGCACCCGTTCGCAGTCATAGCTTGGAACGTGGACAAAGGGATCAAGTTACCGTTAGGTCCCGGCAACATGATCTCTTCCTTGTCGTTTTCCTCTTCTACCTGTTCCTCGACCGTCTTGTCCTTGTACGTGTCGAGAGGGACAAACCCCGCAATCAAGTGCCACTTACCGGTCTTACTCTTCTTGGCGTTGACGACAGTCGCAAACTTCCACTTGTCTTTCTTCAGCTCGTCGAAGACCGACGGTTGACAGTTAGGAATCTCGACACGAACGTCCGTACCGCGCCGAACACCAACGATAACACCGTTACCTTTTTGGTTCTTGTACGGGATGAACGCATCCGGGTAGACGACGAACCGTTGACCGAAGTACGACTCCAAGCCTGCGTTGTTGATCCGGGCACACAGCTTGCGGATCTTGGGACGGCTGTCAGGTATGTTGTACTTCCGGCGGTCTTTGGCGCTGAGGTTTCCAAACATGCGAACGACTCGATCAACCTCGGCTTCGGTGACTTGATCGGGTCTTTTGGGAAACCCCACGACGTTATTCGCCGCTGTACCCTCCCCCGCCTTCGACGTATCGGTATTCGCCGTTGACGACTTTGTACCCTGCTGATCTGCCTCCATACCTGCGGTGCCACGAGAGTCCCTCGTCTTCTGGCTGGAGGCATTCACGAAAGGGGAGCGGGTCCACTCCTTTGGCTTGGTCGTGTCGAACTTGAAGTGCTGCCACGGCGTGAACAGCTTGTACTTGCTCTCCGGCTCCAGACCTGATCGTTCCAGCACCCAGTCCAACATCCTCCACTCAGATGCGTAGAACAACGTGTTCCGACCTCGGATAGGTACACACCACAACTCGCGGTGCTCGTTGCGAGCCACGTTGAGAGTCTTGTCTTCGTCGTTCCACCACACCAACACACCTTTAAATGGTGTCTGGCTCAGACCTTCAGTCTCACCGTGTTCGGCGATCATGTACGCTGCTGCCGCTGAGTCCACGTTGACGTGGATGTTCTTCGGCAAGATCGAGTTGTAGTCCGGAATCACACCGTTGTGGACCAACGTAATGTGCTTGTGGTTGAACGGGTGAGCGTTGGCGTTGCTCACACCCGCTTTGGTACTCGCCCTGTTGTGGCCGATCACAGCCTTGGCGTAATCCAGCTTCGGCTTGATCATGTTCAAGTAACTGTGTGACCACAGGTAGTCAGGAGACCACTGCGCACTCTTGTGTACGGTCGGCACCAAATCGATACCGTTAACGGCCAGCACACCTGTACCGTCGGCCCCTCTCTGCACGTCAGCGTACAGCAGTTGCTCGAAAGCGTAGCGCAAAGTGTCACCGTACTTGTTCGCCAGCGGCTCAGCGTTGATAAAACCTACAATTCCACACATCGTGTTGTTTTCCTTACCAGAAGTTAATGTACATTGAATCTCGGAGGGATCTAAGCGTTGTCCGGGTCGTCGACCTCCACAAGATCGTCATCGTCGTCTTCTACGATTTGGTTAAACTCCAGATCTGGCCACACTACGGCAGGTGCGACAGCGAGCTTCTTCTTGTCCACGTACGCTTGGAACTTCGGGTTAACGACCACGGGCACAGGCGCTTTGTTCCACGACAAATTCGCGATGTCTATGATCTCTTGTTGCTGCGGATATACCAGAAGCGCTGTGTCCACGCCGTACGCCCACACCTCGGTCTCCAGCTCTGGGTAATCGATTGTGCCGAACACGTCCTCAAACACAGTACGGGCGAACTGCGGAACCCCTACTGCTGACAAGTTGTGAATTAAGGCGAGTGGTGAGGTGTCGAGTTTCTGTGCTGCCCGTTTGAACGCTAGACACACGTTGATCCACTTCAAGACCCAGTCCACATCCGTGGTGGCTAAAGCGTGACGGAACTCCACGCTGCCAAAACGGACGAGGGTATCCAGATTCAACCCACCGTACTTCTCGTCACGCAACTCGCTGGACGCACTCTTAAGGTCGACGGCGCTGTTGATCTTGCGAACGTGGTTAGCCATGTTGTCGGCCTTGTACCAAGGCAAACAGAACACGTTCGTGTCCCTGTTGTTACCCGCCACGCGATACACAGCCCGCTCGAACAAAGCGTACAGCACGTTCAAGCGTGACAGTTCATCCCGACTAAGATCTCGCACGTCTACGTGGACGTGTAACCCCGTACGTATGGAGGTCTTGAACTGTCGAGCCTTCGCCCAAGTACACAGTGATTCTACGGCTGACACCGCATCCGCACCCCACAGAGGTCGCTCAAACCGAAACTCTGCGCCGTTGTCGTGAAGGGAGCCGTCGGCTGTCACCCGCCAATACGCAGACCACGGTTCCTTGACACTCAGGGGCAACCCTACGTGACGATCCACCTTTTCCGTAGTTACACCTTCGAACTCGAACTCCAACCCAAGCCTACACTTGGGCAGGATCAACCTGTCGTTTGGCTCGTATCGATAGGGATCGACAGGTATCCCCAGAGCTTCACTAAGCCTCATTTACACTGATCTCCAAGTCCTTACCAAAGACACGACGCACAGCGTCCACGTACTCTGCGTGCCGCTTGTGCAGCCGTACAGAGTTAGGACCCAACACGTCCCCTATCTCGTGCATCCTGTAGCACAGCGTAGCGTGGGGGTTTGACGACATGTACACCCCGAACATACGACTCAACGGGTACGCCAAACACACCGGGCCTGTACTGTAGTCCTCCCAAGCGTCTCGCAAATTGACGTACTTGGGACGCAAAGCTGCCCACGCGTTCTTCGGGAACATGATGTCTTTGGGGGCGATGCGAGCTAATCCGTACCTCTTCAACTCAAATCCGTTGTGGGTACACTGGACGATCCGACCCGGATCAAACCCTCTACCTCCGTTACGCGTTGTCTTGTAGTACAAGTACAGCAACTCGTCCCCTATCACCGTCATACCGATATCAGGTAACCCAAACTTGACCAGCCCCCACACTTGGGCCTCGGTGTACGTCGTCGCGTCGTCGACGAGTTCTCCGTTTTTGTACGACGTCATGTGGATACGTTGCTTGGTGTGCCCTGACCACCCGTTCACATAGAACATCTCACTGTCGTCCTTAGCGGACAACACGAAATGCCCTAAGTAGTACTGACCGAAGTCAGCAAAAGATTCCACGTCTCTCATCACGGACTCCTAAGCCCTCGCTTAATGTACATTAAATCAGCGGGGCAAGCGTTGACGGGTACGGACACCCAAACCGTACGCACGATCAGCTTGCTCGATGATCGCCCTGGCCGAATAGATGTCCTCGTTCGCAATCGCAGCTTGAACGGCGGGCCACGAAATACCCGTGAACGCGTCACTCAAAGAACGGAGGTAGTCTTGCTCGTAAGATCGACGAGCGAAAGTCAGAGCCGCGTCCGCCAAACGGTACAAATACCCCGAGGTGTCGTGCCACAACCACCAGTTGGACATGGAGCGGTATTCCAGACCGTAAGGCTTCGGGCGATACAAACCCGCTTGCCCGTAAACTTTGCGACGATCCGCTTGTCGGTCGTACTCCAGCCACGGCAGCGTCAAGTACAAGTCCAAGAACCGAGCCGCCACGAACGGCGGAATCACGGTGTGGTTGTACGCGATGTGGAAGTGTCCTCCGGCGTACCTCTTGTTGCCTAACACGTTGGCGTCGAACGGTTCCCGCTCTTTGGGGGCATCCCCGTTACCGTACGCGTCGAAATCAGCCAAACACCCCACCTCTTTGCCGCGAGGATCGGCCTGATACTTCGGGGCCAAGACCAGAACGTTGCTGTCGGACATGGTCAGCTCTTGGGGGTCGAGCTTGTTCCGCTGCAACCACCGCTTCGCCGTCTTGATTGTTTCCACGAAACCGTCAGCCGTGGACTGTGGAGGGATGTTGAACTCCAACGCTGCGTTGTCCTCAAGGTACGCGAAACCTTCACCCATCCCCTCCATCTGCATCGGCTTATTCTTGTTACCACCGAACAAACCGAACGCGGGCAGCGTGTCCCACTTGAGAGGACGACCCCTCGCATCTTTTTGCAGGCCCGTAACGAACAGCTCTGGATCTGCCCCTAAAAGGGCGACATTTTCGGACATATTTAGGTTACTCCTGGGTTGTGCGCCGAGTTTCTGGGGCGCTAGTTAATGTACATTAAAGGGCGTAGAGGAACTTATAGCATCGAGCACAGCAGATGCACGCTATCCTGCGGCCGTACACGGGAGAATACGCGGTACCGAGCGTCTCTTTGTGTCCATCCCAAAGACACACTGACGCCTTGAAATAGGTTTTCAAAGGTTTCACGGGTTACATCCTTGTGACGACAGGGTAGCTGTCTTCGTTGTGGTACAGGGATTCGGTGACAGCCGGGTCGACGAGTTCGACGCACACTTCGACGTTCTTAGCCGACGATACTCCTGGGTACCAGTCGTAGAACAGATCGGAAATCATCAGCACAAAGAAGATCAGCACGAGAGCGCCGACCAAAGTCGAGCGCATTTCATCACGAATCGTAGGCACAGTAACCCGCCTTCAGGCTTGTCGGCCTGCTTCAATAGACTAATTGATTAGGGGACTAGAGACGGATCACATGCCGCGATGCCAGCCTCGGCCAGCATCTTTCAAGGCAACATCGTAGACAGCGGAAGGGCGCATAGGGCGAGTACGACGTTGTTCTTCTTCGAACGAAACAGAGGTGATTTCCAGAGGGGGGGACGCTATGTGCGGCAAGATAGCGTGTACTGGAGGGATCGATTCTTGAGGTGGATTGTTGAGCAGATCCAGAACGGATTCTGCAAGGTCAAGCGGGAGGGGAATCGTACGCAAGTTGCGCTCTTTAGCAAGCTTGACCGCAAGGAACAGGAACTCGGACGGAGACATCGGTGCGTTGTGCTGAGGCAACGGCCGGCAAATGCACACACCTTGTTCGCAAGCTGCGGACTTACGTGTGCAACGATGATTGCCGCTATCCGTAGCGGCGGACGGCTGAGACTTATGCATGATACAAACCCTGTACATATAATAAAGCAAACTGCCACGTTCGCGTAAGCTCCGACAGGCGCATCTAAGCGTTCACAAAGTCAGAGCAGTAATTCGGCACCATATCACGACGATCTATCCTGGATCGCCGGAGATTGCAGAACTTTATCTAATCGAGATCCCCAGTCAGATACAGATCTAACAGCAACAACAACGCTATGAGGACCATCACAATTAACTCGCCCATGTTCTGCACTCCGCACCCTTCAGAGTTACGATTGATTCTTGTACCGGACGCATAGCCCTGACTACCTACTATCTGCGTCTACGCACTGAGACACCGGTCAAAGGCTCCCTGGATGGGGGAGTGTGTCGTTCGCACGTAGCATCCGCTTTCAGTAGCCGGGCTACCCACACCTTGCGGTGTGCCTCTTAATGTACATTAAAGCAGCCCGTGCTGATACCCAACGGGCAAGCCACTCTAAAGCACATCGGCGTTACCCTTGACGGTGGGTAACCCGTTGCACTCTAACGCAACTGTCGCATCTTGGCTTTGAGTGCGTACTTGAACACGTACGACTCTAACCCGAACGGGATGCGGTAGCTACTGAAGCACCAACGCAACGCTATCTTACGCGACATCCCAATCAGGTCGAACCACTTAATGTACATTAAGTACCTCAAAGCCTTGATTTTCCAGACCATTATACACCCCTGGTGGCCTATGTCAAATCTCACCTATCAGCAATCGTCCCCGTACAACCCAGGTAAATCCCCACACGCGTCGATGTATCCACCCGCCGCGTTGTGAGTTTCTGTGGGAGAGAAAACCCAACGCCAGCTAGCCGCAACCATTACTAGGTACAAAGCCGCGCCTAGTGCTATCCATAATCTTTTGGCCTTCATGCCACACCTCCACGGCTGACCACAAATCCGATGTGCTCCAAGCTGTAAAGTTCAAGCGCATCAAGTGCATGGAGCAAATCACTGTTTGCGCTTCCCCGTCCATTACGACGGTGTACGTGTCGTTCACATGTCCCGCCGACGTACCGTGACACCACACGAAAGCCTTGTTGCTTCGATGATGTCCAGCCACGAATCCACATCTTCGGGGGAAGACTCGATTGTGTACACAAACCCGTTGTCCTCGATCAGATCGATACACATCGTCTTTGGCACGTCGTCATCCTCCACGTTAGATCAACCCCGCCTCACGCAAAGTCTGAAACCCGTCACGCTCTTGACGCTTGCGCTCGTTAGCCTCCAAGCGACGTTGCGCCCGTTCTGTGACACTCGGCACCGTCAACCCTTTGCGCATACGATTAAGAACGTATCGCGCGTCTTTGGTTGCCAGTCTGTTGGCTATCCGCTTGCGCTCTTGCTTCTGTGCCCATTGAGCGTGTCGCGTCTGCCAAGTGTCGGCCTTGGTCATCTGCTCCCAGATCTTACGCATCTCGTCACTCCCGACGGTTAATGTACATTAAGTGTCCGTCTACCGGCTAGTTGATTGATTCTGCGACCCATTCTACCCCTCATTTCCCTTATGTCAAACATTCCCTACGCACGTCCTCGCCCCCTCGCCCGCCGAGTTTCTGAGACCACGAGAATCGTGGGCAAAAGAAAACCCCGACCCAGCCGAAGCCAGATCGGGGCGAAAGACTCGCGGGGGTTGCGAGTTGGGTTAAGCCATCATTTCCGTGGGTGCATCGTCAGCCGTTGCGGGTTCAGCTTTGACAAGCTTGGCCGCTGCGATGCTGATCCGATGTATGCGCGTGGCAAAATCAAGTTGCTGCTCTTCGGTCAGCGCTGATACGTGCTTCACTAGGTCAGTGACTGCAGCTGACAGTTCAGACCGCATCGATACGCTAGCCTCTTCAAGCACACCGGTAGCAGTCTGAGCACCCGCCACCGCACCAGCCGTTTGACGTGGCTTGCGTGCTTGATTGCCTGTGTTGCTGCCAGCTTCACGGTAGATTGTGCCGTTTTCGAAGTCTTCCGGGTTCAAACCCTTGGACATACACCGAAGCAACTGAGATTTGTAAGTCTGCCAGCTTGGACCGAGAGCCAGCTTAGCAGCCGGCAGTTCAGCCAGCCTATGTGCTTTCTGGTAGCGCTGGCGCTCCCAAGCTTCAGCCGCGTTAAACACCTTGATTGCAGCCGCGTGTCGGAGTTCCGGATTCGGTGCCTCCTTTGCACCCAGCTTACACAGCTGGAAACAAATCTCAGACAAGCCACCTTGCTTGGCTTTCACGTCCTGCTGAAGCGTCCGGAGTTCATCGTTGGCCTTATGAAAGCCTCCGATAACCTTGGCCGCTGCATCCAACGTTTCCCGGCTTATCTTTACCGCTTCGCCTGCGTCCTTTGCCAAGTTCTGAGCGGTCAGCTTTATTGCAGGCTTCTGTTCTTTACCAGTCATGCCAGCGCCTATGCTCACAACTGGAGGCGTGTCCGAGCCCTTACGTGCTCCGCGATTGCGACCGGTGCCTTTCGTCGTCGTTTGAGAAGTAGCCATGATTCAATCTCCTATCTAGTGGTAGTCGGACTGTCTAACCCTTCACTATGGGCGCTTAATGTACATTAACCCGTTTTGTCGCTTTCAGTTTCTGCGATCAATTCACTTAACGCATTCTCTAGCGCAGTTACACACCTCATTAGCTTGGCGTGCTTCGCGTCATACCACGGCCCGGTATGAGGATTGCGGATTGATCGGTGCGTGACACCGGTCCCTTCCACTATCTGATCGTAACGCGCGTTAACCCACGCCCCATTAATGGTGACAGTGGTGACAACGTCATCGCGTCTCAAATTGACACCGTTGATTGTAATCATGCTCTAACCCTCCAAGGCAGTGTACGCCCATAGGGAAAGGCAAGAGTCAGTCCGACCGGATTGTTAAAGAACGTGCTAGGCGCTAGGTCTAGCTTGGATCAAGGAGAAGAGCCGGAGGCGCGTTCCAAAATCCAACGGTGCCCATATTAATGATCCTAGACCGTATGTCAACAGGTATCGCAAAGAAAGTTCGGGGTCTTAATGTACATTAAGGACGAGCGCCTATATTAAAGGATTGCGCGCGTAGCACAGTCCGAAGCTAATGTCAAGCTTTAACATAATAACACCATTAGTAATACAATAACCGTTGTCCAGGTAGTAACAGCGCAGTCAATAGACGCTGGATTGATCAGACATCTATAGGTGAGCCACGGAAGGCGAGCACAAGAGACAGGGACGTACATAGTTAATGTACATTAAATCATACTGTTAGGATGTACAGGGGGCTAGAGTCACACGTTGTGACGATAGGCCACTCATACAGTGTGCCTGTATTCGTGTCCGTTCGTCAGTTTGTACGACAAACAGACGCATCAACGACGAGGAAGAAGTTTCTTCCGAGTGGTAGTCCGGGCTACTGCCCGGTATACGGGGGCACGGGGTGCCTACGTGTTGATGCACCCGACCTCGACAATTTCTCCAAGAAATTATCTCAGCGGGTAAAATCTTGATTTTCAACGAAACGAGAAAAAAGATTGAACTTTTTCGAGTTTCAGTTGTCTAAGAGTATAACTTTATACGAGTACAGGGAAAGTAGTCGACTAGACTACGTTGTACGAGTATGTTCTTTGGTTAATTAGTTCTTAAGAACTTCGAGCAGTGAGTGAGTTAAGGTTTATACGAACGAACGATAGGATGGCGAAGAAGTTCTATACGGAACTCCAAGTTTTGGTTGGGTAACCCGTAACTGGCAGCGGAGCTGGCTGTAAACCAGTGGCCCTTGAGGCTCTCTAGGTTCAAGTCCTAGACCAACCACCATACTAGGTGCCCATGTCCCAAGGTGGCGAGTTGCGCTCCAAACGCGACTGTGCGGGGTTCGATTCCCTGGGTGCTTGCCAAGCCTGGGCCTAGCTTTATAGGTCCGCCAGTAACAACGACCGCAAGGTATTTAACAACATGAAACTCCTCAGCTGGGTCGGTCCCACGACCTACACGAACGGTACCCCTTTCGGTGAAGCCGATTACGCTGGATACGAACTCCAGGTTAACGGACAAGGTGCTGTTGCTCTCCCCGTCCAGTTCGCCCCGTCAAACCAGTACTCCTTCGACATCGAGGAACTCGCTCAGGTAGAGGCCGAGCCGGGCGAGATCCGCACTTACAACGTAGCGCTCCGTACAGTAGCGAGGAACGGCCAAAGCTCGGTCTGGAGCGACCCTCTAGCCATTGTACTGGATCTCCGCCTCCCAAACCCCCCGACGAGTCTGGCGGTAGCTTCCTGATCCGGCTGTGGCGCAGACTCGTTAAGTTCTTTAAGGATCTGTTTTAATGGCTGGACTCTACGCAGCTGACGGTTCTTTTAACGTCGCTACCAACACAGCACAAGACACGACGGACTACGATCTAGGAGTCGGTGTCTACTCTCGTTCTGGGGCTTTTAGGATCAACACGACTGATCCGGGTCCAGGTGTGTACGCAGCCGACGGAGCCTACCGAGGCGTTCTGGACGGCCCAGGCACGGGTAGGTACACGGCAGACGGGGCTTACCGTCTCACGACCTCTGGGGCCTCTGACGGAGCTATACGGGTCACTCTGGTGTCAGCAGACGGGGGTGGGGGAGAACCTTTCACACCGTGGCGTTCCGCTACCTTTGAGTTCGGTACGAACGGTGGGACTCCTGTGAACGCGTTGGACGGTATCGACGAGACGTTCGTTGAGACTACTGTCAGCAACGCCAGGGCTTACTCTGGTACAAACTCCATGCTGTGCCACATTGATGCGGATGCAGCGTTCATGGGCGGCAACATTGTGTTCCGCTCACCTCGTAGCGTTTCCCCTGGAGTGATCGACAACAACCAAGAGTTCTGGTGTCGGTTCAGGTGTTACATCCCCAGCTCGTGGACAATCGCCACAGGGGCTGGCGGTATGAAGTTCTTCAGGTGGCGTACCTACGAGTCCGGTGAAGTACCGGCAGCGTCCAGCACCTACCAGTTGTGGGGAGCAGGTCCAGCGCCCACAGGTCTTCGTACAGAGAAAGAAGGCGACACCCCAGACACTCGCACGTTCACCCCGACTGGGGGCTGGAACAACAGGTGGGTAACGTTTGAGTTCTACATCAATCTCCGGAACGACACTAACGGCGCTCTCCGAGCTTGGGTCGACGGTGAGCTTAGAGGTGAACTGTTGAACGTAAACACGGCTGGTAGTAACACTTGGGTTGCTATGCACTTGATGTTCTTGGACTTCTTCAACAACAACGCTCCGCAAGATCAAGATCTGTGGATCGACAACATCGACGTAGCTTGGAGCGGAGACGCATCTCCGACTACACAAGACGCGGCTGGCAACTTCTACATGGGTGTGTAAACCGGTGAGCAACGTGAGTGCAGAGAAGCAAAGGCTGTACGACCGCTCAAGACCGGAATACTCCCAAGCCAAGGGTCACAATCAGCGGATAAAGGAACGGTACCCGGAAGCGTGGGCCAAGTCCACGATCACGAACGAGAGTCTCACAGAGTGGGTGGTCTCCAACAGATCGTTGGCGTGTCCGTACTGCGCCAGTCCGGTCAAAGAAATTGACCACAAGCTCCCCCTCAGCAAAGGCGGGGCCCACGACCTAGACAACCTCCAGATGCTGTGCCTTGACTGTAACCGGTCTAAGCACGACTCGACAGACGAAGAGTTCAGGGCGGCTCGGGCCACTGCCCCTAAGCAGCGCCGCTCTGGACTTACTCTTGCGGACTACGGGATCGACTACTCAGTCCTAAAGGACAAGATGGGACGGTTCCGTACTCGCTCGTTGTTCAAAGAGATGTGGAAGCTCAACCCCAACCTGGACGCACCTCCACTGTTCTCGTTGAAGTTCGAGGACGACAAAGACGATCTCATTAGTCTTAAGCGGGTCTATCTGGAGTCGAACGATCCAACGGAATACCGTTTTGCGGTCGGACTGTTCAAAGATCCTAGACACTGGCGGACGCTTTGTGGACTGGAGTGGTTTAGCCCGTTCGTTGAGAAGTGGCGGTGGGAACTCCGAGCCAAGCTCCGAGCCCAAGCCATTGACAACTTGATCCGGCTATCGGAGGACAACCTCCAAGCGATCAAAGCGTTAGCTACCGAAGACTACGTTTACCAGAACTACCTACAAGACACTCCGACTAAGAAAAGAGTCGGCAGGCCGAACAAAGACAAGCCTGACAACTCTCCCTCTGAAGAAACCTTAGCGGATGACGCAAAGAGAATCGGTCTCAAAATTTGACGAAATCAGGATAGCCGCAGAGCGCGACTTCCTTACGTTCGTCCAACTGATTGCCCCCCGGCGCTTGCTGGGGGACATCCACAAGGAGCTTATCCAGTGGTGGTATCGACCGGCTGCGTTGAAGAACCAGCTCGTACTACTCCCTCGTGGACATCAGAAGAGTACGTTCATAGCTTATCGTGTGGCGTGGGAGATTACCAAGAACCCAGCCGTAACGGTAATGTACCTGTCTGCGACTGCGGGCCTTGCCGAGCAGCAGCTTGGCTTGATCAAAAGCATTCTTACCTCTCCCGTCTATCGGCGCTACTGGCCGGAGATGGTGCACCCGGACGAAGGTAAGCGAGAGCGGTGGCAGATAGCGGCTATTGCGGTCGACCACCCGAAGCGTAAAGAGGAACAGGTTCGTGACCCTACGGTATTTGCTGTCGGCCTTACGTCGAACGTTGTGGGCTGGCACTGCGACATTGTGGTACTTGATGACGTCGTCGTCCCTGACAACGCTTACACGGAAGAGGGCCGAGAAAAGGTTAAGACTCAATACTCTCTTCTTAACTCAATCGCAAACCCAGGCGCTCCGATTTGGATCGTCGGTACTCGTTACCATCCCTCAGATCTCTATGCGTCCTTGCTCGATGCGGTTGTCCAGCTGTTTAACGCAGATGGAGATCCTGACGGGGTCGTCCCCATGTTCGAGGTGTTTGAACGACAAGTCGAAGATCGTGGCGATTTTACAGGTGAGTACCTGTGGCCACGAGTACAACGGTACGACGGTCAGTGGTTTGGATTTAACCGTGAAGTGTTGGCCAACATCTTCGCCGGGTACCTAGACAAGACCCAGTTCTATGCCCAGTACTACAACAACCCCAACGTTGGAGCCGAGTCCGGCATCCAGCGAGATCGGTTCCAGTACTACGAGCGCAAAAGCGTCAAGGTCGAGTACGGACTTACGTACGTCCGAGGAAAGAAGGTTAACGTCTTCGCCTCAATCGACTTTGCGTTTAGTCTTAGCAACAAGGCTGACTACACTGCCATCGTTGTTATTGGACTCGATGAAGACGGCAACATCTACGTACTAGACATTGATCGGTTCAAAACGGATAAGGTTAGTGAGTACTTCGAAAGAATCCGTGACTTGCACGTTAAGTGGAACTTTCGGAAGCTTAGAGCTGAAGTTACACAAGCTCAACAAGTCATCGTACGAGAGCTTAAAGACCAGTATATCAAGCCTCATGGACTTGCTCTATCAGTCGATGAGTTCCGACCCTCCCGCCAGCAAGGCTCGAAAGAAGAACGCATAAAGGCTATCTTGCAACCTCGGTACGAGAACCAGACCATCTGGCACTTTAGCGGCGGTTACATCTCAGCCCTTGAAGATGAGCTACTCCAAGCTCACCCAGCTCACGACGACTTGAAAGACGCCCTTGCTGCCGCTGTCGACGTATCTGTACCGCCCCGAGGTATGGGGCACCGGCAACGTAAAAACGACAACGTAATCTACTCAGATAGGTTCGGCGGAATATTCTAATAGTTCGACGTTCCTAGGAGAACGCACTTTGGCAGGACGAAGAGTTCTAAACGTCAGTGAGAATCTGGTTGACCCAGATCGACTCGCTGCGACAATCACGAACAAGTTCGACGAGTGGAAGAACGCTCGCCGGAAGTGGGAGGATAGCGCAGCTGAGGTCTCCAAGTATGTTTTCGCTACGGACACCCAGACGACGGCTAACGCCAAGCTGCCGTGGAAGAACAAGACCACGCGGCCCAAGCTGTGCCAGATCCGGGACAACCTTCACGCTAACTACATGGCGGCGTTGTTCCCGACTGAAGACTGGTTCGACTGGAAACCCGCAGATCCCAACTCGACGGACAAAGAGAAAGCTGAAGCCATCCGGGCGTACATGAAGCAGAAGCTTCGTGACAGTGCGTTCGAGGAAACAGTCTCTCGTTTTGTTCTGGATTACATCGACTACGGGAACGTGATCGGCGATGCGGAGTATGCCACAGAGACTTTCAACGGTCCTGACGGTACCCCTGTTAACGGCTACATTGGTCCTCGTGTTGTTCGTATTAGTCCCTACGACGTTGTTTTTGACGTTACTGCGACTAGCTTCGAACAAGCCCCCAAAATCACCCGAGCCCTTCTGACGCTCGGCGACATCCACAAGTTGATGAAGATCGACCCGAACTGGTCGAGAGTGTCTCCGGACACAATCGCCAAGATCGAAGAGAATCGTCGTCAAGTTATCGGGTACCAGTCGTCCGACATCAAGAAGGCTGAAGGTCTGGTTGCTGCCGGGTTCTCCGACTTGCACCAGTACTACAGCTCTGGTCTGGTCGAGGTGTTGGAGTTCGAGGGAGACCTGTATGACCTTAACGACGGAACGTTCTACGAGAACCACATCATCACGGTTGTTGATCGGGCTTACCTTATTCGTAAAGAGCCTATCAATACTTGGACTGGTCGCTCTACTAAGCGCCACGCTGGTTGGCGTCTACGACCCGACAACCTTATGGCGATGGGTCCTCTGGATAATCTCGTTGGTATGCAGTACCGGATCGACCACCTAGAGAACCTCAAGGCCGACGTGTTCGACCTGATCGCGTTCCCTCAGTGGAAGATCAAAGGGTACGTCGAAGACTTCGAGATTGGTCCGAACGAACGCATCTACATGGAAGAGTCCGCTGACGTAGAACAGCTACGGCCGGACACCACCGCGCTCAACGCGGACATGCAGATCCGAGAGCTAGAGGATCAGATGGAAGAGATGGCAGGCGCTCCGCGTCAAGCCGTCGGCCAACGCACTCCTGGTGAGAAGACCAAGTTCGAGGTTCAAGTCTTGGAGAACGGAGCAGCCCGTGTGTTCCAGAACAAGATCTCGTACTTCGAAAAGAACTTCGTTGAACCTTTGTTGAACTCTATGCTGGAACTGGCTAGGCGGAACATCAGTGCCGCAGAGACGGTCCAGACGGTTGATACTGACATTGGTGTTATCAAGTTCTTGGAGATTACCAAGGCGGACTTGCAAGCCAAGGGCAAGCTGGTCCCGATGGGTGCCAGACACTTCGCTGCTCAAGCCCAGTTGATCCAGAACTTGACCGCTATCTCGCAGACCCCGATCTTCCAGAGCCCGAGCGTCTCTGTCCACTTCTCCGGCTTGCGAATTGCAAAGCTGATTGAGGACAACCTGGGTCTGGGTCAGTACCGAGTGGTTGAGCCCAACATCGGCGTGATTGAGCAAGCTGAAACCCAGAAGATGGCAGCTACGGCTCAAGAGCAAGTACAAGCAGAAGCCATGACTCCTGCGTTAGATCAAGGGGACGTACCGGATGTCGAGGACGAGCAAGAAGCAGTCACAGCACCAAGCCCAGTCTAAGGGAGGTATCCCGATTGAGCTGATTGCTGGGATGACGCCAGAAGATGCACAAGAATACGAACGAGCTTGGAGAAACAGCACATATGTACTAGATAGCCTTAAAGGTATCATAGCACGCAAGGTGTCCGATCTGTCAGTAGATAAGCCCGACGACTACAACAACCCCTCGTGGTCTGTCGTGCGAGCTGACAGGAACGGAGAACTCCGAGCACTCAAATCTCTTTTACGTTTACTACCGTAAGTTTCCCAACTTACACCCTTAAACCAGAAGGTCCCAATCAATGTCCACAGAGAACCCAACCACGGCTCTCGAAACCCTCGTAGGTGAAAACAAGAAGTTCAAAGATCTTGAAGCTCTTGCAGTAGGCAAGGTTGAAGCTGACGCTTACATTGTTACGCTGACGAACACTGTTAACTCGTTAGCCGAAGAACTGAAGCAAGCAAACCTCTCTGCCGAACGCAAGACTCACTTGGAGAACCTCATGTCTACACTTACAAACACGACGAAGAACCCGAGCGAAACCAAGCCCGGCAGTCAGCCACAAGAGCCGAGTAACCAGTCTCCGGCCGGATTGTCGCATGATGACGTTGTGAAATTGCTGGAAGCACGGGAAACCGTCAACGCCCAGAATCGTAACCTTGAAGCTGCTTATACCCCTGTCCGAAAGCTCTACGGCGAGAAGACTGATGAAGTCTTGAACGCTAAAGCTAAGGAGCTGGGTATGAGTCGAGAGGCTCTCGATAACTTGGCCAAGACGAGCCCGCAAGCTTTCGTTAACGTTGTCGGGGTTAACGCCCGCGACACATCCACGCGCTCTATGGCAAACCACAGTTCTGTGGGCTTGCTGAACGGCGACCCTTCAAGCACAGGTCAGGTGCGCAATAAAGCGTACTACGACAACCTCTCGAAAGAGATGGGTTCTTGGAAGTTCGTGACCGACCGTAAGGTCCAGGTTCAGCTCCACAAGGACATGCAAGCCCTCGGAGATGCGTGGGATTCGTAATCTCACAATTCCCTTAAAGGAAATTTCTCATGTCTCATACTACTGCAAATACCGAAGCCCTACGGCGTTCGGAAGTGTGGTCGTCTCAGCTGAAGGAAGTCGTCAAGGACACGCTCGACGCTCAGCGTTGGGTTACTTGGCTGACTGAGTTCCCGGACGGCGACACCTTTACCATCCCCTCCATCGGTGAGGCGACTGTTCGCGATTACGTCGAGAACCAGTCCGTTCTCTATGATGCGCTGGATACTGGTGAGTTCCAGTTCACCATCAGCGAGTACCTCAGCTCGGGTACGTACATCACGAAGAAGGCGAAGCAAGACGGCTACTACATGGAGCAGCTTGTTTCGAAGTTCGTGCCGTATCAGGCTCGTGCTATTGACGAAAAGGTCGAGACCGACATCCTGGCTCTGGCAGCTGCCGGTGCTTCGGGCGGTCAGACTGGCGGCGTGACCAACGCGATTAACGGTGCAGCCCACCGCTTCATCGGTTCGGGCGCTAGCGAGTCGATGTCTCCGGTTGACTTCGCGCGAGTGGCGTACAGCCTCAAGCGTGCAAACATGCCGGATACCAACCTGATCGCTATCGTTGATCCGAGCGTTGAGTACACCCTCAACACGCTGACCAACATTGCGAACGTCAGCAACAACCCGAAGTGGGAAGGTATCATCACGTCTGGTCTGGCTTCAGGCCACCGGTTCGTGAAGAACATCTACGGCTTCGACGTGTACGTTAGCAACTATCTGGCTCGTGGTCAGAACGAAACCATCGGTGGTCTCACGACTACGGCTGGCGTCGCTAACATCTTCTTCGCAGGTGCAGGTTCCGACTTGAACCCGTTCATGGGCGCGTGGCGACAGCTGCCGCAGGTGGATGGCGAGTACAACAAGGACAAGCAGCGCGACGAATATGTCACCACTGCCCGTTACGGTTTGAAGGTCTACCGACCGGAAAACCTGGTGGTTGTTCTCACTGACACGGACATCGTGTCCTAATTTAAAGGAGATACAACTATGCCTCGTCAATCTACTTGGACGAACTCCGACGGCCTCGTCGTCGGCTTCGGTACTCACTCGGTCGATAACGCCGTTCCGGCTGTTACCGGCAACGAGGACCACGCTAAGACCCTCGTGATGGAGATCAACGCTCCGCTTCTGGAGGCTGCGGCCTCTCTGACTGCGGCGTCGATTCCACCGCAAGGTGCAATCATCAAGCGCGGCGCTTACATTACGAGCGCCAAGCTGGTGGTTACCGAAGCGTTCTCGACCGGCTCGTCTCCGACCCTGACCATCGGTACTTTCAAGTTCGATGCGATTGGTACGCCGGACGACGCTGACGGCATCGACGCAACCGTCGCGGCTGCCGCGCTGGATACCGTCGGTGAGGTCCTCAACTGTGATGGTGCCTTGGTCAACGCGGCTTCGGGCGTGACGACTGTGGGTGCAACGTCGAACTCGGATGTGGTGGTTGTGGCCGGTTACGGTACCGCAGCTTTCACGACCGGTAAGGCGACGCTGTACATCACGTACATCGAGCCCCGCAACAAGGGCGGTGTGGTGAACTAATATGGCTACACTTAGAAAAGAAGACTCTAAGCTAGCCGATAAGAACCACAAGCCTCTGATTGGTCAACGTCAAGCGGCGCTCGTTGCGCCGACTGGCGGAGCGACGACGGACGCGGAAGCGCGTGCGGCCATCGTAGCCATTCAGACAGCGCTTGAGGCCCACGGCCTTGTTGAGTCCAACGACTAACGTCGAAACCAAAGGGGGAGCTTCGGCTCCCTCTGCGGCTTCAAGGTCCGCTTACGGACTTAATGTACATTAACTATGAAGCTAACCCTACAAGACGTTCTCAGTTGGTTCAACTCTGGGCCGACTATCGCTGCAAACAATCGGGCGATTGAAGCTGCCATTGAGAATACGCTCAGTCGGAACGGGACTTCCCCGAACGACATGGAAGCGGATCTTGACATGGGAGGTTTCAGGCTTACCAATCTAGCGCCTCCGGTAGAAGACTCGGACGCTGCTCGTAAGATTGATCTTCAGGAAGTTGCTCAGGTCGTCGAAATTGCCTGGGATAACGTCACTGACAAACCACAAGTAATTACTGATCTGGAAGCTGGGCTGATTCCGGCTGCTCCGATTGTCTCCGAGTCCGGCGCTTCCTTAGCCGCTTCAACCTCGAATGCGGGTAATTACACTAGATTCTCTAACGCCTCTGCTACGTACACCTTTAGTGGTGCAGCAGGGTTTGTAGCTGGTAAGGAGTACCACGGCCGCTATGTCGGTGCAGGTACCCTCACCATTTCAGGTACGAACGGTATGACGATCAACGCTCCCGCAGAAGGGACGTTGGTGATCCCGCCTCAAGGTACCTTCACTGTCAAGATTGTCTCAGCCACAGAAGCTGACCTTATCGGTGTAACCGAACTAGCATGATCCACGGCATCGTAGCAAGTAGACTTCGTTCTTCGGCAACACCGGGAGGCGACCCGTTCTTCGAGAGTGTCGTATCGTTGGTCCACTTCGACGGCGTAGACGGATCTACATCCTTCGTAGATACGAAAGGTATTGCTTGGAACGCAGCAGGTAACGCTCAGATTGATACAGCTCAATCTAAGTTTGGAGGGTCGTCCTTTCTTCTGGACGGCAGCGGCGACTACATCGCTACGACCGGATCTTCTTCCTTTGTTTTCGGTACTGGAGATTTCTGTGCTGAGTGTTGGATCAGAACATCAGCAACAGATCGAGCAGTACTAGATTTCTATACGCCAAGTCAACCTAGTTGGCAGGTGTATATAAACGGGTCTGGTCGAATCCAGTTTTGGAGTTCCGCTCTAGTCGCAACAGGTACATCGAATGTCTCTAATGGTACTTGGCATCATATTGCGGTAACGCGCGCTTCAGGTACAGTAAGGATCTTTGTGGATGGTGTACAGGAAATATCAGTAAGCTTCGCTGCCAATCTTTCTACACAATCCACATTTTTTGCTGTAGGTGCTCAGGTCTCGTCCCGTAATGCCACATATGATTTTGTCGGGCATATAGACGATGTGCGGATAACAAAGGGAACAGCTCGATACATCGCTAACTTCCCTCCACCTACAGTAACTTTCCCGGATTCCTTATAATGAAATTATCTCTCCAGCAAATTGTCTCAGGCTACAACTCGATTGTAAACCTCAACGCGAACTTCGATGCCATCGTTGACGCGATAGAGAATACAGTTAGCCTTGACGGCACGAGTCCCAACGAACTGCAAGTCGACATCTCTATGGGAGGTCACCGGATCACGAATCTGGCGGCACCCGTACAGGACAACGACGCGGTACGTTGGATCGATGTGGCCAACATCATCGCTGGCGGTGATATTGATATCAGCCCTACGGTAGACTGGACTACAGGTATTACCGGCAAGCCAACCAACATCACTCAGTTCGCTGCCCTGGCCGATCCTGGTGCAGACCGACTGTTGTTCTGGGATGACAGCGCAGGAACCTGGACTCATCTGTCGCTAGGTACGGGTCTCTCTATCTCTGGTACGGTAATCTCTTCGACGGCAGCTTCAGTAGCTTGGTCCGGCATCACGTCAGTCCCGGCATATGTCACCAGCCTTGCGGCTCTCGCAGATCCTGGCGCTGATCGCATCATCTTCTGGGACGACAGTGCTACCAATCTGTCTCACCTGACTATGGGTTCGGGTCTGGCGATTACAGGTACCAGCCTCGGTCTCAGCTTGCTGGGTATCGAAGCACTTACCGACCCCGGTGCGGATCGAATCCTATTCTGGGACGATTCTGCCGGCATCTCTACGTGGCTCAGCCTTGGCTCCGGCCTGTCGATTACCGGCACGACTCTGAGTGCTACCGTTACTCTCACGAGCACCACTGGATCTTTCACCGGCACGCTGACTGGTGTTGACGGTGTTGTGAGCGGTTCGGTTAAGTGGACCAAGAACGGCAACGTAGTTACTCTTGAGTTCCCCACTCTATCCGGCACCTCAAACTCTACGGTTCATACGATCACAGGTGCTCCTGTAGATGTCCGGCCTACGACCGCTCAGAGATTCCTTCTGGTTGTCTCCGAAGATGGTACTCAAGCAATCGTTCTGGCAACGATGGGTACTGACGGCACGCTGTCGTTCCCAGCCTCCTTGGCGGGAGCAGCCTTCACGGCTAGCGGCACCGACGCGGTTCCCAATCAGACCGTCACTTACCACCTGAGCTAATATGGCCAAGAGAACACTACTTGCAATTACTCAGAGCATTCTGAGCGCCACCGATGGCGATGAAGTCAACAGCATCGGCGACACGATGGAGTCGTTACAGGTAGTTGACATCATTAGGGCAGTATATGAAGAGATCCGAGAGGAACACAACCTGCCGTCTAACGGTACGCTGTTCACTCTGGAGGAAGCATCTACTTCAACCTACCCTACCAGGGTTAAGATCCCGGAACGAGTCAGCCTAATCAAGTGGCTCAAGTACGCAGACGTGACCTATCCGGAAGACGAAGATACGGCGGTCTCCAAGGAGTACAAAGATGTCCACTACAAAGAACCAGAGGACTTCATCCAGTATCTCGATAACCGAAATCCGCTGGCTACTAATAGTGTTGTCGTTAGCTTTCCTGGGGACCGCAATATAAAGCTGACCATCGAGAACGACCACTTCCCGACTTGCTGGACTTCGTTTGACGACGAACACATTTGGTTCGATGCCTGGGATAGCACCGTAGACTCTACGATTGTCGCCAACCACACCAAGGTGTATGGCTACTTAAATGACACCTTCGTACTGGACGACGACTACATCCCCGACCTGCCTGGCAACCTGTTCCCTTACTTTGAGTCGACGGCACTTAACCGTTGCGTCGCGCACTTCAAGCAGGAGATGAACCCTGAAGTAAAGCAAAATCAGAACCGACTCCGAATCCGATCACAACGCAACAAGTGGCGACAAGGTCGCCGAAATAATGAAGGTCCTGACTATGGAAAACGTTGAAGTCCCGGTTTGCAAGACTAAGGAAGAAGGTCTCAAGTATAACGTCACCTCGACTGGTCGCCAGCTTGGTGTTGTCCCTGCTCCGACCCACGGCCTCTGGCAAGTTCGGTACATCGATGGTCGATCAGGTGGCCTGCCGGAAAAGCTACAAGGCCGCTACACAGGTCAGAAGTTTGCCCAAGAAGACATTACCAACTTCGTGAATGAAACCTGGGATGTCGTGGCAGAAGTGATGGCCAAGGCCGAAGCTAAAGCTGAAGCCAAAGCCAAAGCAACCCGCAAGACCAAAGCTGCTGTCGAAACCGCAACTGAAGCCGCTGCCTAACTATGGCCAAAAGTAGAGCCGAACGTCCGTCATTTAACTTCTCGAAGGGCCTAAACACCGACGCTCCATTGCTGGTGTTCCCTCAAGACTTTACGACGGACGAAGTCAACTTTGAACTGATGCTGGACGGCACTCGACGCAAGCGTCGCGGGCTGGAGGCTGAGGGTGTAACTTCTGAGATCGCTATCCCGGTCTCGGAAGGCTTCGCCGTGCGTACCTTCAAATGGAGGTCGGTCAACACTAGTCCTGATCTGAACTTCCACGTCTGGCAGATCGGCTATACTTTGGTCTTCGCTGACGACGTACCCAACCCGACCAGTAGCCTTCGGGCGTTCACTGTGGACCTGCGGAACTTTGCGGTGTCGGGTCACAGCACGGATAATGAAATTGGTCAGAACTACGTTGACATGGCCTTCGGTCGTGGTCATGCTATTGTGGTGGGCAAGTACATCGAGCCTACCCTGCTGATCTTCAACGAAGAAGACGACCTGATTGAGCCGACCCAGATCCAGATCCGGGAGCGAGACTTCCAGGGGCTAGAGGACGGTATCGACAACGTTACCCGCCCTGGCACTCTGACGGACACCTACGCTTACAACCTTGTCAACCAAGGCTGGGTGTACGGTGACATCCTTATGTTCCAAGAGGACATTGGTAACTACCCGTCCAAGAACATGATCCCTTGGCTCGGCTTCCGCAGGGAAGTCATCGAAGGATTCAACCCGGACGACGGTACCAAGGTGTTCAGTCCAGACAAGCTGGTTGCTGAACTGTTCCAGGATGCTCCGTCTCCTAAAGGCCACTTCATCCAGAACCCGTTCGATACGACGGTCAACGTAGAAGTCGATACGGAGACGATCAAGAACTACGTCGTTTACAGCGGCGGCGGCAATGCGGAGGGCATAAGCCCGGAACCTAACGGCTGGTTGCCTAAGAGCCCGAACGGTTTGCCGTTGCCTTCGGAAAGCACACCGACTACTCGGCCGCTTGTTCAGATCACGTTCCAGAGTCCACACTTCCTGTCTCCTGGTGAGCAGTTTGATATCTACACCGAGAAGCTCGGTAAGATCGGCTCGCTTACTGGCGACAAGAACCGTTGGTGGGGTTTCGGTGGCGGTGCTAACAACCAAGACCCGTCACATATCGTCGAGTCAGTTATAGACGATTACACGATCACGTTCTACACCGAGATCAACAACGACCACGCCGGGTGGAGAAACACTTGGCCGTGGGCATACTACCCGGTAGCGTACAGCTTCGCTGGTGGTACTGTCCTCAACATTGATGGAAGGGTAATCAGTGAACGACCAACTGCTGCTGCTTTCTTTGCAGGCCGTGCTTGGTACGCTGGCGTTCCTAATGCCGCCCTTGGTAGCGCTCTGTTTTTCAGTCAAGTTGTCGAGGTCGACAGCCAGTACGGAAAGTGTTACCAAGTCGCTGATCCTACGGATGAGAACATCTCAGATCTCGTTGCTACGGACGGCGGCGTCCTACGAATCCCAGAAATGGGGCGTGTGCTCCGACTCCTTCCGTACTCGAACTTCTTGCTTGTTTTCGCCAGCAACGGTGTGTGGCAGATCGGCCCAGGCTCAAGCGGGTACTTCACGGCAAACTCCTACTCAGTCCGTAAGCTGACGGATGTCGGTTGCGAGTCTGCTCGGTCGGTGGTTCTAGGTGAAGAGGTTCCCTGCTACTGGGGTCGCTCTGGTATCTTCTGCTTCGTGCAGGACTCCAACAGCGGCTTCTTGGTTGCACAGTCTCTTACCCGAGACAAGATCGACAACTTCTACAAGGCTATCGATGAAGCGGATCGTAAGGATGCTTCTGGAGATTGGGACGAGGTTAACAAGCGGATCGTCTGGACGTACCACGAGACGAACGAAGACGACGAAGAAGAGTACAAGGCTCTGTGCTTCGACGTTAAGTTTGGAGCGTTTACACCGTGGCTATTTGGTGTAGCAGTACATGATATCTTCACGACGACGGACACTCTGTCTTCGGAAGTGAGTGCTCTGCGGTTCATCTGCACGACGGACTTCGGTACGACGCAGGTTGCCAAAGCGACTAGCTTGACCTTCCAGGACTTCGGCACTACCCCCTACGTCGCCTACATGGTTACAGGGTACGACACAGCGCAGAGTCCGACAAGGTACAAGTACGCGCCGGTAATCACTTCCTTCATGAAGCGACCTGGCGTGCCTCCAGAAGAACCCAGTTTTTTTTTAACTTCTAGGCCCTACGCTATAGAGATCATTGATGCTCTAAACTCTTGGGGCATCCCCTCGGATTCATTTGTACCTACCATCAGAGAGGCTCTTGATTCTACAGGGACGATTCTAGGCGGCACACACAGGGCAGCTCTGATAATTTATTCAGACGCTGAACCAGAAGCCATCGATAGCTACGGTGAAATCATTCGTGGATCGTTGGATTCTGGCGCTGAAACTGTGACGTACTCGTACACGGAAGCCTTAGACAGTTCCGGAAGTATTATTTCTGGAACAGTGGACGCAGCCCTTATTACTTACACCAATTATCCTGCTGAGGCTTTAGACTCTTCAGGATCTGTTATCTCTGGAACTCTTACATGAACATCTGGGTACCTAAAGCTAAAATTCTCGAACCAAAAGAAGAATTCTTCGTCTGTTCAAGGATGGAGGGTCGGTTCAAAATGGAAGCCGTTAATGCTCGTACAGGCAAGAAGCGCTTCCTGGCTGAATTCCCAAATCTTATTACCGACGCTGGTTTGAACTTCCTGGGTGAAAATGCTACATGGCTTGCTGCATGTAGAGTAGGTACCGGCAATACGGCCCCATCTGTAGGTGACACTAATCTTGTTGCACACGTTGCAGGCACTACCTCCGTACAGTCTTCTAGTAATACGGCACAAGCGACGCCTCCGTATTACGGCGCAGCGACTAAGACGTGGCGATTTACGGAAGGACAGGCAGCAGGTAATCTTGCAGAAGTCGGTATTGCCAGCTCTGCAACCAGTGGCGCTGGTACATTGTGGAGTCGGGCTCTAATCCTAGACGGAGTAGGTAACCCGACGACCATCACTGTGTTGTCAGACGAGTACCTTGACGTTACTTATCAGATTAGAGTCAAACCGCCACTGACGGACGTTGTTACATCATTCAACATTAACGGCACTCCATACGGTGTGACTATTAGAGCCGCAGACGTTACTAATGCGGCATGGGGTCCGGGTAGTGGTTTTGGTAACGGTGCCGCAGGCGGTCTCAGTCCCAATCCCGCCGTTGGCGCAGTTCTGTATAACAATGTTATGGGTCCTATTACCGGCATTCCTACAGGCAACCAAACCGATTCCGCCACTACTGTCAGTAATTTAGGGTATTCCTCTGGAAGTTTCTACAGAGAAGCTGTGGCAACCTGGGGTCTTACAGACGGTAACCTGACAGGCGGAGCTGGTGGTATCAAATCTGCAAAAATCGGGTTAGGCAGTTCCGGCGGCAGTTTCGGCTACATGCAAATGGAATTTGATACGATTATCCCTAAGACCTCTAGTGAAATCCTTACGTTGACGTTCCGACATACGTGGGCACGAGGAACCCCATAAAATGCTCCCTGCTAACGTCCTTTCTACTCAAACCATTTCGGCAGCTTTCC
>CAZGOM010000015.1:0-55306 GCA_964527265.1 uncultured Phycisphaeraceae bacterium | reverse complement strand
ACGACATCGGCACCTGGACCAACCCCGTCCGCTACACCGCCCAACGCGAAATCACAATCCACTGACTCCTTCTCTGCGTGCCATGCTCTCGTCCGCGTGAGCATGTCTTCCTCTGAGATGTCATCCCGTTCTCCAAAATCCCGTCAAAAAAATCTTCTCCAAAAGCTGGACTCTCCCCATCCTCTGCCTAAGGTAGTAACAGAGGAGCCAAACAAGGCCGATCCAAAAAAGAAGCGTCGGAACGAGGGGACTTTACAGCCCCCAGAGGAAAAGAATCCGAAGACGAAAGAAAGCGGATTCTAAAAAAAGGACGCATCGGATACAGGCCTTGCTTGACTCCCTTTTAAAGTCCAAAAAGCGCCAGAGCGGTATCTGAAAACAAGAACACTCTGGCGCTCTGAATCTCAGGGCTGCCGCAAGGCAGCCCAACTTAGCCCCCGGAAGCGCCCGGCGAGACCCCACGGTCCGCCGGGCGTTTTAATTTCATACGGTTCCGAAGTGCCACGATTCAGATTCTGATCCGACCGATGCCTTGCTCACGCATACCCTTTTTAAGTCCGCTTTCTCCCGCTTTTCATCCAGGCTCCTTTTTCATTCTCACCCATATAATTTCACTTCCAATCATGCATGAACCGGTTATTATTACTACCTCCCAAAGTCAGGAGTTCCCATATGCCATCCAACTCTCGCACGCGCGCCTTCTCACTCGTTGAGCTTCTCGTCGTCATCGCCATCATCTCCGTCCTCGTCGCCCTCACCCTCCCCGCCCTCTCTGCCGCCCGTGAGCAGGCCCGCCGCGTCACTTGCGCAAGCCAGCTCCGCACCATGGGCAACACCTGGCTCGTCTACGAGCAGGACTGGAAGCAACTCCCCATGGGCCGCGCCAACGACGCCCGCAACCACCTCCAATCAGAATCCGTCGACGAACTCCGCGAGCATTACAGCATCCCCACCAAGATCACCCTCTGCCCCTCCTCCGCCCGCTTTCCCGGCCCCGACCACACCTGGGACAAACCCAGCACCCGCGGCGGACGCACCACCTATTACTACCTCGGCGGCTTCGGCGGCATTTCCCCAGCCAACTCCGGCTCCCTCGTCTATGGCACACGCAACACCGGTTGGGGCAAAGCACAGTTCACCTCCCTCGCCGATGGCTACGGCGCGCTCCTCACCACCCTCCGCAAAGACCTCCTCAACGCACCCCAGCTCAGCGCGCAATTCATGATGAGCGACATCGCCGACCCCCTCCCCAACAACTCCAACTACATACCCGTCGCACCCAACCACCCCAACAGATCCAACAACTCCAACCCCGACGGCACAAACGTCCTGATGGCCGATAGCCACGTCATCTGGCATCCCTACAGCAACGGCCCCGGCGGCAAATCCTGGCTCTACTTCGTCTCCTCCAGCAGCTTCATCTGGTGGACACCCGATACCATCCCCGCCACCGTCTCCATGGTCCCCTGAAACACCCCTTCCCCTTCATCGCTTTCCGTGCTCTTCATCTGCTCTGCTTTCTACTCTCTCCTGGTCTACTTTCTCGCGCCGTCCTCGGCGCGCGCCCGCACTCCCCTTGGCGACTTCCCCAGCTCCCGCCTGATCACCTTGTTAAACCGGTGCGCATCCGAAAGCCCCACCTGCGCTGCGATCGCCTTCAATGGCAACGATGAATGCACCAGCAAATGCCGCGCCCGCTCCGCACGCCGCTTGCGTATATACCCCAGCACCGTCATCCCCAGGTGCTTCTGAAACAGCCGCGTTAAATAATCCGGCGTCACATCCACGCTCATCGCCAGCATCCCCACCGTCATCTGCCCCCCCATCAGTTGCTCAATCCGCTCACACACCGCCCGCACCGCCGGGCTCTGGCAATCGCTCCACGGCTGCCGCACCACCTCCTCCGGCTCCGCCAGGTCCCACAAAATATCGCACACCCGCGCCGCCGCCCGCTCCGGTTGCGTCCCAAAACAATCCACCGCCACCTTAAACCGCTCAACCACCCCCTCAAACCGCGACCCAAGATCCTGCATCGCCGGCAGACTCACCACCCGGCTCGCCGGGTCAATCACTTCAAATTGCGCAAACAAATGCGTCGATAACGCATACCACTTGTCCCACAACACCGCCCCCGGCGGAATCATCCCCGCGTACCCCGGCCGGATCGGCAGCTTCACCCCGTTCATCCCCATCTCCGCGCGGCAGTTGTACAAATGAAAATAAAAATGCCCCGGCAGCGACCAATGACGCATAGGCTTGGGCGTCTGCCGCCCTTCATCCACACGCGCCAGCCGGATCCCTCCCCCAAGCGCCAATGTCACCTTCAGCTTTTGCCACTCCATGCCGGTTTTATACCAGAAGCGCCACAAAACCAGCACCCTATTTTCCCCGTTTTCCTCTCCCCAATATCGGATTCAGACCAAAAATCACCAGCCACGCACCAACAACAGCCGTCGTTAACACCAACCTCATGAACTAAAATTTGATCAACCGGGCAATCCCCATCTCTTTTTCTATTGAACCCGGAACAGGAAACTCTTCATGAAATGCATCCCCTCTCCCCGCGCCTTCACACTCATCGAACTCCTCGTCGTCATCTCCATCATCGGCATCCTCGTCAGCCTCCTCCTCCCCTCCCTCTCACGCGCCCGTGAAACCGCCGATGGCGCACTCTGCCGCGATAACCTCCGCCACCAGTTCCGCGCCGTCACCGCCTACCGCATGGACAACAAGGAAAAACTTCCCTCCAGTTGGGGTTCCACCGACGCCAACGGCAACGATCCCAACTGGGACATCCAGATTGCCCAATACATCGTTGAACCCGGGTCCTACGACCCCCTCTATGGCAATGCCGTCGCAGGCCTCATCACCGACCCCACCGTCAACCGCGCACTCTGGCGCCGCCCACCCTTCAAATGCCCCTCCACCTCCGGACCACGCACCGGTTACCCCTATTCCGCCAGCCCTGATGGCACCTTCTGGCGCTCCTACGGCGCATCCCAGATCATCGTCAGCCTCTCCCAATCAGGATTATGGAACTGGGGCCATTGGGGCGGCCCAACCTCCGGCGGCTTCCTCAAATCCACCCTCAAACCCGATTCCCCTCCGGGCAACCGCATGCCTCTCATCTACGAAATGGCCTACATCGATAACACCTACAACCACACCATCATCTACAGCTACCTCAACGTCTACTCCCAAAACATTAAGCTCCACCAGGATTCCAATATGACCCTCCTGGGCGACGGCTCCGTCAAAGCCGTCGATGTCATTAACAACCAGGCCAACCTCATGAGCCTTTACTACAGCGCCCAGTTCTGACACCGACACAGGTCCCGAAATTCACGCAAATTTAACTTCTTATGCAAATATTAACCGGTTACTATATGGAGCTCACCGCATCCGCCAGGAGTTCCTTACATGACCGCCCAACACCGCCTCCGCGCTTTCACGTTGATTGAACTGCTCGTCGTTATCTCCATCATCTCCATCCTCTGCGCACTCATCATCCCCGCCGTTTCCGCCGCCCGCGAGCAAGCCCGCCGCGTCATGTGCTCCGGCCAGCTCCGCTCCTTGGCCGGCGCATGGTTGGTCTATGAGCAGGACTGGAAGCAGCTCCCTATGGGCCGCTACACCCCTGCCCGCAACTACGTCCAGCAGTCAAGCTGCAATGCCCTCCGTGAAGACTACGGCGTACCCGTCAAAGTCACACTCTGCCCTTCCTCAACCCGCTTCCCCACCACCGGCAATCAATGGAACAGCCCCAATGCCTCCGAGGGCGGACGCATGACCTACTACTACCTCGGCGGCTTCGGCGGCAACTCCGGCGGCACCGGCACCATCTACTACGGCACACGCAGCACCGGATGGGGCGGCGGCCAATTCCCATCTCTCGCTGACGGCTACGGCCCCATCCTCACCACCCTCCGCAAAGACCTCCCCAATGCCCCCGAGCTCTCCGCACAATTCATGATGAGCGATTGCTCAGACCCACTCCCCAACAACACCAACTACATCCCCATTGCCCCCAACCATCCCGACAACGCCAACATCAACAACCCCTCCGGCGGTAACGTCCTCTATGCCGACGGGCATGCCAACTGGCACGTCTTCAGCAACGGCACAACCGCGAAATCCTGGCGATACTTCTACACCACCGCCTCATCCCGCAGCGTCATCTGGTGGTCCCAGGACAACCCCCCGCCTTCCGCCTCCTGGGTCCCCTGACCTTCTCAACCAACTCCGCACAAGCCTGCTCTATGCTCTCGTGATTCGCCAGTCGAAGCATGGAACTGCCGCTAAACTAAAGATCATGAAACACCTCGTCGCCGCTTTCGTGCTTGTCTGCCTGGCATGCATCCCGGTCGTCTCGCACGCCCAAGCCCCCGCCACCCAGCCATCCCATTCAATCACCACCCGCGATCTCTCCGGCAAATGGCAAGGCGAAAAAGACGGCGTTAAGGTCGAAGTCACCTTCCACGCCCCCGACAAATGCACCTGGCGCATTCAATACGATCCCGCATCCAACCGCTCTGCCGTCATCCTCGCCGATCTCAAGCGCATCAACGATGAAAAATCAAATTCCATCGGGCTCCGTCTGGACTTCGTCACCGCCGCCACAGGTGAAAAACACTCTCAAATCATCGGCAAGCTCGAATCAACCGATTCCTCAAAACTCAACCTCACCATCCTTCCCGCCGCCAGACAATCCGACAATGACTACCCTGCGCAAACAACCGTCTCGTTAACCAAAATCATCAAATAGATCACCAAATAAATCACGATTCCGAAATACCACAATCGCTATATCCACCGTCGATCCCACGCCCAGAGATCAAACACACCACTCCAAAAAGCGGCCTCTTCTCCGCACCTTATCTGACCTTCGTGTCTTAGTGTCTTGACGGTAAACGATCCACCTCAATCTCACTCACTTCTCGCCGCTCTCCTGCGTCGCCGCCGCCTCTCCCAAAGTCTTCCGCGGCACAGTCGCTAAAAACGCCTCCAACCCAATCGCATATTTCCCCCTTGGCCCGCCATCCTTCCCCGGAAAATCATTGTGGTCGCTCGCCACTTCCACATACGTTACGTGCTTGCCCATCTTCCCCAGTTCCCTCCCATGTGACACCGGGATCACTCTGTCATGGTCCCCGTGAAACACCAGCACGGGCCCCTCAAACCCCTTCACCACCCAATCCGTCCGAAACGGATATTTCACATCCTCCTTCGCCACCCCAAACGGCTTCATCATCGCCACCACACTTGTAAACGTAGACATCAACACCAATCCCTGCGGCTTGCGCACATTCGCCAAATCCGCCGCCACGCCCCCACCCAGCGAGCGCCCCACAAACACCACCCGCCGCCCATCCACCTCCGGCCGCTTGAGCACCTCATCCAGAAACCACGCCACATCCTCACGAATCCCATCCTGCGTCGCCCTCCCGCCTGACCGCCCATACCCCCGATACTCCGGCACAAGCACCGACCACCCCATCTTCTGCAACTGCTTCACCATCCCAATCTGCTGGTCGATCACCTCCGCATTCCCATGGCAATACACCGCCAGCGGCCCAGGCTTCTTCTCCGACACCCCAGGAGCAGGCACGTACCAAGCCTCAACACTGCCCCCGCTCTCAAGCTCACGCTTCAAAATCACCGTCCCCTCCGGTGGCGCAGCCACTCCCACCCTCGGCGCGGCACGCGCCGGAAACACCACCATGTCCTGGATATCCACTGGCCCCTCCCCCTTCTTTTCTCCCACACTCTTGCGCACGGATGGCGGCGCCTTCTCAGCCCCCTTCCCAACCTTGGGAACTTCACTCATCCATGAATCCCCCGGCTGCGTCGCATTCTCCCCACCTGCAACAAACCCCACACAAACAATCACCCCCATCACCCCCGATAACACCATCATCCGTGCTTGATTCATGCCTTCATACTACACACAGCCCTCTTGCGTCAGCTTCCATCACACTCTGAAAACAACTCTCCCAAGCTTATCTGACCTTCGTGTCTTGGTGTCTTGGTATCTTGATGGTAAGCGATCCACCCCAATCCCAATCTCACTTCTCCCCGCTCCTCTGGCCTCCTCACAAACCCTCACCACGCCGGGAAATCAAAATTCTGAAAACGCTTCACCGTCTCCTCAGGCTTCTTAAACGCCCCATGCCCATCCGCATACACCAGGTTCTCGCCATACACGCTCTCGCTCCCGTGGTTAGAGTCCACGAAAAACCCCGGCATGTGCATCTGCCCACCCGTCTGATCAAACACGTCAAACGCCATCGGCTGCCGGAACGGCTGATCTACAAAACACGTGCTCCCGTTCACGCTCGTCATCAGCCGCCCATAAAAACGCATGTTCGCGCTTGGCGCTCGGTAATTGTGGTTCGTCTCCGTGTACTTCGGCTGCGAACTCCCCGTCACTGGCCACCCGTAAAGGTTGCGCGGGTCCGTCGCATCCGTCTCTGAACCCCAGCCAAAATAAATCCGGTACCCGAAAACCAACTGCTTGTACCCCGTCGGCGAATAAAACGTACCGGGTGCAAAAGTCGCATGCCTCGCCCAGTTCGGATCCTGCCCGGGACACTTCAAAATATTCACATTCGGAAAATAGCTCCGCACATCCGCAATCCCGTACTTGATATACGAACCATAATCGTTGTCCACCGCGTTGGGCCCCGGGCCCCAGTCCCGGTGGTCATTGGCATAGTTGATGAAAGACAATCCGATCTGCCGCAGATTCGCCGCGCACTTCACCTTCCCCGCCGCCTCGCGGGCGGCTTTCAGCCCCGGCACCATCAGCGACAGCAACACCGCCACTATCGCGATCACCACCAGCAGTTCCACCAGCGAAAAACCTGACACCGCACCATGAATGCGCTTTTCCATCTCTCATCCACTTCAAAAAATAAGCTAAACAACCTAACTCGCAACACATTAACCGGTTCTCATCGCAGAGTACAGCCCATTCTCCTCAAAAAACCAGCTTTCCCCCCACAACTCCCATCACTTGATCCTGCCAACCCTCCTGCTTCAAGTCCTTGCTCACTCTAAAAACCCGCAACACCACCCACTCACCATAAATTATAACCAACCACCAGAACGAGTCAATAACAAATAATAAAAATAAAATAAAATTTATCCTATTTTATATCTATCGACAGCAAAAGAACTTACCGCAACAAACCCACACACCAATAAAATTCACCCCACTCAAGCCCGGTTCGAAGAACCGATCGAAGGCACCATTCCTGACTTCGATGCAGGACCATCCCCCCCGGCAGGCGCATTCTCGCAACGTCCAAAAATCATACGCCCCGCCGAGGTCTGCAGCGTCGATGTCACCGTCAGGTCCACTTCCTGACCGATCAACCGCTTGGCCCCCTCGCCCACCACCATCGTCCCATCGTCCAGATACCCCACACCCTGCGAAACACCTTCCCCGGGCTTCACGATCTTGATCCTCAACACCTCACCTGGCAAAACCACCGGCCGCAGCGCGCGCGCCAGATCGTGCAGATTAATCACATCCACTTTCCGCAGTGACGCCACCTTGTTCAGGTTGAAATCATTGGTCATTAGCCGCGCATTGGTCTGTTTGGCCAGTTCCATCAGTTTGTGGTCGACGCCCACCCCTTCCACTTCCGAATAATCCACTGAAAGATCAATCTTCCGGCTGTCCTGCAGCTTCTGCAATATCTCCAGCCCACGCCGCCCACGCGCACGCTTCAGCTTGTCTGCCGAATCCGCCAGCGTATGCAGCTCCTCCAGCACAAAACGCGGCACAATCAACGCACCTTGAATCAAATGCGTATCAATAATGTCCAGAATCCGCCCGTCCACTATCACCGACGTATCCAGCAGAATCGGCCTGTTACCGCGGATTTGTTTGGCAAACTCCACGTACGGAATCACAAACCGGAAATCATCCTTGGTCTGCAGCACCAGCGACGTCGATAAATAACACGTGATCAGCCCGATGAAAACCTTCAGCCCTTCCATCAGCTTCACAAAATTCCGGTTCGTCCCCTCCTCCGCCGACGGCATAATCAGCACCACAAGATCTATCACCTTGCTCATCGCAAACGCCGCCACCAGCCCGGCAATCACACCCAGAAAAAGCCCCGACAAAGCCGCCAGCTTCTTTTGCCGAAACCACATATCCACTACCACGATCGTCAACGCCACACCCAGCGTAATCCCCAGCATCACGCAAACGGTCTTGAAATCCACAGACCCGTCCACGGCCTCTTTTTGAAACGACAACACATACAACATCGTCACCGATGCTGATAACAACACAAATGCGCCGCGCAAAAGGAACAGGATCATCTTCTACTCACTTCCCCAGAGATTTAATGGAACGACCCATCAAAAGCATACACCCTACAGCACTCCAGACAAGGATAAAAATGAAAATCAATCGCACTTCCCCCCATCCCACACCTCAAAACCCAGTTACTCACACACTTTCCTTCACCTGCGTTGTTCCTTCTACGTTGTCCCTTGTCCCTTTCTTCTCCCCCGTGTATATTGCACCTCCCTGCAAGACCCAATCGGGTACGCCGGGACCCCGAAGGCACGGGTGAGTGCGCGAACCAGGTCAGGCCTTGACCGGAGCAGCCTTAAGTGTTTCTCGCCCGGTGCCTTCGGTGTCCTTGCCCCCGATTTAAAAAAAGCCTTGCAAACCACCTTCCCCGGTCACTGCGTCAAAAACGCAAAACCCGGGGAACGCTGTTTTAAGACCGCCTTCAAACCCATCAAAACGCTGATCACGGCATATGTCCTACACCGTTTTGGCAAGACGATACCGCTCCACCGCCTTTGACGACGTCATCGGCCAGGAAGTCATCGTCAATACCCTCCAAAACGCCATCCGCCAGGGACGCATCGCACACGCATACCTCTTCACCGGCACCCGCGGCGTAGGCAAAACCTCCACCGCACGCCTCTTCGCACGCGCACTCAACGCACCCGACACCCTCCCCGACTGCCCCAAGCCCCCCGCCCCACAAGGCGAATCCCAATTCGACTACCCACCCCTTGAAGTTCAGGAGCGCATGGCCCAGGCCATCATGCGCGGCGATGACTTAAACGTCATCGAAATCGACGGAGCCTCCAACAACTCCGTCGAAAACGCCCGCCAGCTCATCGCCAATGCCGGCCTCGCACCCACCGGCAACGCCCGTTTCAAGGTCTACATCATCGACGAAGTCCACATGCTCTCCACAGCCGCATTCAATGCGCTGCTGAAAACCATGGAAGAGCCTCCCCAGCACGTCAAATTCATCCTCTGCACCACTGAATCCCACAAAGTCCCCGTCACCATCCAGTCCCGTTGCCAGCGCTTCGACTTCCGCAGCATCCCCACGCAAAAAGTCCAGGACCACCTCACCCGCATTCTCGCCTCCGAAAACGTCAAGGCCGATGCTTCCGTCGTCTGGCAGGTCGCCAAAATGGGCAACGGCTCCATGCGCGATGCCCTCTCCCTCCTTGAGCGCCTCCTCGCCACCGGACAGCAGCCCCTCACCGTCGACCTCCTCGTCCAGATGCTCGGCCTCCCCGCCCAGGAACACATCGTCTCCCTCGTCGACGCCCTCGCCGACTCCGACATCGCCAAAGCCCTCGAAATCACCCACTCTGTCATTGAACAAGGCGTCTCTCAAGACCAACTCCTCGACGTCCTCATCGACCGTCTCCGCACGCTCCTCCTCGTCCGCGCATGCGGCGTTAAATCACCCCTTGTCGAGCTCCCCGATGACCTCCGCCCCGCAGCCCACGCCCAGGCCCAGAAATTCGACGCCCCCGGCATCGTCCACATGATCGCCCTCTGCGAAAACCTCGCACGCCACGCCAAGCTCTCCTCCAGCCCCCGCGCTCTTCTGGATGCCTCCATCGTCCGCCTCGCCATGGCCGAGAAAATGGCCGATGTCGCCGCCCTCCTCGCCTCCTCTCCTTCTGGTCAGGTAAAAAAAAAATAACGGGTAGCACCACCTTCGTCCCCCCCGCCACCGACGCCGTCAAACTCCCCCCGCCGCAAGAACAAGCCCGCCTCCAACCTGCCCTCCCTGTCGCTTCTGCGCCCACATTTCCCACCTCAACCCCTCTCCCTCAGCCAGAAGGCAAGAGTGAGGACATTATTCCTCTGGCTTTACCCGCCTCTCCCCGCACTGCATTCACTGCGCCTCCGGCTGCCCCTGCCGCCAAACCCCAGACCCCAGACCCTAGGCCCCAGGCCCTGATTTCAGCTCTCCCGGAAGCCTGGAAAGCCCTCCTCGTCCAGGCCAACCAAAAGCCTTCCTGGCGCTGGATGAAGGCTCTCACCCTCGCCCGCCATGAAGACCTTCTGGCCGTCTTCTCCGCCCATGAGCTCAACGACGAACAAACCCGCTTCCTGCTCAGCCGTCGCGCCCAGCTTGCCGATGAACTCAGCAAGCTCACCGGCCGCACCATCCGCATTGATCTCCAGCTCCCTGGTCAGCAAGGCCAGCCCACACCCGAAAACCCCACCGGCATCATTCCGCCCCAGCGCGCTAACGTCCCCATCTCACTCCAGGACGCCATGACTCTTCCCCTGGTCCGCCAGGTCATGAACATCTTTAACGCCAGCGTCATGGAAGTTCACCGCGACGAATCCAACCTCCCGCCTCGCCCCGCCGCCGCCCTCCCAGACCCTGACGCTGACCCCGATGCCCCTCTCGACTCTTCCGACGACACAATGCTCGAGACCGACAACGAATAATGGCTTTACCCGAATGCCATTCGGATAAAACGGCATACCGTTGAGATGCACAGCGCGCATGTCTTCGCCCCAACAAAAGCATGAGCCCGAAGCTTGCGACTCCACAACCACAGCCCTTGGCAAACTAACCGCCTGAGCCGGTCAACCTCGCTAAACTGATTTCACACTCATGCAACCCGATCCCCCTTCATCCGACAGCCGGCGCAGCAAGCGGCCCCGTCCGGGCAAGCCCAAAGGCGCCTCCATGCGGGAGATCGCCAAACAGGCAAACGTTGCCCTCAGTACGGTTTCGGTCGTGCTCAACCACACCCAGGACGTCCCTGTTTCCGATGCGACGCGCCAAATGGTGCTGCGTGTTGCCCTCGAATTGGGATACACGCGCCATTCGCTTGCCCGCGCCATCAAATCGCCTCTGCGCCAGATTGGCATCGCCGTCGGCGACACCCGCGAAGCCTGTGAGTCTTTCACCTCAATCATCTTTCAAGGGGTGGCCCAGCATGTGCTCGGCAGCGGGTATTACCCGATTCTGCTCCCCGTCGGGCAATACGAATCGGAAACCAAGGCTGATCTCACCCAGGTGCCCGCCCGGGTCATTGAGCTTTTTCAAAGCCGCCTGATCGACGGACTCGTCCTCGATAAGCCCAGTTTTCTCAATAAGGAAGTCTGCGCCATCGTCGACGCGGGCATACCCACCGTTGTCGTCAACACCGGGCTTGGGCTGTGTGATTCTGCGGGCCGTCTCATCCCCACAGTCACCATCAATGACCGTTTGGGGGGTCGCATCGCCGCCCAGCATCTCCTTGCCCTGGGACACGCACGGATCGCATTGGTCATGCGCTCCTTTACCCAAGGGCCGCGCGCAAACTATTCCATGCCGGTCAACGAGTTGCGCCTCGGGTATGAAGCCGCCCTCAAGCAGGAGAAAGTAGCCGTCGATCCCAGGCTCGTGGTCGAAGGCGATGTCATCGAACCTGATCTGACTTACGCCGCTGTGAACAAAATCATGCAACTCCCCTCTGGCATGCGTCCCACCGCCATCATCGTCGGCGACAGCCAGATGGCCATCATGGTGATGAATGGCCTACGCCGAATGGGGCTCTCCATCCCGCAAGATGTTTCTTTGGTCGCCTACGGGGACATCGATGTTGTCTCCCGCCTCAGTGAGCCCCGGTTGACCATCGTGGAAGCCCCTTTCCTCGAAAATGGACGCCTTGCGGCCGCCAACCTGCTCACCCTCCTGGATCATTGCCGCAACCGGACATCATCCGGCCCGTCACCCCTTGACCCCGTTGCGCCCATTCTCGATCCCCGCTTGTCTCCCGGCGCTACAACGGCGCCGCCCCCGGGCCCGTAACAACCGCCTCCACCTCTTTTCAACATGCAAAATGCTCTTGCATTCACCGCACCACCTGATAATATCGAACAAGTTCGATAACCCGCCGGGACATCATTTCACCATGCATCAGGTCAATACTCTCAACCAACCCATCGTCACCCCCTGGCTCCACAACAAGCGCTGGGCCTACTCCATCACCTTCGATGAAGCCCTCGCTGATCTTCACCAGTTCGCCATCCCCATCCTCGACCGTTACGGCGTTCCGGGGCACGTTGAAGTCGTCGTGGGACAAATCGGCGAGGTGCGCAAAATCGGCGCTTCAAGCTACAACGGCTACGCCCATATGAACGCCTCGCAACTGCGCGACATGCTCGAACGCGGATGGGGTGTCGGCACCCACACCTGGACCCATGGTCAGATCACGGAGCAATCCGTCGACCTGGAAATCGGCCAGGCCAAGCACGTCCTCGAAAAAGCAATCGGCCAGCCCATCACCATTTACTGCTCGGCAGGCTGCAACTCCAACATGAGTCCCATCGTGCTCGACGCCTGTCGCCGCTACGGCTATCTGGGGGCCATGAGCATCACCGACGCCCTCAACCGCCCCGACGACGCCGACCTGCTTTGGATCAACCGCACCTTCCTGCACACGCAGGGCTATGAGCCCTTCTATTCCGAGTTTGATCCCTACCGCAACATCCGCCAGTCGCAGCAGGACCAGGGCTGGCTGATCGACTATCTCCACTGTCCGTTTGAAAAGGCGGTTCACCCCAATAAGGACTGTTCCGCCCGTGAACTCCACCGCAGGATTGAAACCGTATGCACTGAGGGCGGAGCGGATGTTTGGCTCGCAAAGGTGGAGGATGTTGTCGATTACCGCTACACGCGCCGGGCAACTCGCATAGAAAACCGGTCCGCGGATCAATATCTGCTCTCCGCTCCCGGGCTCCACGCCGCCGTTTCACGGCGAGTGGTCACCGTTGCCCTGCCCGCAGGCACCCGGCGGGCATGGATCGACGGAGTCCTTACGCCAATTTCCCGGCGCGGCGGACAAATCCTTCTTGATGCCGATCTCACATTCCCACGCGAACTTCGCCTTCAAGTAACACCGTTCCCCGCCAATCTCCTCTAACCCGTTATCCCGTCTTCCTCCATCACCTTAATTCCGAGTTCCACCCATGACCCAGCTCAACCGCGCACAATACGGCGCAGCCGCCTACGCAAACCTTGATGTCTCCACGCTCCCCGGCCCCTTCCCGCGCACCATGGGCCCCAACGCGATGAAGTACCTCCAGGAAGTCGTCGATTCGGGATTGCAGAGCGACATGGTCGAGCGTTGTGAAGCCGCTCTCGCCAAAGCCATTGGCGTCAAGCACTGCATCGCCACACCGGGCTGTACCCCGGCCATGGCGGTCCTCGCCGCCGCGCTCCGCTTTGCCCCCGGAGATGAAGTCATCATCTCCCCGATCACCGATTACGGGACCCTCATGGGCTTCGTGAAGGAAGGCCTCATACCCGTTTTCGCCGACAGCGAGCCTGACTCAACGCTTATCTCTCCCGCCTCCATCGAACAATGCATCACCCCGCGAACCCGCGCCATCGTCTGCGTTCACAAGACCGGCGCCATCTGCGACATGGACGCGATCAACGCCATTGCCGCCAGGCACAACATCATCGTCATCGAAGACGTTTGCCAAGCCGTGCTTGGAACCTACAAGGGCCGCACAGCAGGCACCCTCGCCCACGCCGCGGGCTTTTCATTTGATTCAGAGAAAACCATGGGCAGCGACATGGGCGGATGCCTTGTCACCAATGACGACAAACTCGCGGAATACGCCCGCTACGTCGGTCACTCCCGCGGTGCAGAGCAAGTACCCGGCTTCGGGCGCACCCACTCGGTTGCAGGCTATGCGCATCGCATGCCCCTTTGCACCGCCGCCGTCACACTCGCCCAGCTTGAGATCGCTAGCGTAAACGTCACCCAGCGCGACGCCATGGCGCGCTATCTCACCCAACTGCTCGCCGAAATCCCCGGCATCACCCCCCACCCCATCCCGACCTATCAGGGTGTCTATTCATGCTGGATGATGGGCTTTACCATTGACCCTGCGCGCTTCACGATCAACAGCGATGAATTCGCACGCCAATGCCACGTCGAAGGCCTTGCCCGGGCCAGTACTGCCCGTTATTACCTCATGCCCGCCGCATTGACGTTCCTCCAGAAATCCGCCCGCGAAAAGGCCTACCCGTTTCACCGGCCGTACACCCAGCGTGAATACAGCTATTCCGCTGAAACCTGCCCCAATGCGAAGCAATACCTTGAAAATTTCATCCGATGGCTCGGCTTCTGCGAAAAATACACTCATGAGCACTGCCGCCTCGCGGCCAAGTTCGTGCACACTGTCGCAGAGCGCAACCGCAAATAACCCAATGACCTCCGCAGGATCACAACCCTGACTCGGTTCTCAACCTTCTCCGACACAGTAAAATCCTTGTCACTCCGACCGCCTTCACATTCAATTCATTCACATTGCATTCCTGCTAAAAAATCACATCACACATCTTTCATCTTCTATTTCTCCCCGCCAACCACATGCCCGGAAGGAATTAAAATATGTCTGCTCACCTTCTTTCCTCACGACGCGCCTCAGGCTTCACCCTGATCGAATTGCTCGTGGTCATCTCCATCATGGCCGTACTGATCTCCATGCTCCTCCCCGCACTCGCCAAAACCAAGGACAACGCCAGGAACATCATGTGCTTGAACCACCTCAAGCAGGGCGGGCTCGTCGCGCTCACCTATATGACCGACAACCGCGAGTCACTCCCTCTCCCCTACGACGCCACCTCGCCCTCACCGTTCCTGAGCGTTTATTGGTACCAGAGGCTCGGTAAAACGCTTGGCGCAGTACCCGGGTCATACACCCTCGGCGACGGGCGTGGCCCTGAGAAAATCTACGTCTGCCCCCTCGTCCCTGATCGCGGCAGAACCGGCATCTACAACACCCTCGATCACACCACCGGCCTGGGCATCGGCTTCGGCTGGAACTTCGCCTACCTCGTCAATGGCACCCGGCCCGCACGCACCGACGACTTCGCCAAGCCCGGCGAAACCATTCTCACCGGCGACTCCGACAACATCAGCAATCCCTACGGCATCGGGCCCTACGCCAGCTATTACCCCGACTTCCGTCACAACAACTCAGCCAACTTCAACTTCGTCGACGGCCATGCCGGTCCCCTCACCAACCAGCAAGTGATGGCCACCACTTACTACTGGCTGCGCGTAAAGTGAGGTCCAAAGCAAAGAAGGAAAAGAGAAAAGGCCCCAGGCCTCTTCTCCGGTCAGACGTAGAACCCCAGCCCATCCTCAAACATAATTAATCTTGTTCAACCCATTCCACGCCGCCACCTTGTACGCCTCCGCCAGCGTCGGGTAATTAAACACGTTCTGCACGAAAAACTCTGCTGTCGCGTTGAACGCCATCGCCGCCTGCCCGATATGCACCAGTTCCGTCGCCTGCGTCCCGATGATGTGGACACCCAGGATCGCATGCGTCTTCTGGTGGATAAGCAGTTTGAGCATCCCGGTGTCATCCCCCAATAGCTGCCCGCGCGCAATCTCTCGGTAATTGGCAATCCCCGCCTCGTACGGCACACCCTCCTGCGTCAACTGCTGCTCCGTCTTGCCCACCATCGAAATCTCCGGCAGCGCGTAAATCCCATAAGGGAACAACTCAGACATTGAGTGCGCTTCCTGGTCAAACGCATACAGCGCCGCCAGCCGCCCCTGCTCCATCGCAGTCGAAGCCAGCGCCGGAAACCCGATAATGTCACCCACCGCATAAATATGCGGCACATCCGTCTGATACTTCTCGTTCACCTTCAGCCGCTGACGGTCATCCGGCACCAATCCCACCTTGTCGAGTCCAAGCTCCCGCGTCGTCCCCTCGCGCCCGACGCAATACAAAAGCGTCTCCGCCTGCAGGGACTTGCCGGATTCCAGCGTCGCGCAAACCCGCGCAAATCCATCCGCCCGTGCCGCGGGAATCTCTTCGATTTTCGCCACCTTTTCCCCCATGCGCAGCGTAATCCCCATATGCCGCATGTGGTACTGAAATGCCTCGGTGATCTCATCGTCCAGGAAGCCCAGCACCGTGTGCCGCCCTTCCACCAGGATCACCCGCACGCCCAGCACCGCAAGCATGCACGCGTATTCCGTCCCGATCACGCCCGCGCCGACTACGATCATGCTTTTGGGCAGCTTCTGCAGCACCAGCAAACTGTCGGACGTCAGGATCGTCTTATCGTTGAACGGGATGCTCGTCGGCTTGGCGGGTTTGGTCCCCGTCGCCAGAACAAACTTATCCGCCGTAATCGTCTCACCCGGCTCATCCGGCCCACGGTCAATCGACAACGTATTGGCGTCCAGAAACTTCGCCTTCCCCCACACGATGTCCACGTCGTTGCGGTCCAGCGCGTCGCGGATCACCTGCCACTCGTTTTGAATCACCCGCCGCGACACCGCGATCAGGTCCGCAATGGTGATGTTGCGCTTGATCTTCACTGTCTCCCCGAACAACCCCCGCTGGTTCGCCCCCGTCAGGTGCATCGCCGCTTCTTTAAGCGCCTTCGACGGAATCGTCCCCGTATTGATCTGCGCCCCACCCAGCAGATTCGTCTTCTCAATGATCGCCACCCGCTTCCCCAGCTTCGCGGCTTGAATCGCCGCTTTCTGCCCCGCAGGCCCCGTACCAATCACCGCCAGATCGTAGTGACGCATATATATCCCATTAAAAATGGCTGCTCGACTGACTCAACAACAACAGATGTTAGAGACTAACCCCCCTCCCTGCACACTCAGCCGTCACTTTCCACCCAAATGAACAAAAAAGGCTATTGATTGGAAAGCGCCGCTTCCTTCTCAAGCTGCGTCTGCCCCAGCGCAATCATGAACTTTGCCACCGCCTGATACCGATCTTCGGTCAGCATGATCGCGGCCATCTGCGGGTAGTCCTGCCTGCGCCGCCCAGGGTTTTTAACCCATGAAGCCAGCTTTAAAGGGTCGTGACGGTAGAGGGATGAAATCTCTGTCACGGGTGGACCCACGATCCGAATGTCGATCCCATGGCAGGTCGCACAATTGCGAATAAAAACGTTTTTGCCCAGGTCCAGTTCACGGGCGTCATAGTCTTGCGCGACAGTGGGAGCAATCAAAAGCGGGTCTGGTGCGCTGGGCGTAACCTGCCCTTTGCCGGCGATACGCGTGGTGTCAGCTTCTGTTCGGGAAAAGAAGGAGACGGCAACAATACCCGCGGCCAGCGTGGCAGCTCCAAAGCCCGCAAACCTGAAGAGGCCCGCTGCTTTGCCGGGCTTTGAAAGATGCGCCATCGTGAGCAAAAGAAGGAATGAAGCTCCAAGGACAACAAGCCCTGTAAATGCGAGCATCATGGACGGCGAGACACCCTCGCCGGTGCGGATAGTGGCCGTGACTGTGGCGAAAAAGAGCGTCAGCCCCCCCGCCCCAAGCCCGATTCGGGCCAGCCGCGCGCCATGCGCAGGATGGGACACAAGCGGGCTCAATCCCGCAGCCGTGACGCAAATCGACAGGAACAACCACATCAGCGCTTCGTTGACGCCACCTGTGGAAAGATCCAGTGACGATATGCCAAGGCCGGTGATTTTGTCGAGCGAAAAAAGAGCTGTCAGAAGCGCAAGCACCGCGGCCAGTGCCGCGTCGCTCCCTTCGCGCCCTGTATCTCCCGAAGGAGACGAAGGCTTCTGGGTAAATGCCCAGACAGAAGCAAGAATGGTGAGTGCAGTCAAAAGAACAAAAGCGCGAAGCGTGGGCATGGCCGCATCAAGCGGCTCAAACGTGCCCTGCCAGAGTCCGGGTTCAATGGCGAGTTGCGAAAGCGTCCCTGCGATGCCCAAGGGAAGGATCAGACCCCAGAAGGTAAGGGAGCGGTCAAAAACGGAAAGATTCCAGATCTGCTGGCGGGCCAGGTGAAAGGCAGGTTTCGCAGGGTTGAAGAAAAGAAGACCCAGAAGGTAGGCGGAAAGATTCCATGCCGCAGTAAGTGCGGCAACCCAGGTAAGCAGATAGACCGTAGTAGCCAGGCCCGTCCAGCGTGGCGTAAGCGGAAAAGTGAGAGCAAGGGTTTGAAGGGTGCAAAGTGACACGGGTTGGGATTTCACTCTTGGAAGAAGTCTAAGTAGGAAATCCTAACGGGTAGAGAGAGCTAGCGGGCGCGGCATGATGTCCGAGGCTGGCCCGAGGCTTCATATTGAAAAATAAAGAAATAAAAACGCCCGGAGGACCAGTGGGGTCACGCCGGGCGCTTCCGGGGGGCGGGGGGATTTTTATATCCCTATCGGAGCTTTTATCGAGAGGCGCAACTTGATATTGCGCCGTTTTTTACCTGAGCGCAGGGGTTTATTCCTGCGCTCTATTTGCACAGCTTTCACCGTGCTTGTTTTGTCGAGCGTAACTCGCAGGTTACGCTCGGTTTTAGTATGGCTCTCGCCACACTTGTTTTGTTGAGTGCGGCTTTGGCGCCGCACTCGTTTCACACAGCTTTCGCCGTGCTTTGTTTTGTCAAGCGCAACTCGAGGTTGCGCTCGGTTTGGCATGGCTTTCGCCACGCATTTGCGGTCTAAAAAAGAGAGTCAACGCTTCTTGGTCCGGCACGTCTTTCAAATCTTTGAGATCTGTTTAAATCCCATTTCTGAAGCGTCCTTTTTGGTGAACCAAGCTTTGTTGGCTCCTGTTACTACCTTAGACAGAAGATTGAAAGAGTCTAGCTTTCAACGAAGATTTTTTTGCTCCGGTGAAAGGCGAGGTGTCACTGCAGTATTAAAAAACAGCACAGCCCGCGGCGACGCGGGCTGTGCGATTCAAACACGCAATAAAGCAACCAGAAGACTTACTGGTTGAGAACCATCGCAAAGATAAGAGGCGCGACAATGGTCGCGTCGGAATTGATCGCAAACTTCGGCGTGGTGATGTCGAGCTTGCCCCAGGTGATTTTTTCGGTGGGGTTTGCGCCCGAGTAGGAACCGTAGGATTCATTGGTGTCGGTGATCTGGCAGAAGTAAGACCAGAACGGCACGGCGATTTCCATGTCCTGCTGGAGCATGGGTACCACGCAGATGGGGAAGTCGCCGGCGATGCCGCCGCCGATCTGAAAGAAGCCCACGCCGCGCGTGTCGCAGTTGTCCTGATACCACTTGCTGACGAGCATCATCATTTCGATGCCGTTCTTCATGGTGCTGGGTTTAAGTTCACCGCGCAGGCAGTAGCCGGTAAAGATGTTGCCGAGCGTGGAATCTTCCCAACCCGGCGTGAAAATCGGAATGTTCTTTTCAGCAGCGGCCAGAACCCAGGAATCCTTGGGGTCGATCTGGTAGTACTGCTTGAGCACGCCGGAACGAACCAGCTCATAAAAATATTCGAAAGGCAGCTTGCGTTCGCCGGCCTTTTCAGCTTTGTCCCAAAGTTCAAAGATGTGGCGTTCAATGCGGCGAATAGCCACTTCTTCAGGAATGCACGTGTCGGTAACGCGATTCAAATGCTGGTCGAGCAGTTTGCGTTCATCGGCGGGGGTCAGGTCGCGGTAGTGCGGAATGCGGACATAGTGGTCGTGTGCGACGAGGTTGAAGATGTCTTCTTCAAGGTTATTGGCCGAACAGGACACGGCATGAACCTTGCCTTGGCGGATCATCTCAGCGAGGGAAAGCCCGATCTCAGCCGTGCTCATGGCGCCGCCCATGGCCAGGAGCATTTTCTTGCCCTCGGCAAGGTGCTTGATCCATGCCTCCGAAGCGTCAACGACGGTTGCGGCGTTGAAGTGGCGGTAGTTGTGCTTGATGAACTTGGAAATAGGGCCGGTGGTCATGGTGTTTTCCTCGCGAATTTAAGAGGGTGAGAGTGTATCCGAATTCTCATGTGAGATGTATGAAGAAAGGTGCCGGAAGTTTCAACCCCGCTACCCTCGGCAGGTACGGTTCAAATCTCCGGGTGCCACGGTTTGAGCCGAACTCAAACCGTGTCTTGCTCGCGCCCGCATGACTGAATCTGCCCTCCAAAATCACCTTGTCCTAAACTTGAACTCTCCTTTCAGGGCCTTCGCATCTAAAACGTATGCCTCCGCGCCCGATAGCCGGGTCATCCGGTTGCGGGGGGCTTCGAGTGTGCCAATTCCATCCAAAGGTCAATGTCCTATCGCCGCCCGCTATTCGGGGTTAGCCCCAATGGACACGCGATAACCCGATCACCCGACAACCCGGGCGCGAAAATCTCGCACATTTGAGATGCGAAAGCCCTGGCCCACCCTTTAAAAACCCAAAACACGGCTGCCGACGTGGCTACAATGTTGCTTACGTGATACGCACCACCCCTTATTCTCTTTCCGGCATTACGCTGGCCGCGCTGGCGCTCGGCGCTTTCACGTTCCTTTCCGGGTGCGAGACGACCACGACATCCAAAGGGTTCAGTTCAGGCTACAACTACCGCAAGCCGGGGCGCACCAATCAATCAGGCCCCCTGCCCATGTCTGATCCGGAAGCCGTCGCCAAAGCGGAGCCCAATGGCTCAAATTACGATCCAGGTCCTGAACTTCCCCCGGATGTCACCAAGGGTATTGCCGACCTGTTCGACTTGATCACCCCCCCCGCCGCCGGCGCCTCCAGCAAGCCGGAGGTGAACAGAGGCATGATCCCCAACAACTACACCGGCCCACATGAAATGAAGGACAAGAACGGCAACACCATCCGTGTCACCTTCGACCGCGGACGCATCATCAAGAAAGAAATCATCCCCGAGGGCAGCGATAAGCCGATTCCAGATGGCCCCAAGGTGTTCAGGTCTGAGCAGCCAAGGCCGTAAGAGAAGAAAAGTCGATTGATTGGGTGGCTGGGGCTGGCTTCTGAGCCTACCTCGGATTTTGTTGTGCTGGTGAAACTGAAGCCAAGAGGTGCGAAAACACCTTTTGAACCACCTCAAAACCCTTCCTCTAAAACTTCTCACCCTTGTGCGCCTTCATCTCGCAATCCGCCCATGGATTCGCCGCAGCATGGCCATGCGCAGCCGCGACAAAAACAGAGTCGTCAGTCTCCTTCATCCGCTCCAGAAGCCACCCATGGTGCTGACGGATGGCCTCGGCATGCCGTGGGTCGTCAATCAGATTGTGGAGCTCGCAAGGGTCCGCCCGCAGGTCGAAAAAGAGCGTCGGCTTAAGTCCGCCTGATTCCTTCCCCGCGACCACATATTTGTAGCGCAGCGAACGGAAGCCGCGATAAGCCTTCCCATGAAAAGCAACGCCAGGACGCAATTCCTGGATGAACTCCAGCATCACACCCGGGCGCGTGGGGGCAGGGTGCTCGCCAAAAATGAGGCCCGAAAGGTCATCGCCCGGCAAGCCGTCGGGGACGCCCACGTCGGCCAGGCCCAGGAGCGTAGGGAACATGTCTTCAGTGCAGGTGGGTTCGGGAAAGGAGACGCCTTTCTGCACACCCGCGCCCGGGCCCCACACCACCAGCGGAACGCCAACCGACTCTTCATACGGATATTGCTTTTCCCGCAGGCAATGGGCGCCGCCATGCTCGCCATGATCGGCAGTGAAGACGATGATGGTGTCCTGGGCGATGCCCTCGGCTTCCAGCACGGCGCGCAGCTTGGCCATGTTCGCATCCAGGTTTTCAATCATGGCGTAATAAGCGCGGCAGTTTTGCAGAGTCTCCGCGACATTCTCCTGGGTAAGCGGCGCGCTCCATCCCTTGGCGTCCACGTCCACATATCCAGGCTGCATGAAGTTCGCCGGCAAAGGCATCTCCCGATCCTTCCAGCGGCTGGCGTACGGCTCAGGCGCTTCGTCATACGGCGGATGCGGAGCCTCCACCGAAATCACCATCGCAAAGGCCTGGTCACGCGGGCGGGCATGGATGCGCTTGGCCGCCAGATCAAAAAGCGCGTCGGTCTGAAAGCCGGGAAGTGGAATCGGAGTCGGATCGTCGTTGAAGAAGCAGACGTTGTCGGTGTAATGATTGCGAAACTCAAAGCCATACCATTCCTTCCACCGGCCCTGGTGGGCGCGGGGGATGGGGCGTTTGAAGTAGCCGGGGCCAAGCCCGCCGTAAAGGTGCCACTTGCCTATGTAAACGCTGTGGCGCCCCCCCTCGTTAAATTCATCCGCAAGCGTGTGCTCCCGCGGAGACATGCGCCAGTTGATCGCCGGCACCAGGCGGGAATGTGAGCATTCGCCGGTCATCAGCGAAAAACGGTACGGCACGCACACCGGATTGGTGCTGCAGGCATGCGTGAATCGCACGCCCTCTGAAGCCAGCTTGTCGATGTTGGGGGTTTTGACGGCGCGATCGCCATAGCAGCCAAGCGCATCACGACGGAGTTGATCCGCAAGAACGAGGATGACGTTGGGGTGTTTCATGCGATCGAGTGTACTTAAAGAATCGCCAGCGCAAAGGAGTTTCCTTACAATGGTGTGTTTAACCATCAACTTTAATGAACAGGACCGGCCCATGGCAGGCGAGATCACGATCATCAATGAGAACCCTCTTCACGACGGGATCACTGCCGGTAAAGCACTGGGCGCAACCAAGCTCAAGGCTGAAACCAAAGCCCTCCTCGCCTCCAAGTTCTTGAAGAACAACCTGGGCGCCATGAGCCGCAAGTCGCTTGAAACCTATGTCCTTTCGCGCTTGAACACACCGCCCGACGCGGTGAAATACCCGGAGATGGCTGAGCTCTATCCAGACCGTGTCGACTTCATCACCGGCCTGGCCCAGGGCGCAGGCGTGTCGCTGGCCGAAGGCGCGGTTTACCACTATGTGAACTACAAGGCTGGGATTGACTCCTGGTACTGGTCCCTTCAGCCCACCGGCACGGGCGCCCCCACGCCTGAAGATGTGTCGCACTGCTCCGGCATCCTGATGCGCGGCCCAGACGGCGTCATCGGCGCGCACAGCGCCGAATCCGGCCCTCCGCCCGCGCCCAAGGGATACAAACCCAAGCCCGCTCGCCCTTATAAGGGAACCAAGGTTTTGAAGCCGGTGGTAAAGGATCTGACCCTCACCAAACCGCGCACGGGATACATCAGCAGTTGGGGCACCACCAACGAAAAGGGCGTCGGTTGCGCCGCGGGCGTCTCATGCAGCATTTGGATGGACGATGCCATCGAAGACACCTGGCCGGTGCATAACCCCAATCTTCTTCGCTGGGCGACGGACCTCAAACACTTCATCGAGCTTTACACCCGCTACACCCGCCACGTGTGGGGACGCGCTTCCCAGGTATGGGCCGATACCTCTGGCAACGGCTGCATTGTGGAGAAATCCTTCCGCCGCATCGGCGTGCGCTGGATCGGCTCCGCCCCCGCCATCTGGTGCACCGAAGGCCACTTCCAGACCGACGAAATGTCGCTCTTCGCCCGTGAACGCCGCCTGGAACACCTCGCCCGCACCGGCAAGCACTTAGGCTGCGAAGACATGCAGTACTACACCGACTGCGCCGTCCGATTCACCCACATCGGCGAGCTCTGCCACAAGCCCTGGGGCCACAACGAAGAACACATGCGCCGAGTCCTGGTCAACGCCGACACCTTCCCGCGCGGCATCAACCGCGTCGGCGGCCCCGACACCGACCCCAGCGACACCACCATCACCATGGTCCAGACCATGACCCAGTTCACCAAGAACCGCAGCCACGGTCGCACCTGGATCCCCTACAAGAAATTCGTCCATGAAGTACCCGAGCACGTGGTGCAATACCCGCCGCGTCCGGGTGCAATCTAGCACTCGGCTCAAGTCGATCATTAACGCTCTTCACGTGCCAGCTCAGGCCAAATGTTGTAAATTTAAATCTTATGATCAAACCAATTCATTCCGAGGGCGCCCGCTTCCCTTACCGACAGATCCGGGCCGTTTACGACGAAAACACCATTACCGTCTACCAAGCCTATCGACCTGGTATTGCCAGACCGGCAGCCGAAGCCGGACGATTCGTGCCACCCTTTAAAGCCGGCCGCATGACATGGATCAAGCCATCGTTCCTGTGGATGATGTACCGGTGTGGTTGGGCGCAAAAGCCGGACCAGGAACACGTGCTGGCGATTCAAATTTCGCGCTCCGGCTTTGAATGGGCACTGGAACACAGCGCCCTGAGCCACTACGAAGCAGGCTTTCACAAAAGCCATGAGGCATGGGCCGATTGGGCGGCAAAGACGACAGTCCGCATCCAATGGGATCCAGAGCGCAACTTTCATTTTGCCGCGCTGGATTACCGATCCATCCAGGTGGGGCTTGGGGGTGATGCGAGCGATAAGTACGTCAATGAATGGACCGTATCCATCACCGATGTAACACCACTGGCGCGGCAAATCCATGCCAAAGTGATCGCGGGAGATATCGCACAAGCGGCAGCGCTGATGCCAGATGAAAAGCCGTATCCGCTTCCCGTTGAATTGGCGCGCAAAATTGCCGCCACGCTTTAAAAACCTTTAAACGATAAGCGCGCACTTAACCAGGGAAATATCAATGTGTCTGCGTGTGCCAGTCGTACACCGAGGTGATCGTGTTCACCTTGCTCACGATGCCGCCATCGCCCAGCAAACCGTTATTCGGCCCGCCGTGCAGAGTGAAACGGTCACGCGCCAAGAGAGGCGTGCCGTCGTAGTAATACGAAGCGCCGGTGTGGGATGCGATCCAACTGTCGGCGGTTTCGCCAATGATGATGGTGCGGCCGCCGTTTCGGTCCTGGCGGTAGCTGTTCCAGTCGCGCACCGGACGTGAATTGCCTGTGGTGGGATGGAAATAGTTCCAGTTGCCGCCATTGGAGGAATTGCCGTATTGATCCACACCCCAGAAGTTGTTGGCGAAATAGCAGTCCCAATAAGCCGCGCCCTGATTGGCGTCCCACGGAACGCCGGTATGCGGGCCGTAGGTGCTGGGGCAGCGGAAGATGGGTTGATGCGCCGGGTAGCGGGTGCGATTGGCATCAGTGGCGAAAACTGTTTCGTTCAGCGCGCCATAGAGGATGTTTGAATCCGTGCTGGTGGTGTACCGGAGGATCGCTTCGTACCAGGTCTTGCGCTGAGGGTAGCTGCTTTGGCTGTTGTAAATGGTGGGCGGCGCTTCCTTGTTGTCCGAGGTGTAGCCGATCCACCCCTGATACATGGCGCGCAGGTTCGCCTGGCATTGGATCTTCCGCGCCGAGTCGCGCGCTTTGCTTAGCTGCGGAACCAGGACCGACACCAGCACCGCGATGATGGCGATGACGACCAGGAGTTCGATCAGCGAAAAGCCACCCGAAAAAGTTCGTTTTAGCATGACGAATCCTGTAACTAAATAAGAGATCAAAAAAGCATAAGCCCTAAGCGTCTAAACTTCAACTCCCCGCATCTCTTCCCCCGCAGCCATCCCTCAAGGTCTGTGCAGTCGAAGGGTTTTTAGAAGCGACGTCATCAATTCATTGCCCACCTGCACGCGCGAAAGCGTGGGGCGAGTGTCCGGCAAGCCGCTCACAAGGTACGCCGCAAGCAGGTGCCCCATCCCGCACACCATGAAAAAGACTTCGTAATGAACAGGGCCGATCAGCAACGGCATGATGTGTTTGAACCATTCCAGCAAAGCACCGCCGGCCAGCGATCCAAAAAACCACCCGCTGCCCCAGATCAAGGTAAATGCCGCGATATAGACAGAACTAAGGCGCTTATCAGAGTAGGAAACCATCAGATACTGCTGGCCGATCATGACGCCCGTCCCCACCAAGCCGTACGAACCGCCAAACCCCAGGACGATATAAATCCACAGCCCCGCCACATGACCCGTGGCCAGCATCAGCAGCACAAAACCCACCCCCATTTGCGCGGCGATCAAGGCGTTGCGCCCCCCGATTTTGTCCGTAAGCGCACCCCATGCCGGCAGAAAAACCATCCCCAGGCAAACCATCACAGCCGACAGTGTCTGAAACTCCGTCAGCGTCCAACCCATCGTGCGCGTGAAGTACGGAAAAATAAACGCGCCCGACATGCCCGTGACCATCGCCACCACGAAAAACTGGCGCATGAAAAAACGAAACTTGGCATCCACAAACGGAGGCGTCATCGGCGCAACCACGGCAATCATGATCCATGACCACCACCCTCCCGTAATGGGAGCATGCTCATGCGCCTGCGGGGCGTCCATCTGCGCTTCCGCCTCACCCTCCACCCCACTCTCAGATCCGTGTCTTTCACCCGCTGCCGCAGAAGAAATCACCCCGTCCAGCTTCATCATCCGATAAGCCACCACGCTGCATGCCACCTGAAACAGACACGTGATGCCCAATGCGATCAACACCAGTTTGTTGAAGAGTCCCGGCACCGCCTTATCGTCGTTGAACTCCACTAAAAACGTCGCCATGATCCCCAGCAGCGTGCCTGGGATGAACTGGCACAAAAGCAGGCGCGATGTGTGCTTCCCAAGTTCGCTCTCGGGAATCAGGCGTTTGATGATCGACTGCAATGCGTTATTGGAGACATACGGGCAGATCATGTAAAAAATAAAAATGGTTGAAAAACCGAGGGTTAAGACGGCCTTGTCCTGCGTGAAAAGCGGAAGCAGTACAAAAAGAATGCCCAGGAAAATACGGATCATCGGCATGACGATCACGGCCCAGAACTCCAGCCCGTACCGGCTGATAAGCGAGGCCGTCACCATGTTCACGATCGCCGGAACGATCTGCCCCACGCCGATCACCAGCCCGAACTGGTCCATCGTCAGCCCAGCGCGTAGCGGCACCTCATAGGCAACGAGGTTCCCCGCCAGCACGCAAAGGGCAAGCCCGATAAACGTGTAAATAAAATAGAGGCGGCGGATCTGAACGGCGTTACCCGACACTTGAAATCCCTTGATCACTCAGGAACCAAAGCGGGCCATGGTATCCGTTTTCCACCCTCATCCTGTTTTTCTTAGAGCCCCACGCGTGAATAAAACTCCGGCAGGCCTTTGGGTCCAACTCCGGCCACCGGACCCTTGAGCCTGAAAAGCGCTCCGGCTTCGGCCCCATTTTCATCCGGCTTATCACCCCCTGCCGAAGTGAAGTAAAGATCCGTCAGCGAATCACCTCCGAAAATCACCGATGAAATCTTCTTCGCCTGGAATTTAATGCGGTGCGATTCGCTTCCGTCCGGCTTGTACACCACCACGCAATACCCGTCCCAGCGGGCGCTGTAGGTCAGGCCGTCGGAGTCAATCGTCATCCCATCGGGATAGCCGTCTTCCTCCTTGCCTTGCGCAAACAGGCGCTGATTGGTGATGGCCCCAGTCCCGCGGTTGTAGTCAAACAGCCAGACCTTGCGCGGGCCAGAATCGGTGAAATACATCTTCTTCAGGTCGCTGGTGAAGGCCATGCCGTTGGAGCAGCCAAGCCCATCCAGGATCTGCGTGAGCTTGCCGTTGGTGTCCAGGCGGTAAAGCCGACCAGGCTTGGGCCCCAGTGTCCCGCAGAACACGCGCCCTTCCGGATCGGCGATCACATCGTTGAACCGCCCTTCCGCCTCCGCCGGCAGGTAATCGACAATCGTGTCGCGCACCTTGCCGTCCCGCCACGTCACGATGTTCCCCTTATCGCGAAACAGCAGCAGCGATCCATCCGCCTGAAACGTGAACCCACCCACCCGCCAGCCTTCATAAATCTGCTCATGCTTCCCGCTCGCCGGGTCATACCGGAACATGCGCCCGGTCTCAATATCGGACCAATAAAGCCGCCGCTCCTTAGGATGCCAGAGCGGGCCTTCACCACACACGCACTTGTAGTTCGCAATCATCTCAATAGACATGGAAACTCCCATCTTGTTTTATTTCTGCGACCCTGGACCCTGGACTCGCGACTCGGGACTGCTTTTTTCACAGCCCCGCCAGGAACTGCAGCGTCTTATCCGTGAACCCCGGCAGGCCTTCATGCCCGAAATCCGGATAAATCACCGTGCTCTTCTTGCTCTTGATCTTGTTGTATGCCGCATACTGCGTGCTCGGCGGGCAAATTGGATCCATCAATCCCACACCCATCAGCACCTCCGCCTTGATCCGCGGCGCCAGGAACTGGATATCGATGTACCCCAACTTCGTGAACACTTCTTCCTCACGCTCGTGCAGCGGGTCAAAATGCCGGAAATACGTCTGCAGTTCCTCATACGCCGCCTTCGCCTGGTCCATCTCCCAAACCCGCTTGTAGTCCGACAGGAAGGGGAACACCGGCGCCGCACGCTTGATGCGCGGCTCAAGCGCCGCACACGCAATCGTCAGCGCCCCGCCCTGTGACCCGCCAAAGCAACCTACCCGCTTGGCGTCCACCTCAGGCATGTTCATTGCAATCCCGGCAAGCTGCGCCGTGTCCAGAAAAATCTGCCTAAACAGCAAATCATCCGGCCCGCCGTCCAGCCCGCGGATAATGTGCCCGCGTAGCGTGTTCCCCGATGTGCCACCCAAATCCTGGCTCCTGCCCCCCTGCCCGCGGCAATCCAGCGAAAACACCGAAAATCCCAGCGCCGCGTAAGGCACTTTGTCATGCCAATCGCCCGATGAACCCGAATACCCATGGAACTGCACCACCGCCGGGTGCTTCCCGGCTGCATTTTTAGGCCGCAGATACTTCGCATGCACCCGCGCCCCCTTCACGCCCGTGAAATACAGATGGAAGCACTCCGCAAATGGAAGCTGATATTCCGCTTTCACCAGTTCAATCTTCGCGTCCGTACCCGCCAGTTCCTTCAGCGCCCGTTTCCAGTACGCATCATGATCCGCAGGCTTGGGGTTGCGGCCTTCGTACTTAATCAACTTTTCCATCGGCATATCGACCAGCGGCATGGGATGACTCCTGAAGGAATAAAAGGGACTGCAAAGTGATAACAAAGATTCCCCCCGCGTGCGACAACCCTCTCCTCTCCACCCCCCAATATCGCCAAATAGTGCCTTATCCCGCGATTTTACACTCCGTAACACCGTGGTATAATCCTTGCCCCACACCACTGGGAGTGTTCCAGAGTGGCCAAATGGGACAGACTGTAAATCTGTTGGCTTACGCCTTCGGGGGTTCAAATCCCTCCACTCCCACTCAACGCAAACCCTCGCGAGATTTCGCGGGGGTTTGTCGTTTTACGTGGATTTTTCACCCGTTTCCGAGGGCGCCGCATGAGCCACTCAAAGGTAGAAGAACCTGGCCGCAAACAGAATCCCGCGCCAATCCGCGTGACCTATGAAGGCAAGGACGTTTTAACCGTTTCGGATGCTTCAGGCTGCCCTGATCCTGTCTTCCTGGGTCAAATTAAACCTGACGCCCTGGCATGGCCTTTCAACTTTTCAGTAACAAATACGGGAAAAGTCTCGCTGGATCGCGTCTCCGTTCGCGTCTCCGGCCACTTCGAAATCGTCAAAACCCTCTGGGTCCGCCTTTACCCAGGCAAAAACAGCTTCTTTTCCATCAGGTTCACAGGTGGCGCGCCAAACCGCCACCACATCGGAAACGTCGTCATCACCGCCACCACAAAGTCAGGTCCGCTGACTTTTGAATTCAACATCCGATTGGAAATCGGCGCACCCAAATCCCCCCCAACGCCTTCAGAACCGCCGCTGCCCGCCACCTTCCCCTTCCCCCTTGCCCTTAGCAGCAAACCTGATTCCAAACGCGTGATCTACCTCGACTTCGACGGCCACATCACTTCCAGCACTCCATGGAATGAGCACTTCACAAATGGACAGGACATCGCCACACCCCCGTTTGATCTCGACGGCGACCCCAAGAGATTCTCTGCCCACGAACAGCTCATCATTCAAAGAACCTGGCAGCGCGTCGCTGAGGCATTTGCCCCGTTTGACGTGAATGTGACCACCGTCGATCCCGGCCTTAACGCATTGACCAAGTCATATCCCTGGGACCAAACTTACGGCATGCGCGTAGTGATCGGCGGCAGCAGCCGTGACTGGTACAGCCCCAAAGGCTCTGGCCGTCTGGACGCTGGCGGCGCCGCGTACTGTTACACATTCACCAGCCGACACGATATTCCCGCTTTCGTTTTCCTCGCGGAAACAGGCTCGAAAGACATTCACTTGGCCGCCACCATTTCTCATGAGGTCGGCCACACCCTGGGCCTCCAGCACGATGGCTTGATATCCCCTGCAAAAGAGTACGCCCCCGGGCACGGGCATTGGAGCCCCATCATGGGAAATGGGGATCGGATGCTCAACCAGTGGTCCAAAGGGGAATATGCCTCCGCCTCCAACCAGGAAGACGATCTGATCGTCATCACCTCAAACGGCCTCTCGTTTCGCGCAGACGAAGCCGGTGACACCATCGCTCAAGCCGCAACCCTCATCCCCGCCACCGCGTCGACCGCGCATGCGCACGGCATCATCACCACCCCCACTGATGTCGACTTTTACCGCTTCGCCCTCCAAACCGGCGGAAAAGTTTCCATCTCCATCGACCCCGCCCCCGTCGGCCCGAACCTGGACATCCTCGCCAATCTCTACGCCGCCGACGGACGGCTAATCGCAACAAGCAACCCCCTTGGCTCGTTCAAGGCATACTTTCACCTCACCCTGCCTGAAGGCACGTATTACGTTTCCATTGACGGCACCGGCGAGGGAAATCCCCACGCAGGGGGATACTCCGATTACGGCAGCCTCGGGCAGTACACCTTAAAGGCAACGCTCAGCGACACCGCCGCATTCGTCATCTCTCCTCCGCCGGCGGCAGTGGACGAACCTCAAATGTGCAAACCTGAGCAACCGGCAAAGCCCGCCTTCAAAGCACCGTGCGTGATAGGTATCGGGCGTGTAAACCGGTGGACCTCCGTCAACATCTCCTTCCTGGAGTTGACTTTCAGCAGCCCTGTCGACCCCACGCGCTTCACCCTGGCCCATCTGTCACTCACCCGCAATGGCGGCCCAAACCTGATCGCGTCTTACTCAGGAGTGAAAATCATCCACGGCAAAGAACCGACCTGCCGCATTTGGGGCCTTAACGAGATGACCAGCATAAACGGGGAGTATCTCTTTCAAGTCTTCGACGTCCCGGCTCCTGGCGTCGATGCAAGGCCGGTGGCGTCACGCCGATGGACCCGCAGCGCAATGGCGCCGCTCTGGCTGCTGCTGCGCCGTGTGGCGCACCTGGCGCGCCGTTTGAGACGCGGAAAGCCGCAGTAGCAGCCATCGGGAAACCCTGTGGGAGTCTCTCACCCCTTGCTTCCCCACCACCCCACCCATATGATTTTCCCGCGTAAGCCAAAATGCGCGCCTCATTCACCAAGCGTCCGCAGCGCGTCTTTTTCGCCTTCCCCCTGCTCTCTATCAATCCCTTTCCGGCCATGACAACATCCAACCCCACCACCCCAAACCCGCTCTCCCTCCAGGAGCGCATCCTTGCCCTCTGGCGGCTTAAGATCACCCTTGCCCTGGGGTTGACTGTGCTGTTTTGCGTCCCTTACGTCTACATCGCCAACCACCCCCATTTCCCCGTCCATGATGTCCCCCTCACCTGGCTCGACAAAGCCATTCCCTTTGACCACCGCTGGATCTGGGTCTACCAATCCGTCTACCTCCTCACCGGCATCCTCCCCCTCCTGGCACACACGCGTGAGCAGCTCCGCCGCTTCATCTCCGGCTATGCCCTGCTCGTGGGCGTCTGTTTTTTCATCTTCATCTTCTTTCCCACCCAGATCATCCGCCATCACCCCGCCGAGGAGAACGTGAACTTCATGTTCCAGATCCTCTGGCTTTATGACGGCAACTACAGCGCTCTCCCCTCCCTTCACGTCGGCTTTCTCTATTTCACCCTCATGTTCGCGCGACGCGTGTACGGCCCTGTCCCGCGCTGGGTCAGCGCAGTTTTCATCACATGGTTCTTCCTCATCGCTTATTCCACCCTCGCCCTTAAAGAGCACTACGCCTGGGACTTGATCACCGGCGTCGCACTTGCCGTCATCTGTGACATGCTCGCCTGGAGCAGGATGGTCCGCATCAGCCCCGTCACATCCCAGCCGGGTTGAAGGTAGTGGTCCACACCCCAGACCGGGTAGATCTCCCCAGGCAGGGTCAAAAGATCGCTCAGCAGCAGTCCGCCGCCGTCGTTTGGCCCCAGGGGCATCAATCGGTTGTATGCCTTTGGAGCCCATGGATGGCGCAATGCACGCCGCGTCGGGAAACCCGCCACGTGCAGCACGCGCATCCCCGGCGGAATGCGCACAGGCGCATCCATCGCACGCTTTCCGATCTCATCCACCACGGTAAAACGGTGCCCCTGTGCCCAAAGCAGCAAATGCACCCCTGCCACTCTCCACGGAATGCCTCGCAGCCATTGCACCAGCGGCGATCCCCTCACGATGCCGCTCAGGTTCACCCAGCCCACCACACGCTTGAAGGTGTCATACGCATCCGGCGCATCCAGCGCAAGGCGCATCTCCAGCGATCCTTTGCACAGCGACACAACCACCACGCGGCCAGGCCCGCATTCCCTCACCGTGCGCCGAATGATCTGCGCATTCCCTTCCACCGGTCCAAAGCTCTTAAGCGGCGCCCGGTGCGCCTTCCAACCCAGGCTCCGCCCGATTTTCATCAGTTCCTCGCCATGGGCTCCCGTCCCCTTGTGGTGCCGATAAAAAGCCCCTGGCACCACCAGCAGATGCGTCTCCTCGGCGCACGGCAGGGCTTGCGGCATGGCATGCTTTTCCACTTCAGCCAGCCCGCGCCCCCGTGCAGAACGCCGGATCGCCAGCCATAGCGCCGCGCAAGCCACCTCCATCCCATGTTCCCGCGCCCACTGCGCCACGTCACGCGGCGTCACACCCTCCACCGCCACACCCGTAAGAACCCCCTCCGCACGCTGAAACAGTCCGCGGTCTTCTTCATCTGCGTTACGCGGCCAATCCTGCACCGTCACACTCACGCAGTCTGCCCCTTCCCCTTCTTCTTAACCACGGCAACAACCACCGCGCCGATCAATAACCCGGCAATCCCGCCTCCCACCGCGCCATAGGTTGCACCCTTCTTGGCTGCAATCCCCAATATCGGGTTATCAAATGCATTCACGGAAAAGTGAATCGCCACCACCTTCCACACCTCCCCCCGCCGTGCAATCGTCGCCGTAAACCGCGTGTTCATGTCCAGCTCCGATCCATCCGTCAGGGAAAAATGGTCATTCAGCGTCCCCCATGACACCGCCCAGTCGCCCTGCATGTGGCGACCAATCACCTTCGGGTCCGCATGCACCTTGGACACCACTTTCGACGGCCCGTTCATCATGCGCTCGCTGTACGCCGTCAACTCCTTATGCCCCACGCACACCTCCCCGTTCTGCCACGTCACCACCACATTCTCATCCAGCTGCTGCAGCAGCCCCGCGGCATCGTTCTTATTGAAGCTCTCCACAAGCAAATTCCTCAGCTTGTCGATCGCCTTCTGCGCATCCGGTTCCGTCACCGGCTCCGCAGCCCATGCCGCACCGGAAACAACCACCGCGCACAACACCGCCGTAACCTTCGCAAAATGAATCCCAAACATGGAAACCTCCCCAGTATGGACACCCGCGGCCCAGGTCACGCAACCCATAACCGCCGTGTCAGGCTGTAAATCCTTCTCCGTTCACACGCCGCCCAAGCCACGACAGATACGCTGCGATCATCCCGTCGGACTCAAGCGCCGAAGCGGGATTAAAGTCCGTCCCCACCGCCGTCTGCTGGTCCCCGCGCAGAAATTCCCGCACAAACCGCGCCCTCATCCATGCGTTCAATGAATTCACACCGGCCCACGCCCCCAGCCCCTCTGAACGCTTCACCCACACCGTCACTCGAAGCACGCACGTCTGCGGCGTCTTGGGAAACACCGTCACCATCCCAAAGCTCGTTGTCCGCTTGAAACGCGCCATCACCAGGATCATCACCCCCACCCACGACGTCACATGCATGCGCACCTCCGGCCCCGCCAGCGCCCGCGTCACCCGATCCCCTGGCCCTTTTCCTGTCACCGCAAATTGCCCCTCAAACCGGGCCGCGTGCGCCGCCGGCGTGCTCATCACCGGTTCATTCACCAGTTCCCGGTCGTGCGACCATCGGTAATGCTGCAGGTCAAATCCGTTGGACCCCACCATGTACCACGGCATCACCGCATCCAACTCAAAATACCTCGCCGGCACCAGCTCCTCAGGCGTCACCCCTTCAAAAAAAGGCGCCTCAAACGCCGCCTCTACATGGTTGTAAAAAAACACCTGCCCCCCCATCACCTTCACCGGATACGCCTGCTGCCGCGCAGTTCCTGGTATCTCTTTTTGCGCCGGGATATGCCCGCACACCCCATCCGCACCATACGCCCACCCATGAAATGGACACTGCAGCCGACCGTCCACCACGCACCCCAGCGATAAATCCGCCCCCATATGCCCGCACCGCCCGCTCAGCACGCTCACCTGTCCCGCACCATTGCTGAACCCCACATATCGCTTCCCCCCCAAAGTCAGGCCCACTGGCTTCTTCTTCAATTCATCCAGCGAACAAAAGTGGTACCACGCCCACGGCACCTGCGGCAAGATTTGGCTTGGTCGTTCCATAACCCCCGATTCCCGAAATCAAACCCTTCGTTTCTAACAAGCCCCCACAATAACCCCACGCCACCCCATCGCGCCACTCCAATTCTGAACCTACAACCACTCCCTCCCATACGTCACCGCATGTACCCCGCTTGAAAAATGGCACACCGGCTCCACCTCAGGCCGCTTGAGCCCCGCGGCCTCAAGCATTGAACACCGCTTCACCTCCAAAACCGCCTCCTGCACAGGCCACGCCTGGTGATGGATCTGCACCCGCACCAGCCTCCCCGACGGACTCGTCACATACAGGCAATACCGCTCCGTCGCCCAATGCTCAAACGATCCCGGCTTGGGGTAAAACACCGGCCCCCTCGCCCGATAGCGCCCGTCAAACACCGCCTCCCCGCCACGCCGCTGGCTCACCAGCCCGATCCAACCATCCTTGCGCGCCATCGCCATCCGCGCACTGTGGTAAGGCAAGCCGTACTGCTTGCGCCCCATGATCACCGCTGCCGCCGAATCCGCATCCAGGCTCAAAAACCACACACCCGACGTCCTCCCGTCCGTCACATATGTCCGCACATTCAACTCTGGAAACCGCGGCAAACTCGCCAATCCATAAACCCACCGGTGCGTCACCCCCGCCATCTCAAACGGAACCATCCCCACCCACCCCTTCCCATCAAAAGTCTCAAGCTCCACGCCCGCCGGCAGCAATCTCCTCAGCCCCTCAACCTCCATAGGGTAATGGATAAACGCCAAATCCATCCAGCTCTGCGCAATCCCCCACGCACCCGTCGGCAACGGCCACGGACGATGATCTGTCTGCAAAAATGCCGGATGCATTCAAACCCCCGATCTATATTTCCCTACCCACTACTCACTAAAATCCTACTGCTTCACTTCCTGCTTAAGCGTGCTCTCAATCGTAGTCGTCCGCAATATCTCCTGCTCAATCGCAATCGCCGTCACACGGTCCAGGCACGCATCAAATTCCTTTTGCGTCCCAGGAAGATCAAACACAATCTTCCCATTGATGATCCCCCACGCGCGCGGCTCAGGCGCAATCAACTTGATGATCTTCTCCACCTCTGCCACCACCAACCCTTCCATCTCCCACGTCCGGTTCACCATCCGGCGCGGCTCAGCCGTCAGCTTCACATACGTCTCTTTGGCTTCTTTCTTCGCCTCCTCCGTCCCCTTCATATGCGCCAACTCCAAAAGCGCATCGTCATCCAACACCTTTGATGCCCGCGTGTACTGCGCGATGATCCCCTTCGCCTTCGCCACCACCGCCAGGCTTCCCTTCATCCCAGGGTCCGCCTCCGCACGCCGGAAATCCAGGATGTGCGACCACCCGATCTGCGTCATCTCCCGGTTGAAGTCTGATCTCAGCTTCGTCTGGCTGGTCATGTACTTCATGAAATAAGGGTGCTGCGCATTCTCAGCCCGCGCTGGTTCCAGCCGCGGCTTAATGTAGAGAAACCACCCACCCAGCACCCCGATCGATGCAACCGCAACCAACCCGATAAGCAATATCTGCTTGACCTGCTCCTTCTTTTCTTCCCTCGTCTGCCGCATAGTGCTCCACATACTTATGGACGCTGCTTCATCTTCTTGATGTTCTCGTCCACGCTGTCCATCGCTTCCTTCTGAAGGTCCGTCTGTTCCTGCACGCCTTTGTCGATGAGCTTCAAAAGCGTCTCATATTCCAAATGATCCGCTTCGTTCTGGAACATGATCTGGCCATCCGTCACTTCCCAGGCCCGTGGCTTTTTGCTCAACAGGGCGATGATCTTATCCATGTCTCCATACATCTTCAGATCCAAAGCCCATATCCGCTCCGTTCGTTTCATGGACTGCCCCAGCCCGCTTTCCAGTCCGGCGTTGACCCCCTTGCGCTCCTCCGCGCTCATCGGCATGGCGGCCACTTCAGCCTTCAGCTTCGTGATCATCCCCCGCATCTTGGCGTGAAACTCGAGAGTGATTTTGCGCGCATCCGCAATGATCTTCCGGCTCTGTGTCAGGTCGGCATCCTTTCCCAGCCGTTCCGCGTCCAGAAGTGTCGGCAGCCCCGACTCGTCGATCTGTTTGCCGAAGGCCACCTGCGAAACCCCGGCTTCTTTCATGAACTTTCCCAGCAACCCCTGGAACTGCCCCACAAAACCCTGCCCCACCGGTTTTTTGGCCGCCGCGTCCAGCTTGCTCGTATCCGTCCCCCCGTTCTGGATTTCCTTGATCGCATCAGCCTGCTGCTTGACGCTGTCGACAAACTCGTTCATCTCCCGTTCACTCGCCGCTTTGCGCTCCTGGCGCAGATGGATCGCATATCCCACCGCTCCGATGATGCTCACCCCGAAGATCATCACGGCCACCACCGCAGCCACAATGCCCCACACGAGCTTCTTGCTCATCCCGCCGCCAGTCTCACCATTGTTTGTTTGCATCGGTTTTCTTCTCCGGAAAAGAGGTGCGCACATCATACCTCCTCCAACCACCGATCTTTATAAGGCAGCCTCAGCCTGCAAGCCCATGAATTTCGCCCCCTCCCCAAATCATGACACCGGGTAAAATCACGCTTTGCTCACCACCTGATCCCCCTTGGAACCTCGACCTCCAATGACCGTCACCATCCCCCCCGCCTTAAAGTCCCAGGCCGACGCCATGCTCGACGGCTACCCCCGCAAGGAGCTTGCCGCCCGCGCCATGCGCATCAGTGAGCACTACCGTGCCGCCGGTGCTTCCGGCCAGGTCATCTCTCACCCCGCCGATGTCACCGCTTACCTTTTCTCCCGCCTCCCCGGCACTTATGCCGCCGTCAGCGCCGTCCTTACCCAGACCAAGCTCGCACACCCCGCCTTGACCCCCGCCTCCATTTTGGATGTCGGCGCGGGTCCCGGCACCGCCGCCTGGGCCGCCGTGGAGGCTTGGCCCGATCTCAAGTCCGTCACCCTTGTGGATTCCAACCCCCACTTCCTCAAAGCCGCCAAAGACCTCGCCCAGGCCAGCCCAAACCCCGGCCTCGCCGGCGTCACCTGCATTCAGGACAACATCACCGGCCCTGCCAAAACCTGGCCCCAGGCAGACTTGGTCATCGCCAGCTTCGCGTTGGCCGAGCTCCCAGAGCCCGACCATGCCCGCGCCCTCCTGCGCCTCTGGAAGCTCACCACCGGCACCCTCATCATCATCGAACCCGGCACCACCCCCGGCTTTGAACGCATCCGCGCCGCCCGCACCCTCCTCCTGGGTGAATCCGCCAGCATCATCGCCCCCTGCCCCCACCACCAACCCTGCCCCATCATCCCCCCAGACTGGTGCCACTTCGTCCAGCGCGTCGCCCGCTCACGCGACCACATGCTCGCCAAAGGCGCTTACATCCCCTTTGAAGACGAAAAATTCGCCTACCTCGCCGTCACCCGCACCCCCGCCGCCGCACCCCAGCCCCACGTGCGCATCCTCACCTACCCCAAGCACAACAAGCCCGACCTCCGTCTGAAGGTCTGCACCCCCACCGGCATTCAGGATCTCAGCGTCCCCAAGCGCAACAAAGCCTGGTATGCCACCGCACGCCGCCTGGATTGGGGCGATGCGCTCCCTCTGGACGTGCAAAAACCCGAATAAAAACGTCCATTCTAAGCCATCGAACGTGAAAATCACACGACAAACGTGCTATTTAGGCGTTTCCGCATTCGGATCAGGCGTTGAATTCGAATAACGCCCCCGCTTCACCGGCGCTGCAGGCTCCGCCGGAGCCTCACCCTTCGCGTCTCCCCCCGCAGCAGGCGCGGCCAACGCACGCGGGCTTCCCGCTGGCGCTGGCGTGTGCGGCGCCCCAGCCGTCGGCGCAGCCGCACCAGCCGATTCCCCACCCAGCTTCCGCCCGCGCGGCGTCGCAGGCCCGGGCGCAGGCGCCGCGGCCGGCGTAGCAGCCCCCAGCTCCTGCTCCTCTTCATCTTCTTCCTCATTCTCAACACGCCCCCGATGCTTGTTGGCCTTGTTTTTTACCCCCTGCTTGCCCGCATGCGCCCCAGATTGCACCGGCTTCCCGCCATGGATCGCATACCACGCCCCGCCCACTGCAAACCCCGCCCCCAGGCTCACCACGCAAAAACTGACGACCACAATCCCGATCACAAGCGGCGCGCTTTTAAATAATCCCGATTTTGCTGCTGGTTCCTGCTCCACTGACGCCTCCCACAATCAAATACATCCAAGATTAATTCGTGATTCCGCCCACACAACATCCGATGCTACCGCCCCCAAGCCCCCCCGTCGACCCCAAAAACACCAAATGCACAACACCTCAATATAGGAAACCTCCCGATAACCCACCTCGCTAAAGTAATACACGATTCGACACTGGACCCTATCTCATGACATACCCCACCGAATCATCACAAACCCAAACCCACACCCAAACCTGGATCATCGACTACGCCCGCACCCACCAAGCCCCCCCAGTCCCCCACGGTTTCCACTGGGACCGCTTCATAAAACACCCCCTCTCCATTGATAATCCCATTGAATCCTTCGGCCTTTTCTCCCCAAACGACGGCCAAAGCGAAGTCGCCTCCGTCCCCGCAAACCTCCCCCGCCCCAAGCCCATCGGCGCCTACCACGCCTGGGTCCTCCACAACCCCGACTTCATTTACATCATCGTTTCCGCCAAACACCCGCCTTCCATCCACTCCAAGCCCGAACATCAGGGCGCCATCACCATCCTCAAACTCCTCTCCCACGACACCACCTCCGTCTTCAGCGCCACTCTCGACCAGGACGGCAAACCCAGCACCGGCGTTTCCGCCTACGGCTTGGTCATGCGCCAGCCCCCTGTCCCCAGCGTCGCCGTCAGCATCCGCTCCCAGCGCATCTCCCACCTCGACGCCCAGTGGGACTGCTTTGAAATCCCCCGCACCGGCATGGGCAATTTCATCGTCGCCGACACCCTCCGTATGAGCATCTCCCACATCTGCCTCGCCGCCGTCGAATCCGTCGCCTGGGGCTCCGGCGTCCCCTGGGGCATCCGCGCCGACGAAATGGTCGATGTCACTCTGGTCGACACCCTCCCGCAAAAACCCTGGCCCACCGTCACTCATGCCGAGCTCGACTACGACCCACGCTCCGAAACCGGCCGCCTCCGCTTCCACCTCGACGGCCTCTACACCCCCGATGAACCCTCTCCCACCCGCCACCCCAAAGAACTCTGGAAGCCGATGGACCCTCAAACCATCATGCTCCGCTTCAACGGCCGCCTCATCACCCTCCCCACCTATCCTGCCGTCCAAGCCCGCCCCATCGTCCAGACACGCCCCCTTCCCATCCTCGACGGTTTAAACGAACTCCGCGTCACCACCATCGGCGGCCAGGCCCTCCACACCACCTTTCGTAAACTCTCAGGCAACCGCATCATCACCCCTGACCTGGGCACCCCACCCGCCGCCTTTGACCTCTCTGCCACCCTCCAGCTCATCGCCCGCGAGTGCGATAAGTTCCTCGCCCACCACCGCAAAGAAAAAGCAAAAGGCCCCCTCACCTACCAGGCCTGGGCGCATTACTACGCCACATCCATCGCCCGCGCCGTCCACCACCTTGGCCAGGACGAAGCCTGCCTGGAAATCCTCCGCGACAATGCCGACCTCTGCCTCCTCCTCACCGACGACGAGGGCAATTTCCTCGGCCGTCACCTCCCCGCCATGGCCGCCAACCCCAAACCCTGGACAGGCGGCGCCTATGACACCGGCCCGGCCGGTGAAACCTGGGTCATGGCCTACCGCATGCTCGGCGATCAAAAATACCTCACCGCCTCCTCCCGCCTCGTCAAGCTCTACAAAAACTACCGTGTCGAGCTCAATCAAAATTACGCCGGCTTCGCCCTCTACCATCTCGCCGAACACTTCCGCCTCACCCGCGACCCCGAAACTCTCGACCATGCCCTTTATTACGCCCAGCACTGCATCTGCCCCGCCATGCTCCCCGAAGGCTTCCATGCCGGGCATAACTTCTACACCGTCTACGGCGGCATCACGGCGCGCGGCCTGGCCCAGCTCGCACAAGTCCTCCCCACCTCCCACCCTTTCTACTCCCAACTCCGCGACTGCGTCATCCGCATGGTCAACCAGCTCATCACCCGCCTCCAGCCCGATGGCCTCTTTGACGCCATGGACCGCAACCACACCGGCATGCGCCTCTGGATCTCCGGCATGCTCGCATGCGCCCCCATCCTCGAAAAACGTAACCGCCCCGCCCTCGACCGCGTCTTCATCCACATGATGCAGACCGACTCCAGCTACTGGTACTCCGGCAACCAGAACATGTCCTACGCCAAACACCGCCTCGTCGAAAGCGAACTCATCCGCTACCTCGCCATCCGTCCAAAACTCATCGCCAACGAAGACATCGACCCCTTCGAACTCTGGTAACCCCACTCCTGGGGGCATATTGCAGGTGTCCGCGCGATTCCCCATCTACTCTGTTCAAATTTGATCAACAAAAACGGGCAACCACTGGTTGCCCGTTTCAAAAATATCTTCACAACTCAAACCACTCAATCGTACCGGAACACACCCTTGCGCCATGCATAAGCAAACGCAATCAGGCTCGTCAGGATGAAGAACATCATGCGGAACAAAAACAGCGAGCTGTCTTCCGATCCCGTCGCCAGGCTTGGAAACACCGTCGCCCAGGGATAGAGGAAAACGATTTCCACGTCGAACACCAGGAACGTCATCGCCACGATGTAGAACCGCACATTAAACCGCCTGTGTGCGCTCCCGATGGGGTTCATGCCCGATTCGTACACCATGCCCTTCACCTTGCCTTCGCGCCCAGGGCCAAGCAGGTGGGTCAAAATCAGGTTCGCCACCGCAAAAACAATCGCCATCAGGATCAGCACCCCCAGGGGACCGTAATGGCTGAAAGAACTCACGGATTCCATCGAATGCGTATTCATAGGGTCAGGATTATACAAACACGGCTAAAAAGACGCCAAGCCACCACAAAATCACACCGCCACTAAACACTTGACCTCCTAAACCTCTTCTCTCTTCAACCCGGGACCCGGGACGATTTCCTCCCTCACCACACCACCTGCCCCGACTCAAACACCGGCCCATCCGTGCAAGCCAGCTTGTATCGCCACGGCCTCCCCTGCGCCGTCTTCCCATGCTCTGCCTCCACCTTCGCCAAAGTCGTCGGGTCCACCTTGATGATGCAGCTCTGGCACGTCCCCATCCCGCATGCCATCGCCTGCTCCATGCACACCTGGCACTCGATCCCCACCGCCTCAGCCAATTTCGCGACCGCGTGCATCATCGGCTCCGGTCCGCACGTAAACACCACCGCCTGTGCCCGTTCCGACTCGCTCAACCCCGCAATCAGTTGCTCCAACCCAGCCGTTATCCGTCCCTTAAGCCCCAGGCTCCCGTCATCCGTCGTCACCACCGACCGATGCCCGTTTAAGGCAAACTCCGCCACGCTGTCCCCAGGCTTGCCAAGGGCATCCGGAGCCTTATTCGGCTGAAACGTCACCGCCAGCAGGTCCTGCGTCATCGCCCCCACAAACGCCACACCATCCCATCCCAGTTTGGCCAAGCCCTGCGAAAGATAAAACATCGGCGGCAGCCCCACGCCGCCCCCCACCATCAGCGCCAGGCGCTTCCCCTGCGTTGCCCTGAAACTATTCCCCAGCGGTCCGATCAGATCCACCTTGTCCCCAGGCTTCACCTTCGAAAGCCAATCCGTACCCGCACCCACCACCCGATGCACAATCTCAATCCATGCCCCCTTCGCATCATCACCCCGCCCGCTCAAACTGAACGGCCTTCGCAACAGCGCCAGCCGATCCGTCAGTTCCGTCTGACACAGTTTTAACGGCTTCCCGCCCTCGGGATCCCAATCGATATCCCCACCCAGCAATGCCTCCGACGCCACTCCATCCCCCGTCGGTGGACGGCACCCGATCTGAATAAACTGCCCCGGCTTCGTCTCCGGAAATCCCCCCGCAATCCTCACCCGCAACACCCAATGCTCCCGGCACATCGCACGGCTCATCTCCACCACCCCATCAAACCGCGCCCGCCTCGAAAAATCGGGACCTGCCAAAGACACCTGTTCAAGAGTCGAATTTGCCATGTGAAAATCATAGCAAAACCCACACCTCCCCACCGAAAGAACGATTAGAAGGCCGTCCCGCTGGCTCTCCATCGCAACGCGTCAAACTTTGAACTGGGAAACTTCGGCGTTAAGCATTTCAACGGATTTGCGCAGGAGGTCTGCGGATTCGTTGAATTCCTTGGCGCTGGCCTGTGTCTGTTTGGCGCTGTGGGAGATCTGGCGCATGGCGTCGCTGATCTGGAGTGCCCCCGTGGTCTGGTTCTGCATGCCTTCATTGACGTCGGAGAAGCTGCTGTTCAAGCCCTGAACTTCCTCGATGATGAGGCTCGTCTGGCGGTTGATTTCGGAGATGCGGCTGACGCTGTCCTTGACTTCATCGTTGAACTTGTCGGTCTGACGCACGCCGGCAGTGACGGCTTCATGCATCTCGCTGACGATGCTTTCGATACTGAGGGTGGCGACGGCGGTTTGATCGGCAAGGCGACGGATTTCACGAGCGACGACCAGGAAACCCAGACCTGCGTTTCCGGCTTTCTCGGCTTCGACGGCGGCGTTGACCGAGAGAATGTTGGTTTGGTCGGCCACTTTGACGATGGTGGTGACCATCAGGGTGATGTGGTCGGCTTTTTCACGGATGTCGGCAAGGCGCGAACCGATGGAATCAGCGGATTCGGTGAGTTGACGCATGGTGACGTTGGTGGCGTCAAGGCCTTTGCCGCATGCGACGGCAAGGTTTGCGGCTTGCCTTGCGCGTTTGGAGACTTCACTCATGGTGTGGGAAAGGTCGCGTCCTGTGGCGGAGATTTCGTTGACGGCAGCAGCAATCTGAGTGGTGGAACTGGAAAGGCTGACGGCGGTGATTTCCTGCTGACCTGCGTTGGCGGAGATTTCCGCACCGGTGGAGAGGAGTTGAACGCTGCCTTCGCGGACACGGATGACGATGGTGTGGATTTTCTTGAGTGTAGCGTTGATGCCGCGGGCAAGTTCGCCCATTTCATCGCGTGAACCGGTGTCGATGCGGGCGGTGAGATCGGCATTGCCGATAGCCATCTTGTTGACGCTGTCCACAAGGAGGTTGGAGGAGCGTACGATGCTGCGGCTTGCAAACCATCCGCCGAGTGCAATGAAGAGGACGGCGAATGCGCTGGCGGCGATCATGGCGGTGGACCAGCTATTGATGCGTGTGGCGGTATCGAACTCTGTCCTGGTGGTGCGTTTGCGAGCCATATCGACTGTTTCATCGACGGCTTTGCGGTGTTGCCCGTAGAGTTTTTGAAGGGTGCCGTTGACAAGGCTGCGCGCGGTTTCCTTGTCGCCTTTTTCGATGGCCGGGATGAATGATTTTTCGAGTGTTTCAAAGAAGATCATCGCGGGTTCGTAGGAGTCTACCACGAGGGCTTTGCGCAGCGGGTCATCCGGCAGAGTGGCGACCCAGTGTTCGTGGCGCTGGTTATAGAGCGCGCGGAGGTCGGAGATATCTTTCTTGTATGTGACGATGTCGTTTGGGTTCTGGGATTCGACCATCTGGTGGGCGATGAGGTAGGTTTCGATAACGTAGAGGGGAGGAGGAAGGACGTCGGCGACAATGTCTTTGTTTTGAATGATGCGCTTGTAAACGGGGCCGTTGACGCGGAACTCCGTAAGGCACCAGAGGGCCAGGAGGAGGGTGAGGGCCAGGCCACAGGTGGCCAGGAGCGTCATGCCGTAGAGTTTTGTTTTAATTTTCATTCGGCTGCCACGAGTGATGGAAACGAGGCGAGATGCTGCCTGAAGATCATGCGTCTGGGGCGATTTTAATCGGGATGGGGGTGAATTGCTTGGAAGGCGGATTGCAAGGGCTACCAGCATGAGTGGATATTGCATGATCGTGCGGTATGTGGTCATGCGGGTGCATTGTGGGGTAAGATAGGCGTTTTGGCCCCTTGCCCAGGAGTTTGCGATGAAGGCTTCGGATTTTGACATCGGTCCTTACGACGTGTGCCCTTGCGGAAGCGGGAAGAAATACAAGTTCTGCTGCGCGGCGGCGGCGAAAGCCAATCGCCATGGGCGCTTTCCCCTGGGTACGGTGGTGTTTTACGGGCCGGACAATAAAACGACGACGAAGATCGCAGCCAGCGTATTCCTGAAAGAAGCTGAAGAACCGGATTATCTGGAACGCTGGATGGCTACGGATGTGACAACAAGCCCTAAGGTGCTGGGTGCAATCAGAGGTTTTTTTGCGCAGCACGGCGTGAAGACCGTGGTGCTCAGTGAAGGAAACATGGGTTGCCCGCATGAAGAGGGAATTGATTTTCCCAACGGGCACGACTGCCCGATCTGCCATTATTGGGCCGGCAAGCAGGGCACGGCGCGGGACGGGAGCCCCCTTGAAGCCGGCAAAGGCAAGTTTGACAGGGACGAGGACATTGAGGAATTGGATGGGGATGAGCCGTTTCTAAGCCAAGAGGAAGAGTCAGAGAATGAGCGGCTGTTCAATGAATCGCTGGACCGGTCGGATGCGATCGTCGAAGCGGCCGATGGGGATGCCGAGGAAGCGTTTCGAATTTACGCGGCGCATGTGAAGACAAACCTGAAGCTGCCCTACAAGGTGCGGCTGGTGACGCCGTTTGACTGGGAAGAGCCTTACGTACTTGATGACGAGGAACCAGGCGACGAGTATGAAGTGCTTCGGAAAAAGATGCCGTCCATGGACGATGTGTATCAGTTGATGAAGTTGGAGGATGCGCCTGCGGATTGGTCGATGTATGACGGGGAGTTGGCGGGATGGGTGATCCGTGAATCCGATGGCAAGGGATTTTCGATCGGCCTGGGAAATCTGGAACCTGAAGACGATCAGAGCACGGCGCCGCACGCAAAATCCAATGCCGAGTTGCTGAACGACTATGGGGTTTGGATTGCGGATGTGAACCTTGGCATGGCCGAGGAACAAGAGGATGAAGGCGATGACTGGGATGAAGAAGACGAAGACGACGAGGGTGATAAGCGCTGAGGCTGAAATTGAAGGTTGAAATCTGCCTTGATGCTTTGAATTTTCAGGGCTGTTGAGTTATGTTGGCATGTCGCTGACAGGTTCGCCTTTGTCTATTGAACGACAGGGCGATGAAAAGGGAAGCCGGTGAGAGTCCGGCGCAGGGCCGCTGCTGTATTCGGTGAGGGTTTGGGCATTTAAGCCACTGTGGTAGTGAAACCACGGGAAGGCCGCTCAAAACCCGTTTTAAGCCGAGAGCCAGAAGACCTGCCTGCCAGTGGTTGTTCGGCGCTTCGGACCCAAGCGATCGGACCGGCAGGTCTGATTGTCTGTCGTGCGTGCGCACAACCCTGGCGGTACCGACGTTTGAAAAGCCGATGCGCCCCTATTCGCCCGACCCGGCGAAGAAGGAGCTTGCTGTGGCTATGCCATTTTCTGGTTCACGTCGTTTACAGGGCGCCGGTTTTACGATCATTGAGTTGCTGGTGGTGACATTCATCATTGGTGTGCTGACGGCGATCACGCTGCCGGGGCTCAGCCGGGTGCGAGAGACGACCAATCGGCTCAAGTGTGCCAACAATGAAAAGCAGATCGGGCTTGGGATGTACGCTTTTCAGAACGACAACAAGGCGTTTCCCATCGGGACTGCGCTGGTGGGGTATCCGAGCCATTGGCCGGAATCAGCAATTCCGACTACAAAGCTCAACAGCGGGCCTTACAGGCCCGGAGCGTTTGCGATGATCCTGCCTTATATTGGGCAAGAAGAGCTTTACCGGGGGCTGGAGATGGATGGAGCGATTGACGCGGGGAACAACAAGGTGGTGGGGCAGACGCAGGTGAATCTGTATCTCTGCCCGTCTGCAAAGCATCAGTACGGGCTTAAAAAGGCGCCGCATTCCCTGGCGTTGACGGATACGACGCTGGAATTGGCTGTGACGGACTATAACGGACTCAATGGTGCGGGACGGCTATGGACGGATGCGCCCAGTTCAGGGCTCATTAATAACATGGGCGGGTTTTCTGAGCGCAAGGCGCTGCGCCTGACGGATTTCACCGATGCGCACTCAGAGACGATCTATGTTTCTGAAACGGTAAATTTTGGGCGGGGAGTGTGGATCCATGGCCGGCCGCACTACAACCAGGCGGCGTATGCCGTGAATTCCAAGAATGGGCACAACAACGGGGCGGGTACGGTATATCCGGACGGGTCGGGTTCCCAGAAAGGCCCAGGCAAGGGAAGCGGGGGGACGTGGGGCATCGGAAGCGACCACCAGGGCGGCGCCAATGCGCTTTGCATCGATGGGTCGGTACGATTTTTGCGCGAAAGCCTGGGGCCCAAGACGCTGACGGCACTGTGCACGCGCAACCAGGGTGACAGCGTGGAGGACTCGCTTCGCTGAGCCAAAGTGTTTGTTCTCAAACGACGGACCCGGCAGAGCTTGGCCTTTGCCGGGTTTGTCTTTTGAAAGGGGATGCGTCTTGATCTTGTTTAAACTTTTTAATAGATTCAGACAAGTTATTATTTTGATTGAAAGTCCAACATATGACGACTTTTGCGACATTGGACCCGGTATTTAAAACGACAGTTGGCGGGACGAAATACGGTTTGCTGCCAGTGCAGGCAAGCGGGGCGGCACCCACGGTGGTGCTGCTTGGGAGCACGGCATATGGGAACCTGACCAATCCGGATTTTGCACGTCAGGGGTGGTTGCTGCATGTGAACGGGTGGAATGTGGCGTCGCTGGATGCGCCGTGCCATGGGGAGGATCTGCGTGCCGGGGAGCGACCGGAGATTCTAGGTTGGGCGGATCGTTTTCAAAAGGGGGAAGACGCGGTAGCGGCGTTTGTGGCGCACGCGAATGATGTGATGGATCAACTGGTGATGGAAAAAGTGGCCAGGCCGGGGAGCATTGCGGTATCCGGGATTTCGCGTGGCGGATTCCTGGCGTTTCATGTGGCGGCAGGCAACGCGCGGGTGGGGGCTGTGTGCGCAATGGCGCCAGTGACGGATTGGGGCGTGCTGCGGGAATTCGCGCAGATGAAGGAAAACCCGCTGGTCAAAAGCACTGCGCTGATCAACTGGGCAGACAAAATCACCTGCCCGGTGTGGACGATCATCGGAAGCGCTGACGACAGGGTGGACACGTCCAAGGCGATGGAGTTCATGCAACACTTGCTTGCAAACAACACGGCACGTGCCGCGGGGACAGTGATCGACCTGCACGTAACATCAACGCCCGGGCACCAGAGCTTTGCCTGGTGGCACGATGAAGCAGCGCGTTGGCTTGGAGAATGGGCGCGGCTCGGTTAAGCGGAGCCGCCACGGAGGAAAGTGAAGCCGTCGGGGCCGAGTTTTTGAGTCAGCTTGCGAATGATGGCATCCGCATCGTCATCCGGGCCGGAGATATAGAAGGGCTTGCCGTCTTCCCCCGCCGAAGTGGATATTGGGCGCCTGGGGCGCCGGGGCAATGTCTTTGAGGAGGAGCTTGGCGTGTGCGTAATCCGGGTCGGGAGCAATGCCGTTGTCGGAGGCGTAGCGGTGGGCCGCATTGATAAGCATGGCGATGGTTTCAGGGGCAACGGAGCGGACGGGGGGCATTTGTTCAAAATTTTCCTCAATGGCTTTGAGGTCGCCATCGGTGGCAAAGCGGCCCGTGGCGGATTTTACGCCCATGCAGGCGAGATCGATAAGGAAGATGCCGACGCACTTTTGGCCGGAAGTGGGGTGAGTGCGCAGGATGAGGCAGGCCATGAGATTACCCGGGTGCTCCCAATTGCCGGCCATGAGGCAGCGCGTGATGGGCCACTTGGCGCCTTCGGCGGATTGAAGCTTGGGCGAGGCGGCAAGCTGTTGTTTGCGGATCTGGTTATAGCGTTCTTTGGCGGCTTTTTTGTCTTGGGGCATAGCCGGATTTTAGCAAGCGGGATGGACTTATTGGAATTGAACGCGGATGACGGCGAGGTTTTCGTAACCGTTGCCCCAGAAACGATTGCCAGCGGTGGTGTTTCCCGCAGCCGTGGTGCCGTTGGCCCCGCCTAAGGTAGGGTTGTATAGATCCGAGACGAGGAAATTCTGCACATGTCCGTCATGGAAGACGGAATTGACAGAGCGACGGGGATGCCGGTCGGTCTTGGCGATGGACATATATTCGGGACTGCCGGCGAGCGTGGAGTTTGGCGTGGCGGTGGTGGTGATGTTGAAGAGTCCCGGGAACACGCCGTAGCTTGAGGAGTTGGTCAATGCGGTGCCGCCTCCATAGACGCTGAAATCCAGGACAAAGGAAGTGTGTGCGGGCTGGAACAATTTATAGGGGCGAACATAGTAGCCTGTGGAGAGCCCGTCATAGATGTACATGTTGATCCCGTAGGAATAGTTGAGAGGGTAGTAGCCTTGGCCGTCGTTTGGGGTGGCCAGCCTGTAGGCGTTAACGGCGGGCTTGACGAAGGCGCATTGCTTGCTTGGGCAATAGAGGGGATCAGCATTTCCCAGGTAAGCTAGGAGATAGACGCTCCAGGTCCAGCCTGCCGAGGAGGTGCTCGGGTAAATGGGTGGTACGCCGTTTAAGGTGTCGGCGCCACTGCGTGACGGATCGCAGCGGCGGCGGTGGTTGAGGGTGCCGGAAGGGATGGCATCGTTGGTGAGTTTCCAGGTGGAGACATTGAAACCTTTGAAGTCGGCTTGATACGTGGCGGAAGCGGTCCCGATTTGGCGCAGGTTGGTGGTGCAGGAGATATTAATTGCGACTTCGCGCGACTGGCTCAGGGTTGGGAGAAGAAGTGAGATCAGAACCCCGATGATGGAGATGACGACGAGTAGTTCGATGAGTGTGAAGCCGCGTGAGTGTTTCATAGCCCACCCCTTAGGACTTGGAGAATCGAACAGAAATCAAGTTTGGCCCTCTCTTTCGAGGTTACCGGTAGAGGTGAGATTCACCTAGGAGTTTTGTGAAATTATTGCAGCAAAATTGAGACATGTAGAGTTCTGTTTTGTGATAAAAAGCAAAAAACACAGCGCCCAATCACTACCCATCAGTAAATCGTTGCATCAAGACTTCTGCAAAACATCGTTACCGTTTTATGGCGTAGTTGCTCGGCCAATCCGACGACGATGCTCTCAGGACCGCGCAGATAGCGCAGCCGGTAAATGTCCTTTACTGGACAACCTTCTCAAAAACCCTTCCAAGGGGGAAGATTTTGATTGACGGGTTTTGGACGCTGGCAGGGTTGGTTCGTCTTGCTTGGGAGGGCGCCGGTGACGCCGATGTATGCGTTTACGGCGGACAATCTGTGCTGGCACGTAAGGGAGAGGCGCAGAAAGTATCGAAGCGATATGGTGGTTCTAATAAAGTGATGGAATTGTGCTGGGGAGTGGGGAGTTATTGAGGTAAGGTACTTTCAGATGAGAATGTGGTTCCTGCGACAAACCGATGGGATGAGGTGATGTATGCATGTATGGCAATTGGCGGAGAGCGAGGCGGGGTTGGTGCTTGTGAGGGCTGATGCGTACCAAATGCCGCCGGGGGCAGGGGAAGTGCTGGTCAAAGTGTGTGCGGCGGGTGTGACGCCGACGGAGCTGATTTGGTATCCGACGATTCATACCAAGAGCGGGGAGAGGCGCCGGCATGCCGTGCCCGGCCATGAGTTTTCCGGAGTGGTGGCGGGTGTGGGTGAGGGGGTAAGCAACACGCTGCTGGGACAGGAGGTATATGGGATGAATGATTGGTTTGCGGATGGTGCGACGGCGGAATATTGCATCACGCGGCCGGAGTGGATTTCGCGCAAACCGGCGGGGTTGACGCATGTGGAGGCGGCGAGCGTGCCGATCGGGGCGTTGACGGCTTGGCAGGGCTTGTTTGAGCGGGGGAAGCTGGCACGGGGAGAGAAGGTGCTGGTGCATGGGGGATCAGGCGCGGTGGGTGTGTATGCGGTGCAGCTTGCCAAGCGGTCGGGCGCGAAAGTAATCACCACGGCTTCGGCGCGGAATGAGGCATTTTTGAAAGAGATCGGGGTGGATGAGGTGATTGATTACAAGACGGGGCGGTTTGAGGAGAAAGTGCGCGGAGCGGACCTGGTGTTTGACTGCGTGGGCGGAGAAACGCTGAGGCGATCCTGGGGCGTGCTGGGGCTCAACGGGAGGATGGTGACGATTGCGGCGGATGGGGAAGAGACGAAGGATGAAAGGGCAAAAGGAGCGTTTTTTATTGTTGAGCCGCGAGGTGAAGAGTTGGGGATGATTGGGGATTTGCTGGAGAAGGGAGAGATCAAGGCGGTGGTGGATGCGGTCGTGGGGTTTGGAGAAGCGGGTAAGGCGTATGCGGGGGAGGTGAAGGGAAGGGCCGGGAGGGGGAAAGTGGTGGTGGAGGTGGCGGGGTGAAGAGGCGGAATTTTTGACTGGGGCGAACAGGATTGGGAATGATTAAGAGGGGGCAAGAAAAGGGATGAGTACGAATGCCATTCGGGATGCGTACATAAACGCCCATGGCATGGCTCTTAATCCCCCACAAAACCCCATCCGCAAATCTTTTCATCAAGACTTTTCCAAAACATCGCTTACCGTTTTATGGCCCAGTTGCTCGGCCAGTCCGATGATGATGCCTTCAGGACCGCGCAGATAGCACAGCCGGTAAATATCCCTGAAGTCTACGATTTCGCCTACAAGTTCGGCGCCGCGGCCGCACAGGCGCGCAACCACATCATCAATGTCATCGACTGCAAACATGATCCGGCGTATCCCCAGCGTGTTCGCCGGCGCGTTTTCACGCTCGGCTTTGACCGCCGCCGGCCTGTGGAACTTCGTCAGCTCAACCTTGCTGTGCCCGTCCGGGGTCCGCATCAGGACGATGTCGGCTCGGACGTTGTCGAGCCCGATCACCTGGTCCACCCAAGGCCCTTCAACCGTCGTCTCCCCTTCCAGTTCCATACCCAGTTCACTGAAAAACGCTTTGACCGCTTGGAGGTCGTCGACAACGATCAAAACGTTGTCCATTCGTCGCAATTTACTTTTTACAGCCATCTATACATTCCTCCAAAGAAAGAAAAGGGACACGGGCACGTTTATGGTGAATCCAACACGTGTCATCAAGGCTTACACACCTTAAAACCCATTTCACAAAACCACAATGCCCCATCAAAGGATAGCTATGGAGAAAAGGTATAGTCTGGCAGTCGGGTACCATCAAAAAAGCCTAACAACGACCAACAATCACGTCGAAAAAGTGTCCGCTTCTTTTTCTGTTCCTAGATTCCGGAACATGTCATGGACCCAGTCATTTCCTATCTCCAAAAAGATACATCACCGCAGGCCCTGCTTGAGCACATGCTTTACACCGACCTCCATGCGATCGCATCCGCCAAGATCAGCCAATCGGAACTTCGCACCCTCCTGCTTCAGGCCTATCTGGGCGATTTCGCCGCCGTAAAACGCTTTCTGGTCAGCCCCAAATTCAAACCTATCCGTCAAAACTCTGCGCTCGACCTTGTCATCTCCATCCAGGAAAGCGACGCCCACCTGGGAATCGCCGGAACACAGACAAAAATCCACTGCAACTACCTCGACAGGTTCAATCGAGCCCACTACCACGGAAATTACAACGGTATCTGGACCCACTCACTGCCGTTTCTTGCCTTTGATGTCCTGAGGCCCTTTCTCATCGGCGACACAGACCTCACCGGAAAACAGAATGATGCCCTTCGGCATTTTCTGGATGCTTACCTATGCACACTCATCCTTGAAGCAATGCAGGATGCCAAGGTCATTAATGCGCTCTGCCCCAAAATTATTCCACCTCTCCGACTGGCCCGCAGCGGTTATGAAGCTGCCATCTATCTCGGATACATCGAGCTGAAAAAATTCACGAAGTGTGTCCACATCGATCCAATCCTCATCCAGCACAAGCTATGAAATTCAAAGCCGCAGCGGGAAAACGAGACGAACGCTCATTTCGATACAACCCCAGCATCTCCAAATCGACAAACCTCTTTTTTTGATGCTTACCACGCCATAAGCCAAATTCACGAAATATCTCATCCCATCCGCCAAGAACACAACAAAACCTCCCCGCCACCACCCAATCCCGTATCATGCTGGCCCCCAACCACTCCCTCCCTCTTAAACATCTAACCTCAAATATCTGCCATCTCCTTCCCCCCTCTCCTCATGGCCACCTGGTACTTCATCCTCGTCAGTCTCCTGTGGGGTTCCGCCTTCCTCCTTATGAAGAAAGCCGACCTCCTCCTCAACGCCGTCGCCATCGCCGGCATCCGCGGCTTGTTCGGCGGCCTCGCACTCCTCCTCCTCTGGCCCACTCAAAAACGCCCCTGGCCCTCCTTCAAAAACCACCGTCTCACCCTCCTCGCCATCATCATCCCCGGCTATTGCTGGCCCTACTTCATCCAACCCTGGTTTGTTTCCCGCCACGGCGGCGCGCTCATGGGCGTCTTCATCGGCCTGGTCCCCCTCTTCACCGTCATCGCCTCCATCCCCCTCCTGAACACCAAGCCCACCAACCGCCAGACCATCGGCGTCGTCGGCGGCCTCTTCTTCCTCCTGCTCCTCTCCAAGGATGCCCTCTTCAAGCTCGACATCCCCCTCACCCACCTTCTCCTCTGCGCCAGCGTCCCCACCTGCTACGCCATCGTCAATATCTTCATCAAGAAGCACTTCCACCACATCCACCCCATGGCCTTCACCGCCGCCAGCCTCCTTTACACCGCGGGCGTCATGCTCCCCCTGAGCGCCACCCAGCACTTCAAAGAGGGCCCCATCCTCTTTCCCATCCTCGCCGTCATCACCCTCGGCATACTCTGCACCGGCATCGCCAACTGGATGTTCTACGCACTTGTCCAGCAATCCGGCCCCCTTGTGGCCGGCATGGTCACCTACGTCATCCCCGTCGTCGCCATCGCCTGGGGCGCCATCGATGGCGAAACCATCACACTCACCCAGATCATCTGCGTCGCCGGCATCCTCGGCACCGTCGCCCTCGCACAAACACCCTCTAAAAAAACACCCACCGGGAGCGCCGGCGTCCCGCCGACTGCCAATCACAACACGCCCCCGACATAAGTGAACTCACCCCATCCCTTCTCCTCTTGGAGCAGTTCTACTTTCTACTCTCTCAAATCCACTCTCCAATCGCGTCCCCGCGATTCCCGTCCCCCCATATTGCACCCGCCCCCACCTTCTGATACCATTTCCCGTCTCGAAAAACCGATGAGACATTGTTTTCGCCCTTACTGTCTGGGCACGGAGAATTTGAAGCCATGACGATTTCCGCAGAAAAGAAGAAGCAGGTTGTGATCGAATACAAGCGCAGCGAAAAGGATTCCGGCTCGCCCGAAGTCCAAGTCGCTCTTCTCACCGAGCGCATCACTGCCCTCACCGAGCACTTCCGCGCCCACAAGCATGATTATGCTTCCCGCCGCGGCCTCCTGATGCTCGTCAGCAAGCGCAACAGCCTCCTGCGCTACCTGTCCCGCACCAACCGCCCGGCCTACCAGACCCTCATCGGGCGCCTGGGCCTGCGCAAGTAAGACAACCTGATCTCCCGACAAAACCCGGGCAATGCTCTAAAAAGCGTTGCCCGACTGTCGTTACGGGATCAGCCAATCTGCCACGGTCACCGGCAATCCACGTACAGCCACAAGCCCTCCCGCCGGCCCGGCCAGGCACTCCCAGGCCACGTGGTCGGCTTTTTTCATAAGCATTGCACAACTCATCCACAATCGTTCAATTACGTCGTTTTAGAGTCATCAAAGAGGAAAAAGGAAAACACACCATGCCAGTCACCAAAGTTCAAGTCGAAATCGGCGGACGCACGCTCACCATCGAAACAGGCAAGCTCGCCAAGCAGGCCGACGGGGCCGTCCTCGTCACCTTCGGCGAAACCGTCGTCCTCGGCACCGCTGTCCGCGCCGCGCCCCGTGAAGGCATCGACTTCTTCCCCCTCACCGTCGATTACCGCGAAAAGCTCTCCGCAGCTGGCAAGTTCCCCGGCGGCTTCCGCAAGCGCGAAGGCTCCCCCAACCAAAAAGAAACGCTGACGATGCGCAACATCGATCGGCCCCTGCGTCCCCTCTTCCCCAAGGGCTTCCTGGATGAAGTCCTCATCCAGTGCTGGGTTCTCGCCGCCGACGGCCAGAACGATCCCGACGTTCTCGCCGGCATCGCCGCCTCCGCCGCCCTCTCCATCAGCTCCATCCCCTTCGAAGGCCCCATCGGCAACGTCCGCGTCGGCCGCGTCGACGGCCAGTTCGTCATCATGCCCACGCTCGCCCAGTCGGAATTCTCCGACCTGGACCTGCTCCTCTGCGGCCACGATGACGGCCTCAACATGATCGAAGTCGGCGCTGCCGAGCTTCCCGAAGACGTCGTCGCTGGCGCCATCGAATTCGGCTACGCCGAAATCAAGAAAATCGTCGCCGCCATCAAGGACATGCAGGCACAGGTCGGCAAGCCCAAGACCAAGTCCCTGGTCCTCCCTTGCCCCACCGTCGTCGAAAACGTCACCAAGCTCCTCGCCGAACCCCTTCGCAAGGCCAAGACCACCCCCGGCCAGAAGCTCGAACGCTACG
>CAZGOM010000014.1:0-57742 GCA_964527265.1 uncultured Phycisphaeraceae bacterium | reverse complement strand
GGGGGCATGTGTCACCGCATGACGTCATACCAAAGGTTTGCACCAAAAACCTGCAAAAGTCTGCACGGTGTGGCATCCCGCGGGGAAGTTTTGTTGAGATAAGGTCGGGGCATGACCCCTCTTGTCTATGTGCTGTCTGACTTGTGTCCTCACCAATGCTCATGACACGCGCCCACCGTTCTCTTTTCGTGTGCGCGCGCCTCAGGCCATCTTTCCAAATGCCCCGACTGCCGCATGAACGACCGCCGCCCGGCCGGTATCCGTTCGCCTCGTATCGGCTCGGCCCCGACGATCCACCGGTCAGTCAGCGCGTGCCCCAACTGCGTGTGGCGCTCCGCTGACGAAGTCGCTCGCTTCTCCCACCTCTGTTCGATTGGCTTTTGCTGGACAGCGTCGCAGCCGCCGCAACCTGCACTTCCGGTCGTTCATGTTGGGCGGCGTCCACACGTACGTCACTTTCAAAGACTTCGTCCTGTGCCGCTGGACGGATTTCCGCGGAGAGCAGTACGGCACGCACACGCACACACACGCGTTCGCGCACGTGCGACACCTCGCTGGACTGATTGGTCTCGTCCACTCCCGTTGGCGCTACCTTCTGCCGGTGCAACAACAGGGGCGTCAACTGGGGTGTGGTGCGAGGCCTCGGAGAGACCTACGTGTGTGTGCTGTGGGTCCGCCCCACTGCCCGTCACGAGTCGGTCTCGCGCATCCCCTTCGAGGACATCCTCCGCATCCGCCCCCGCTAAGACCTCTCATTCCAATGCGACCCGCTCGCCTCTCTTCTTCCACTAACCACATCTGAATACAACTCCGTCGTTCGCACGCGGCGCGATCTATTTGATTTACTCCCCCACACTCACTGATCACCGCCCACCGCCCACCGTCTGCACCGTCACATTGCTGACTCCGTCGTTGTCTTCTTCCTTCTTCCCCTCTCTCCTTCCCCTTTGCATCAGTCCTCCCCCTTCCCTTCCATCGACCCATCGCAGATGTCCGCAGCCTCGAAGAAGCGATCCGCGAATAAGATGGCGGCCGGCACCCCCGAGCGACGCGCCGAAAAGGAAAAGACGGGCACCGCCTCCGCGGCGAAGGCCGCCGCCGCCGCCGCAGCCACCGCCACGGCCACGGCCACGACCACGGCCATGGACACGTCTGACACGGGCACAGTCACCGACGTCAAGGGCCAGGCCGCCGTGGCCCCGCGTGGTGGAGGTGGCGGCGCTGCCGCTGCTCCGAAGCCGATTGCGCCCCCCCCCGCCAAACGGGCACGACCGGTTCCCGATTCGCTGCCGGCGCACCTGAAGGCCCGCAGGGAGGAACTGCTCGCCAAATTGCAGGCCGTCATTGACACCCACCGCCCGACTTTCATGCCCTTCACCGCCACCTCTAAGGACGTGGTGGACTGCTACGCCACTGGCAAGGTCATGGACGCCGAGGACCTGAGGCCGAGTCTCGCCGTGGACATCTCCGACTACGCCATGCGCGTCAAAGGCGTGATCTATGAGATTCTGCCGGAAATGCTCAAATTCGAAAAGATGGTCGACGGGCGGCCCATGAGCAGGGAGTGGCTGTTTAACCAGCTCTATGCAAAGGCTATACCGAAGCCGACCCCGCTGTCGCACGTCGAGCTGGCGGTTGTACTCAACTTCCTCAAAGATGCCGCCGAGCGCGCCCGCTTCCTCGGCGAGCGCGGCGAGGTCGCCGAGACGAGCTGGAGTAAGATCGACTCGTTCTACATCGAAGACGTGGCGGAGGAGGGCGTGCTCGCCCATATCGAGGCCATTAAGCGCACGCGCACCCTCTGCGGCTTCTAAGGGCCATTTGACCCAATGCGCTGTTGTGAGCACTGTCCCCTCGCTGCTGTGTTCCAATGAGGTGGTTTTGAATTGCAACGTTCTCTCCTCCTACTCGTTCGTTCTCTCTCGCTCTCTGATCGGGCGAATAAAGGGCAGCGCGCTGCCTCTTGGGCGATTGTCTCGCTCTCTCACACACACACACGCGCGCGCGTGCTCTCAACCCTTGCTTACCAGCCCGTGATTGTGTGCGTCTGTGCCCGCCCTGCTTGTGCAGAATGGGCCGCAAACGCAGTTCCCACGAGATCAGCCAGTCCGCTCGACCCCTCGATCCGGATCAGGGGGAGGAACTGAAACGTTCTGGCGAACCGGCGTCTGTGCCTCTCGACTCGCAGCGGCCCAGCGCGGCCGCCGCCAGTATTGACGTCGACGAAAAGGTGAAAGAGCCGCCCAAAGCTGCTGGCGGCGACACCGGCGTCAAAGCCGGAAGCAAAGACGGAGGTGGAGGAGATGACGGCGACGCCAAAGCCGAACGCAAAGACGGAGGTGGAGGCGATGACGGCGGCGACGGCGACGGCGACGACGACGACGACGAAGACCGCCACGACTTCGACGACGACTCTGAAGAAGATGAGGTCGAGCCCGCTCCTGCCAAACGCGCGCGCCGCGGCCCCGCGCCTGAGGAGGCCCCCCAACCGGCGGAGAAGACGGTCTCGGCTAAGGTGATCAAACGTTACCACCTCGAAGCCATGACGGCCGACTCGCCGGAGGTGATGCGTGCGGCTGCCGGTGGGAAACTGAGCTGGGAGACGCCGATCAAAGACATCGAGACCCACGCGAAATGGGTACGACGACAGATCAAAGACAAGCTGCCGGCCGCGTTGGCGGCGCAGAAGGCGATCCACGGCTGGGATGTCGACGACGACGATGTCGAGCTCATGCTGGAGGACCGAGCCGCGCCGGGCGTGCGGATTCTCTCTCCTGAGAAGCTCGCCATCGTGGCGACGTTCATCAGGGACATCGAGGCGTACTGCGAGTACAAGGTGATGATGGGGTGGTCCGGTGAAAACCTGATCGAGGACCCGATTCGCCTGATGACGGAGAGGGCGGAAGCGAGTGCCCGTGCCTATGTCAGGAGCGTCAAAGCCGCGGCCGCTGCCCTCAAACTTCAGACCGCGGCGCTCAAACCTATCAAAGAGTAAGCCGTGCTCGCGATTCGGGTCCCTCTCTCTCTCTCTCTCACTCTCTCTTTCGTCATTCTGTGCGTGCGTTTTTATCGGCGTTTACTTGACGTTTCACCACACACGAACAGAACAACAAAAACGGCAGTAAACCAAAAACGATTAAACACTACCACTACCACCCACATCCGTGCGACGCGGCTCGAGACAAATCGTTTGAAACACGCTGTTCTCTTTCCGTTTCGATCGGCAGACCAGATCGTACATCTTGCCTGCAGTGACACCGATAAAGAGAATACCGGCGTGGAATTTCATCGCAGTGCATGGCGGTAGCGGAGAGTTGGCGTTCGCACCCGCGACGATCCAACGACCAAACGGAGTGGTGGGCGCCATTCCGAACTCCAGTTCCCGTTCGCCGAGCGTTTGGAGATCGCCGATGTCCATGAGGAGCACAGCACCCGGCGTGGATTTCAATTCCAAAGAAATTCGCCGACCTTTCGTGATCGCTTTGTGCGCAAAGCGCTCGCGATCTGGGCTAATGCGAGCAACCCAACGAGGAGGAAGGGCGTCCTTTTCATCCTGTTGTTGTTGTTGTTTCTTCTGTTCACAGTCCGACATTTCCACGACCAAGTTTTGGTAATCGTTTGGTGCGCGGAAGAGACACGACTCCACGAGACCACGTTTCCCCGCGCCGTCTGTCGAGGAGAATCTGGCATTTGCGATAAGCCGCCGTGGGTTCTGGAGCATCTCCTTCAAGTCGCCAGGGTATGTGGCCAGAAATGGTGCGATCAGGGAGGCGTCGATGCAGGCCATGATGGAGGTTTTGGCGTGATAGGGTGCGCTATCCACGACCTCGCCATGCGCCGCGTCATATCGCTGCTCCGCCGCCCATTGTTTCGCCATTGCGTCGCTTGGCCCAAGTACACGACTCCAGAAAGTGGTGGGCTTGTGTTCTCTGGTCGCACCCAACCCAATGGGGCGGAACATGTCTTCGCCACCTCCTAATGGGATTGCTGGGTAGGAAACATAACGAATGCGCTCGGGCGGAGGGAACCGTGCCATCGGCGGCGCGATGCGTCGCGGCGGTATCGGTGGTTTGACATGAGCCACGGCAGCATTGGGCGGAGTGTGGGGAGGAGGCGGCGGCGGTCGGGGAGGAGGGGGAGGAGGAGGCGGACGGGGAGGAGGAGGAGGCGGTGGAGGCGGCGTTGGTCTGGCATGAACCAAAACAACGTCCGGCTGCGCAAGCGAAGCAGCAGCCCGTGAATGATTAAACTGCCCTGCACTTTGCAGCGAGATGTCCGAATCGTTGGATCGGATTGATTGCGCTTCTGAGGCCGCGATGGACGGAGACCGATCAGCTCCGTCCGCGTATTGCGACAACAGATCGACGTCCCACAGGTCGTCATCTGGCTCCCGCGGTAAGTTAATCGATTGCTGCGCGAGCGAGACAGAATGAGATCGCTCAGCCCTGCCTGCATTCGGTACGGGTTGATGCGGCGGTCCGGATTCGTCGCTCGATTGTTGCGAGGGCGAGACAGAATGTGATCGCGCAGCCCTGCCACCTGCAGGTGGCTCTGCAGGTATCGAGTGTTTCGTATCGATTAATCCCAATTGTAAGAGGCCACCGTTTGTCTTGCCATCCACGTTATTCCCTGTGGCGCCCGTGCGCCGATATTTCACGAGGCGACGGCGCCGCCTTCGGTTCGGTTTGGTGCGGCGAACGTCTCGGTCCGTGGCTTGGGGTTCGGGCACGTTCCCCATTTTAGCGCCGTTGCCCGTTTTTGTTTTTTGTTGCCAATCCCTCACGCACGTCGCGTTTGCATTCCTCATGTTTTGTACGCCGTCAACTGTATAGATCGTTACGATGTGCACGCCGTAGCTCACCTTGACGATCGCTGTTGCACTCCTTCCACTCCTGTGTGTGTGTGTGTCCGTGAAACAGATGGGTCTGCAAGACAAAACCTTACTTCCCCTGCTCATCACCCTGGCAGCAGGCGCCACACGTGACTTCATTCCGTGGCCCGAGATCGTGCTGTTGGATCTGATGTGCCATTTGCATCAAATGGGTGCCATGGAGGTGACGCCCGTTGAGCTGTACAACTACATCCTGGAGCCGATTCGTCGACATTTGCACGACCCGCGTAACAAGACGACCACCGTTTGGATGAGTGTGGACAAACGCTATGTGCCCGTTCTGAAGCAGAACACATCCCAGGCGCGCGACACGCGGGCCGCCGCAGCCTCAGCCTCGACCTCTGCGGCTGGTGTGAATCCGGCAACCGATGGCGACGGGGAGGAAGAGAAGAAAGCACCGTCGGCCGTCGTCCCCACGCTGCCCTACCCGGCAACCACGCAAGTGGACGAATTCGGCCGCGTCATTTTCATGAAGCTGTTGCCCACCACCACACGACAATCGCCGCAGTATTGCATCGCCGGTTGGCCGGACGGCAACCGATTGGTGGTGTCGCGATTGTGTTCGTCGCGCGAGTTGCGTTACAAAGTCTTTCTCTATATCTTTACGAAACTGGCACCACTCGAAGCCCGCAACCTACCATGCGGCACCCGTCTGATCATCAGTTTCACCGACGATCGCGCGATTGGCCCAATTGTCGTGACCGGCCGCCATGGCTCGGTCCCGTTGTTGTCATCAGCAGCAGCATCTGCGGCCTCGCACGCTGCTGCGTCTCCCGGCGAATGCGCGGCCTTTTACAATGGTTGGCCGGAGGCGGATCACGACCAACCCGCAGGCCTGCGGGCGCTTTTGCGCGAACGAGAGGAAGCGCGCGACGGACCGCGCGCACTCAGCGTCCTCGCTTGTTCAGTCGACAGTGATATGTACGGTATCTGGTCATTGTTCCTCAGCCATCCACGATTCTCGACCTGGGTCAATGGCGGCCTTCAGTTGTACTTTTGGAATATGAACCCGATCAAGGGTGGGCCCAATGCCCGTGTGATCGACATGACGCAGTTTGCGCACAAGCTACAGGCAGAACATTGCGTGACCAGTGATGGGCTGGGCTTGTTCATGCATGTGCTGGGCAATGACTATACGAAGAAGCAAGCACTGACGCCGCGGATCAGCGCGCAGAAGGCCTGGCCGCGGTTCGTGCAAATCTTCCAAACATACGGACGCAGCATCTCACCCATCCTCGATTCACCGGAGACGCTGGCCAAATTCCTTCGTGCGCTAGGCACGGACACCGCCAAAGGCAAGGAGGAAAAAGCCGTTGTTGCGGCCCTTAAAGACAAAGAAACCCTCGCACAGCAATTCATTCGCATCCAAGCCGGACTTCGGCTGTGGCGCCTCAGTTTCTGCGAAATAATGCCGCCCGCGGATGACGAATGGCTGCAGCCGATGAAACCGAAATGCGATGCAGCAGAGAATACCACCGGATAAGGCGTGGCGGTGTGGACGACCGAGTACGCGCGTGTGTGTGTGTTGCGCATCTCATTCAAAAACGAATAAAACCAAACCCCCACTTCAAACAAATTTGTGACCCCGAGCTGCCATAGTGCATTCGCATGTCACGTCTGTGCCCACTAATTGTTTATTGTCCATTCTACTGTCCTCTTCCCTGTTACAGCTACAAAAGGATGATGCATTGGCGAAGCGTTGAGCTACCATGCACGTTGGTGCTGGCCCTGCTGATGTTTTGGTTGGGTCAAACCAATGGTTCGGAGTGTGTACAGAAGCTGTTGGCACCGTACGAGATCGATCCGGCTCACATCCCTCAACGGCCATGGGGTGATCGCATGTTTGCCCCGAACGAGCTCACGGTGGTGGTACATTCCGGCATAGTCGACGATCCGGCCATCGTGGATCGACTGTGGATCTATCGACGTACCACCAGGAATGACCCTTTCCATTTGATTCAGATTCTCGGCAATGGAACGATGTTCGATACGCTGTCGACGGCTTTTGGCTGGGGAGATTATTTGGTCGTCGGGGACTTGTTGGGAACCAACCCTTTCGACCCCGTCAGCGTCTATACGAACTACACGCTTCTGGAATTCGATAAAGTGACCAATCAATACACAATCTCACAGGTGCTCGACCCGTTGGACCGCAACTTGACTGTCACGGAGAAATGGAATGGCGCCATGTGTTCGAATTGGATCTTCCTCCTGTTCCGCGTCAACGTCCCGATTGGCATTTCGCCGAGATACAGGCTCGTCTCTTTTTTGAGGAATCCCGACACCGGTCGGTGGGCCCGCCATAGCAATCTGACGGATGCGGAATACATACCAGAAACGTCAATAGCCATCAGCTCAACATGCAATCGCCTGGTGACACGATTTGTAACCTCGGATAAATTTAACTTCGTCGTCTACAACTTCAGCAGCGCCGAGGGCGATTGGGTCGAGACTCAGCGGTGGCCGACGCCCGACATTGGCAATGAAGCCGTCCAAACAATGGTGCTCGACGACACTCACCTCTATGCCGGCCTGCCAGGTCAAGCCTATAACACGACGAACGGAAGTATCGTGGAACAGGCCGGGACTGTCGTCGAATACCTGTGGAACGGAACGCACTTCCTATTGCACCGGCCACAGTTATTCCAATCAACCCCTTCCGCCGGCTCGTATTGTGGTTATTCGCTCTCGCTTCGTGACGAAACGCTCGTCGTTGGCTGCCCTGGTTACAACACCACTCACAGCTTCGCCGATCAATGCCATGCGTATCCGACGCTCTGTAACACGACTGCATGTGCCAACCTGCCGGAGACGCACCCTCCCGATGCCGACGCAATGCTCTTTATCGGCGGTCGCATTGACCAATACGCGTTGAACGCAACCTCCAACGAGTATGATTTCCGCGTCTCGCGGGACGAAACCTGCAATGCTTCGCTGCCATGGCATTGCGATCTGTGGGGCTCGGGTGACGCATTTAGCCCATGGCGGTTTGGTCATGCCGTTGGTACGTTCAGTAACGATGTCTTCGTCACAGCACCTTTCGATTGGTTAATTGGACAGGTCTACTTCTACAGTAACGCCACGACGGAATGCGACGAGTGTTCGTGCCCGGAGGGGTCGCCATGCGGAAATCCCAGGGAGCCGACCGCTTCGTCGCAAACGGATTGGACGATGCAAGGCGTGGTTATTGGATTTGGATCGTCCGTGTTGATTGTCGGTTTTGTCGTGGTCATTGTCTTCATGACGACTCAAGGCGTCTCCCTGTAAAGGCAATGGGTTCCGATGTCAATAGATCGAACTCATTTTAGAAGGCTGGCTGCGCACGCACTGTTTCTGAAGTCGCTTTGAAGCAGCACGCGTTCACGTATCTTTCGTATTTTTCGATCTAACTAATAGACTCTGCACCCGCCATCCGCATCATTACCCTATCAAACCGATGGTCATCAAAAAAACTCACAATCCTTTTCCTCTTCTCCTCCTTTGCCGTGCGCGGCCAGTTGTTACTTGTGATGCAACGCGTGCCTCGCACAAACCTGCTGCTGCTGCTGCTGGTGGCGATACAACTGGCGCACCTGGTCCTGGGCATACCTTTGCCATTTTGCAACCCGGATCCATGCAAGAACGGAGGCACCTGCCAGGTGTTGGCCGAGGAGTTCACATACGTCTGCGACTGTCCGCAGGGATTCGCCGGTCAGAACTGTACCCTCACGGACGACTGCGTTTCCGCACCATGTGCACACGGCGCCACGTGCGTCAACGGGGTCGGGTCGTTCACCTGCACATGCCAGGGCGGGTTCACCGGCGCACTCTGTCAGACGGAAATCGACGAGTGCGCATCGGCCCCGTGCATGCACGGTGGGACGTGTGTCGACGCAATAGGCCAATTCGCTTGCATTTGCGCCGCCGGTTGGAACGGGACACTGTGCCAGAAACAGGAACAGGCTGTGGCCGGCGGATGCGATCCCAACCCATGCGCAAACTGCGGTACATGCACAGAAGACGGAGGCTACGCAATCTGTCAGTGTCCATCAGGCGTGTCAGGCGACCGGTGTCAATCGGTCACGGGCGATTATCAGTCGCAGCCGTGTCGAGGCAATGGTACTTCATCGCAAACGGATTGGACGATGCAGGGCGTAGTCATTGGGTTTGGATCGTCCGTGTTGATCGTCGGTGTTGTCGTGGTCGTTGTTTTCATGGTGACCCAAAGTGCCTCCCTATAAAGGCAATGGGATGCGATGTTAATGGATCGAACTCATTTTAGATGTGCCATCCGTCATCCTAACGCTTTCCTGTCTTCGTCTTTCTTTCCGTCGTTCCCTCACAGCGCCGTTGTGTGATGTCTGAGCAGAAAGTGCGCAGCTTTTGGTACCGTCAGCAGTCATCCGCGGCCGGCCAGCGGAAATCAACTATCAAGGACGTCGCCAAATACTTTCATTATGCCGGCGGTCCTCCGCGCCCCGGTGATCGCTTCCGCCTGGACGGAGAGGGCGTGAAGGCTGGCTATGCCCACACCGTTTCAGAAGTCGATCTGAAGCAGCACACCTTCACATTTAAGTTGGCTGGGCGCGTCGAGGCCCTGTGGTTGGACTGGATGATTTATGAACCGCAAGGTCCTGGCCAAACGGAACAGGTCAGACGTTCAAGGGCACGCACACCGAATGCGCCGCGCAAACCGCGAGCAACCGGACGAACTCGCCCCGATTCTCAGAAAAAGAAAACGACCAATGTCGAGCCTTTGCCGGAGGATGCCGCCGACTCAAGCGCATGGCGCACGGCGCCGGTCGATTGGGTAACCAACCCGCGCAACAGCTTCGACCGATGGGTCGTGCAGAGGTTTCGTGAACAGGGCAACAAACAATAAACGAGCCCATTCGAATGGCACGAACCCCACGCGTTTTGCATTCTTATTCTCGCCCCACCTCCACTCTCCTCTTTTGGGTGCATGTGTGTGTGTGCAGATCGACCTGTGAACGCACGAACAGTCAAACAATGGCCGCAGCAGCCGCGCTGGTTGATGCGACGAAGAAATCCGGCGCGACACGATCGGGCTGCCGTTACGCGACCACGACGGAGTCGCCTGCGGAGCTCGCCGCCAAAATGATTAAGCTCCCCACCTGGGAAGGTTACCTGTTTGGTCTGCACGACAGGATCTTCCGTGCCAAGATGTACTTCCATCAACCCGATGGGGAATCGTTGGAGAAGGCGATCGCGGGTTTCTACGAGCGGACCCGCTGGGTGAGCCGCGAACTCGCGATCTATCCGATCAACATCGAAGTGCGCCACGAGGGCGGTGTCCATCCGATCGCAATCATCACCTGGTGCGCCGACAAACCGGTGAATATGTTCTCCATTATGCGATCATTCGACGACGGAAAGTCGAATTTTCGAGTGACCGAGTATGCGGTGGCCAATTGCACGCTGCGTTTCCGTCTCCGCGATGAAAATAAGGATCGAGAAATGTCGCTCCATGGCGCACCGATGCATTGGATGGAAGGCCTCCGGTCTGTCTCGCAGGAAAAGCTGTGGACGGCTCAATGGAATCGTCCGCAATTTATCCAAAAATTCTTCAAATTGGCCTTGCCCGGGAAAGAGCTCCTGTGGGCCCGCATTTGCTACAAAGAGGAAGAGCTCACTGCCACCGGAATGGTGTTGTTCACGGCGGTGGATAATCAAACTCAATAATCTCTCTCCCTCGCCCCCTCTCTCTCTCTCTCTCTTTCTCTCTCTCTCTCGCTCGCACCCTCCCTCTCTTTCTCCGGTTTTCGTCCCGTGTGGTTTCATTCACAAACAAACAAAAAAAAAACCTGACCGATTCTCAAACTTGACGACACCTAGTGATTTGCAGCGCATAGGTTCGAAGGTGTGCAACGCATCGAGATAATGATTTATTGTATTTTCGAACGAAGCGGGCACGAGAGACAGACAGAGACAGAACGCGGGGACCATCACGAGGGGGCAGGGAAGGAGGTCACTCATTCAATGCGACGCATTCGGGAGGGCGGCGCGACAGGTAGGACTTAGCCCTAATTGAGTGTGTGATAGGTGAATTCTCTGACGTACGTCACCTGACTGGCGTTGCCCTCCAGGGCACCCACGAGTTCGTTCTCCGTCGGCATGCGCAAGTAGCCGTCCAGGAGGCCGGTGAGTGGGTCCTCGGTGATTGGGTTGCCGGGAACCCAGGCTCCGGGGAGCCGTGGTTCTTCCGTCCGGGCCAAACAATTCCGAGTATGCTTCACCTCCCACCAGTACTCAACGCTTTCCGCTGCGCAGTAGGGGCAGAAGGCGAAGTGTGAGATTCCGTGTCCGTTACCGCGAGAGTCGCGTATTTGGGCCGTAATATCGAAACCATACCTCCTATTGGGATACTCCTTGTCGTACCGCAACAAAATGATGTCCATGGCAAAGGTCGGGGCATGACACAAACGGTTCAACCGCAGGTAAAAGTTTCGGCAGATCTTCGTCAGAATAGCCGAGGATGCCACTGTGGGCGGACGAATGCCGCCCGGTTTGGTCGCCGGCGGCGGGCCGCAGAGCGGCACGTACTCAACGGGGTACACATACTCCGTGACGAGCGCAGCGAGCACCGAGACCAGCAGCACATTAGCCACCTCCAGGCGGGTCGTTTGCACATGCGGTGCGATGAGCGGATCCAACGGCCACGTGGCCACCGGCAGACGTTCAGGTGTTTTGCTATCCGCATCCTCTGCGGCGTCCTTTTTATGGTCGGTCGACGTCATTGTGGCGTCCCCGGCACTGGCGCCATTACCACCACCGCCTCCACCGCGACATCCGTCCCAAAACAATTCTTCGAGCAGGGCGGTGGTTTTGCGTGTGCTGGCCATGGTGGCTCTGGCGCCGGCGCGGATTTTCTGCTGTTTGGCGATGGGTTGTTTCATTTCGCCCTTCGCCTCCTCCTCCTCCTCGGTCAGGCGGCCGTCGCGCTTACGCTTGGCGGTCGCTGCGGCATGCTCGCCCGTCGTCTCCATCGGTGTTGGGTTGGGGTCCATCGAGGCGCGTTTGTCTTGGCGCGAACGATATTGTATCCACAGGAAGTGTTTGGGATGAGAGTTTGCGAAGGAAGTAATCAACCCAAAGCCAAATCGGCTATGTATGCCATCCTTTTACTTCGTTTCATACGACGTGACAAAAAAAAACAAAATAGCTACCTTTCAGTCTATCGGAGTCTGCGTTGTTGTCTATATCAACACGAGCTTGCCTACGAAACTCGAGGACGTTCGTTGGTTTTTGCAACGCTTCGGCAGTGCGATTTGTTTTATTTTCGGACAGAGCGAGCGAGCGAGGGTAATCACAACGACAGAGCGAGCCACTCACGCAAATGCGGCGGTGTCAGGTAGCCGGCGCGATGGTTGGCCTCACAGAGACCATGGCCCCTTACAGAGGCATCTTGTCGCACCACGAGACACTGCGAATGGATGGGTGTGCTTTTGAGAGCCTCACACAGAGTTCCCTCCATTTCGGCATACGGATATACGCAGCATCGATGTTGCCGATCGGGTCACCCGGCACCCACAGCTTCGGGAGCTGAGTGTCCTTATCGAGAGCCGGACATTTGTCATCATGTTGCAACGGAAAATTCTTCTCCTCGCGCTCGTTGCGGCCCAACAGAGCCGTCCCGATGCAGTAGGGGCAGATCTTGGATCGATAACTGATGCTGCCAGCCAACAACACGATCGCAATCATGACGGCGCCAGGATGCGCATCAGCGGTATTGTCGCGACAGATATGGAGCCACATATGGGTTTCCTTCCCCATAAGTCCCCGAAAGAACTGGAAGGACGCGACCTTCTTGGACAACGCGACTTCATAGGCCTCGTGGGGTGGGCAGGGACCGTCTTCGAGCATCGCAAAATCTCCCAGCGGCAGGGGCAGGTATTCTCGGGGGTGCACGTAACCGGTGATGAGCGCGGCGAGTTCCGGCAGCATCACACGCTTCGTCTCCCGGAGGACCACCTCTTTGTACTCCCGCATGGAGTCATGCTCCTTGCGGTCAGCAGCGGGCAGCTGGTTTTTCGACTTTTTCGCCTTTTGGACGTCGACGGGTTGCTTCTCATCGAGGTCGGCATTGTGGCCGTCGTGTTTACGTTTGACGCCCCGTGTGTCGGAGTCACCAGACATCTCCATCGGGGTCGGATTGGGATCCATCAGAAACGCGTGTGGTTTTTGCGATCGATGTTGACGAGGGAGTTTGAGAATTGCTGTGAGCAATTCATCTTCCAGAAGGACTATGTACGAACATATCTTTGTTCTCAAGTAGAAAAAAGAACACCGCGTATAACGAACCATGGCTGAGGACTTCCGTTCGATTTTCAATTTATCCATTCGCCGTGTACACGCGCCACCCGCCGAAGTCTGGTGATGTCCGTTCAGGCTCTCAGTCACACGCAGAATGATGGTCATTACCTTTCCTCCCTCGGTTTGGAGGACACGTCATTATCGCCTCGACAAGACAGGCGAGAAATTCTCTCGCGGTGCACGGTCGTCGGGGAGCTTGCCCTGACCAAAAGCGAACTCAAACACGGACTGTACATGGACACGTTCGTGACCAGCCGTTTTCAGGGAGCCTTGCTCAAACCAGAGCCCCTCAAACCCGACCTGGCCAACCCCGCCACCTTTCGCGTGAGCCACCTGCCGGTGTCGATCAAGGCGTGTCGCGGCCCCACGGTTCCGAAGGCGCTCTGCATTCTGCTGCGCGTTTGGGCGTATAACTACCGTTATGGGGTGGACATGACGGGTCGGGAATTGCCGATTTCCGATGTGTACACTCTGTTGGCCATCGGCATTGGCCTGTTCGAGAATTTCGCCAAAGGGCAATTGATTGTGATGCGGCATATCGACACGTTTAACGCGATTGGGAAGATGTCGGTTCTCCTCAAGAACCCGGCACCGACCCCGCCGTTTCCCATCACTGATGCAATCGCATGTGGGGACCTGTCCATGGATTTCGCGGTCCCTTTCGATTCATTGATCGGGAACGGAAGCCAAGTGTTGCAACCGGCCTTCGCCCGCTATCTCGATCAACTCAGAGGGACGCTAAGTCGCTATGACATTGGCAAAGCCACATACCCGGGAGGTAAACCGTGGACGTGGCAGAAGGAGCATCCGAAAGCCATCCGGCACCCGTTCGGTGATATCCCCATGGCCTTATTTTTGTACAATCGAAGCCAAACGCGCATCTCGATCAAAGAGGTGGATGGGTTCGTCTCAAACCTGTTGTACCGCGTCCTGATTGAACAAGGACTAACGATGACGGATTACTACAAACAACCACCGCTCGTTATGACGATGCTGGCGGCGCGCCTCCTCAGACAGATCACTCTGCTGCTGCGCGATTACCCGGATTACTTTGGCGAATCATGGACGATGCCGATGGCCGAGGCCACGTTGACTCGGGCTTCCATCGATTGCGAAGAGCTGGCCACTCTCTCGGCCATGGCCTTTCGATCGTTGATGGCAACCAGCGATGATTGCAAGCTATGCCAACCTCTCAAGAATCTGGTCAAGCGGCATTACATCGGGTTGCATGTGTTGTGCCTCGCTCGGTTTGGACCATCCAAGGACCCGCGGGGTGAGCGCTCACAGCTCTGGATGCATGTGAATTATGCATTAATGCATCGTCGACTCTTCGCCAGTCTGTGCCGGGCGGAGAATGCTGCGACGGCTCCTCTCCGGCTGGAACTGCCGGGGTATATACTGGTGGAAGGCTCGGATGATACACAAAGCCATCCGCGTTTGAAACAGTTGCGACCGGGTCTCGATTACCACGAAATCGAAGCCATCGACAGCCCTCATGTTCAAACGCTCGGCTCGTTCATCAGTTGGGAGGCGGAGCGAAAGTACCATTACTATCAGGACGTTGTCGGCTTCTTCGATACGGACGATCCGACGCGAACCGGACCCACATTCAAAGCGCCGATCGATCTCACTCCGTTGCAAAACCATGCCGACACGGGTGGGCGTTCGTGGGGCATTGGCATTGCGATCGCTGACTTGCTGGAGGGCCGAGTCGAACGAAATCCCAGCGAGTATCGACTTCAAGCGGGGCCGTCGATCGACGAAAAAACCTGGCGGTTGGCCTCGATGTACGCACGTCTATACAGTGACAAGTGCAATCTCGGCTTTGACCCACAAAAGGCGATTCAATGCGGCCATTCAGTGTTGGATGGAAAACAAGCCGACGCATTGGTCGCGCGTGCCAATCAGGTCGACGATACGGTTCTGCGCGTAACGTTCTGCGCCTTCGATGAGAAATTCCGCAATTGTGGCCTACCCATGCAGGCGCGTGTGGATGCGGCACTCAAGTCCGTTCACGCGTTTGGCCATCGCACGCACAATTCAATTTATCAAACGCTGGATGCCAAACTACTCTGTGAGGATCTCTTTTATTCAGGCGAAGGACTACCGCCTGCCTATTGTGTAATGATGACCCGAGGAAAAGAGGGGAAGAAAGATCAACAACACACTGAGACGAAAGACACACGCTTCACGAAACCCTTACGGCCGCTGGTCTCGCTTAAGTCGACCGCGGTGCATTCCCAAACGACGACGGTGTCGCCGTCGCAACTGCGGCCGCTGCCGCCACTGCGGCTGCCAGATCAGGCGCGGCGGCCCGGAAGGGCGCAACGCCCGACGAAGCCGAAGCAGCGGCTGAATCCATCGCCGCCGCAGCTGAGGAAGGAAAAGGCGCCGTCCGAAAGCGAATAGAGGAGTTCGATGGTAATCCACTTCCCGATGCCGACCCGTGGCGTTCCAATCCCGGTAGGTCCGATCCCCCTCGCGGAGGCGCGCGAGCTTTCACTTCTTCGCCGTTGTATTGTTCCAATCCATTTGCCCAAAAGATCCCGGCTTTCATTCGCAATTGATTAATTTGTGCCACAAATGCATAATAAACCAACATCGACAGACGTTGGAAAGCTTGGGCCCCAGAAGTCGCGGGTTGTCCTGATCGTGATTCGTTCACTTCGTGGTTCGCCAGAAGAAATACATCGGACGCCATGCTTTTGAACGTACTTGTTGCCACGTTCGCGATCTGCTTGATCCGGTCCACGTATGCGACGCGGCGCTTTTGCATTTGAATGCCCGTCGATTTCAATCCAGCGAGGGCTGGGTCTTTCGCATAGCGTCCCCCGAGCTCGTAGCTGAGAGCGAGGTCGAGTCCCACTGTGACATCGTCCACCAGGGGTTGCTTTGACTCGGATGCCACTGAATCGGCAGCAGCTGCCACCGACTTTCGTTGGTCGGGGTCTCGTTCCCACAAATGCAGACGTTCACGGGCGGCATTTATAGTCTGTTGCATTGCGGCCGGATCCATGGCAACGGGATGCACACGGACGGCCGGGTCTAAGGCGGTAATCGATTGTCGCACATCAGACTGGAAGGCAGACAGGTTGCCAATGAAGATGTGATGCAGGAGTCCGATGAGTTTCGTTCGTGCCACTTGAAAGTCGCGCGACTCCTCAACCCGGGAAAATGACATCTTCGCCTCCCATGGCGCCACGCCCTCGGCCACCGCGCGCCCGGAATGTGCTTGGATGAGTGACTTGGGTTTAGCGCTGGAATTGTGCAAATGGATTTCGCTGAAATCTTTGAACCTTTGCGCTGCCAACTCGATTTCTCTACGACAGTGCCAAATATCAACGGCCGATCGACCCAATGCTCGCAAAGGAGGGAATTCACTCTCCATACGGTCAATGTTGGCACCCAGGACCGCGAGGATGCGCTTGGTGTGCGGGAGGTCGGCGTCGTCCATTGCCATGTCCTGAGAATCCGCATCGGCATGAATGTACTGCATGATGAACGCCGTCGTGAGAATATGTGCATCGCGCAGCATGCGTTTGGATAGAGTCTCGAACGGCGTGACCAGATTTTGCCATGCCGCGATCGCGACGACCAGGTCGCGTAATGCCTTGTCCAGTGCATTACGAATGTGTGCCGTCGCGCAAATGCCCACCAAATCCGTTTTGATGCCACGCAATTGTTGAAGCAATTCAATCAGTTGCTCGGAGTACCGGGCGTATCTACCCCAGTTGTGCCAAAAAATCGACTTGGCGATGGCCGCAAATGGAGGATCACCCGTCGGCAGGGCAGATGCTGATTGCACGGGATGGTTGTGTTTGCCGTCGACGCGACCGGCCTCCTCCACTGGTCGAGAGGACGGTGCCTGCGGCGTGGCGGAATGGGGCCGTTTGTTTTCCTCATACAACCACCCGCTCGGTGACGGAATTCGTGTTTCGGATGCGTCGTGGCTCGGCGGGCGCTCTGGGATTTTGTTCTCCGCGTTCAGCCTATCAATTGTCCGGTTGATCGGTTCCATGATAAACCAGAATTCGTCCTTCTCCACCTCCTCGAATACGTTTGTTCTGGTACAATAGTCCTCACGCGTTACCGCGTCGTAGGCACGCTGCGCCATTTCGCGCACGAACATGGTGCATTCGAATTCAATCCCATTCATCTCGCCGTGGAGAGGTGCGTCTTGCAACCGCAGCTCGCGTTGCGTGTAGATCTTGGCCGCATACTCCGTACGGCGGTCAACCGACGACGCGTGATGTCCAAGCATGGGAAGATGAATATGATTTCGCTTGCCACGTTCGATGGACAACCACCATTTGTTGGACCACAGATGATCCCAGTCCAACTGTGTGATTTGATCGGCCAGCTGTGACAAATGTGTGCGGTCGAAGCGCGCCTCGACTGGTTGCATGGCGTCTTTCAACTCTTGTTGATAGCGCGACCAGTCATACCGCAATTGCAAAATATCACTGGCGGCGTCTGTTTGCGTTACGAGGCGTTCGCTCACCGCCCGTTCCATGCGACGAATGGTCTCTTCGACCCGCGTCGTCCGTATGAAGTCGAAACCGGCTTGGAAGTAGGCCAGACGGGCGATCACCAACTCCGGCTTGTTGAGCTGTGCACGATGGTGCGTTTGAAAGCGTTGCAATGCCTGTTTATACTCGGCATGCATTGCTCGTGAAAGAGCACTTGCGAGCGACCGATACAACTCCGAGATTACGCCCGCATAGAATGGGTTGCTCGATAACCAGGCATCGAGCGGTTCATTACGGCCTGGTGAGGCAATCAAATCGTATGACAGCTGTCGTATCGCGGACATGTTTGTCTCATTCATTTATGGCCTCGGACCGCTGCTCTGCCAATGAATGCGCCACCCAAACGAAGAAGGGAGCGAAACAAAACACGTGTGATTATTAGAGATCCACTTGCAGACAGAACCGAGTGGCGAAATGAGAACGACGGTTAATCATTCCTCACACGGAATGAATGAATTAACCCAGGGCAACTTTACTTCTGTTGGTTATATCGTGCTTGCACACTCACGACGACGGCTCGCCCCCCACCCTTCATTGTTCATTGTTGATTTATATGCGCAGACACGTTCGTCGAACGACGACCCTCGTGAACGATGCGTCAGGGACGTCGACACGAAAGGGGGGAAAGCGGACGCGCGCGCGCTGAATCGCGACCCGCTCCGGCTGCACCCGCAAACGGCACGCGATTCCCGGGTCGCAAACGTGCGAACTCCGCGGCACCGGACCCTAACAGATCGAACGGACCTGCACGGGGCGTCGCGCGCAATTCGGGCCGGACGACTGCGGACTCCAGAGGCCGCACGGGATCCTCGCAGGGGTCGAATCGAAAGGGGGCGACCACCGTGTCCAAGAAAAAGGGCGATCGCAAAAAGTCACGGGCGTCTTGCGACGTTCCCACGCACCCGGTCATTGGCCATGTGGGCGTCTCCCTCACAGAGCACGGCAACCTGCAAACGGTCATCCCTGAGGGCCGATACTCCTTTGCAACGTTCATTCAGGCGAGTATGCGCATGCAATTGGGGACACGTGTCTCATTGCCAACGGTCGACGGGAAGGAGCATAGCCGGCCTGTGGAGAGCAACTGGGGTCTGTACCAAATCAACAATGAACCGGATGCCCACGTCCACATGCGCGCCACCGAACTGAGCTTCCGCTCCATCCAAGAGTCCGACTCGATCGGAAAAAAAGACAACGAAAAACTGAAGTGGTCGCCCGACGAGCCCGGCGCAAAAACTGTTCATTTTCGCATCGCGGATCGTGGCACTTTCTACGGAGCGGGCGTCCCGGCCTACGCATGGAAGCATGGTACGCAGACCCGACCACTTTTGATGCCCACAAAACCGACGGATTCGTCGGAGGAAGAGGTGGCACCGAAAATGCTTTATGTGGTTGGTCAATCGAACGCGACGATGGCAAATAACCCCTATGTGCGGGACTTCATACCGACCCAGGGTTTCGCGAGCGGGGTTATCGTCGCACACGACGATTTCGCAAAGAACGAGTTGGCGGATTTGAAAGACGTGACCACAACCGAAGACGGCAAGACCCAGAAAGCCGAAGAGATCCGCAAGCAACTCCGCAACTTGATCTACGTCAACGGGTTCGGAACGTTGGACGGCGTGTTTTCCTGTACCCTCTTCCCGACCATGGCGGTGCTGACCGGGTTCGCTCGCGCCGATATGCTGTATCGACCGTCGGATAACGACCTGCCAACGGCCTACGAAATCGCACTGGGAGAGAAGGAGAAGGACAATGTCAAGGCACGTCGGAACTTCCTGAAGTCCTACCTCGTCGAGGACTTCATGCGACATTTCTCCTTCAAAACGGCGAACCCAAAGTTTGATATGGAAATGAAAGGCATCCACAAAGTGGAACAGCCGGAACTGAACGAAGCGGCGTTGACTGCGCGATTGTTTGGTGAGTTCAAAAATCACTTCATGTTGGCCCGTCTGTTCCGATCGCAGTCGTCCTACCATTGTGTGCGCATCAAAAACGTTGCTCATCTGCTCAGCGATTTGGAGGCGGCGGTGGAGGACAACAACGACAACAACAGCGAGCAAAAGGATCGCGCATCCAACACCTCCAACGCCGACGCCTCCCGCAATCCTTCGGCGGCTGCGGCAGACGTGAAGCATTCTCCTGCCTCTGCCCCTGCTCCTGCACCCAGTGCGACGACCGCGACCTCGGCCACACAGCAAGAATTGTCCCAAACGTTATACGGCGCCGTCGAGTGCCGCCCCCATTATTGGTGGACGTGGTCGTTGCAGAAGATTCCGCGCGACGTTCTTAACATTGAGACTCAAAAGGAGGATCCCCAAACTTGGCAATGGATTCAGCAACGTCTCGTCGCACGCCGAATCGAGGCGCTTTGGTTTCACGAACTCCAATCGGACCTCACGAAGTTGAAGATCCCACCTGGCCACGAGCAACCGATCATCTATCAGGAGGACGTTCGCAACTTCATCGCCAAATTCGCCCACCTCCGATTGGGTGTGCATTATTTCAAACGGCGGTCGCTCGACCCTCAGTTTGGATTGTGGTCCGCTTTCCCCTGTCCTGGGCAAAGTGACAAGCGGCATGACCACGCACAGTGTGGCGACGGTCTCTATATGCACCATGTGATCGACGATCTGCCGTTTCCCATGCCGAAGGAACTGCTACAGAACAAACAACACCCACTCATGCCATTGTTTCATCTGTTGGCACGGGCCGAATATCAGGCCACGGAGCGCGATTACCGCGACCGACTTCGCAAGGCAGCCCTTCAGTTGGAAAGCGCGGAGACCGCCACCGCGGTTCAGCCGTCTGTCGCCGCTGCGGCCGTGACCACCCGTCCGAAGAAAACCAATGAGCGGAGAAAAGAGGCCGTCTCGCACGCGCGCAAAACGGAAGTGCGCGAGGACGATGCCAAGCTCTTGCGACAATACCTGTCGCAGCAACGCAACCCCGAAAAGCTCAACCAACAGGAGACGACCATGCTCTTTGAGGTGTTGCAAGCACAGCCGAGTGGCTTCCGTGCACGGCAGTCTGAAGTCGACGCTGCATTGCACCACATGAACCCCACGCCACTCGATGCGACGATCGATAAACTTTTGAATGCACTGCATGAGGCGCGCCGGTCGATCAACGAGGATGCCGCGGCAGCCAAAGTCAAAACCACGCCGCGGCACCCGTCCCACGACAACAAGGCCTCGGCGCGAGGAGATACCAGCCAAGCGCGCCGCGCGCCTGCGAACATCGACGAGGATGCAGCTGCGTTTCGCTTCGCGTTGAAGGAGATGAAGAAGCAGGACAAGTACGGGCAGTATCCACTGACGCCGGCGGGGCTCAATATCCTGCTGGGTGCACTTAAGCGCAGCCCGCACGGATTTCGCACACCGGCCAAAACCATCGCGCGCGAACTCGCAAAGGACCAAAGCCTGACGGATGATGACGTGGAGTACATGATCGACGTTCTCCACGATGCACGCGACATCATTAACCAGATGACCGCGGCGGAGGAGGACGTCCAGGACGCACGCCCGGCTGCCTCGCGAACCGAATCAGGATCTGCAAGGGGCCGACGGCGGAAGGATGGTCGTTAAAGTTAAGCGGACATCAGCGCCGACCAATGCGCAGGAAAGAAGGAAAGAACAATAAATGGAAATTGCATTGAAAAGGTGTAATACAATGAGTGAACAAAAAAAAAATGAACGAATGATTTTTTTTTAAACCACGCAGCATGCTCGGTACAACTTTCTCCCACTTCTAATGTAGCTTTCTCGTCATCATCCGGTGCGTTTTCGTTCTTTAGCGTGCAGAGGGGGTTGCGACGCCCCGTTGCGAATGGCACGCCACGACCGAAAGGATCGCCCGCCGCCCGATGAGCCGACATCGGCACTTCGGCCCATGCCGACACCCTCGGACGACGTCGGTTTGTTGGCCAAACTGCGGGGTTCGCGCACCTCCTTTTACTTCAAGACGATGGGTATTGCCGCGAATGCCGAAGCGGCCCTATCGGGAGTGTTTAAAACGGCGGTGGCAGTCGGTAAAAGCATTGCAAACTATCGTAATATGGAGGCGTTGGCCAACGTGCTCAATTTGATCGTCGATGACAGGAGAAATCTACTCTCGCGGACGGCGATCGCCGTGGAATTGAATGCGCGTTCTGGTTTCTTTTCGATTGCCTGGACGGAAGACGCCGAGATGATCACTGATCGGCATAATCGCGCATGGGTCATACCGGCCGTGCAACAAATGCCATTGCTGACCGAGTTCAGGTCCAGTATCTGGAGACCGCGCTACGAAATCCTTCGATCGCCGACGGCCAAATATCCTATCTTCATCGATGAGCTCGATCTTGCCACCTTCCGGGCGCCGCCAGGGACGCCGGAGATCTTCGTGATCAACACGCAATGGAATGTCTCAATCAGCGAATGGCTCGACCACATGTTGCGAGTCCAACGGTTTCTCCACAAGCCGTCGATCAAACGCGGCCTGGTGGCGTTCTGGGAACCGTCCCGAACGCAGCGGCGTCGTTTCGTCGACTCGCCGAATCCGGAAGCCGATCTCCAGGCGGCAAAATCCGTCCAGGCTGTCTTCGACGCACAAAAGAAACGACATTCCGCGCACCCAGACGATGACGGACCCGGCATTGCGCATGCCCTATTCATACGTCATCTGTTCACCTCTCCCGCCCCCAATGGCGACAGCAAACAATCTCCACTCATTGGAATGGCACGGATACCCTGTGGACCTCGTATCGACTTCATCGTGGTCTATAAGGCGACATCCCTTGCCCAATTGTCCGTCTTCGAGACAGTGACGAATGCGAGTGTGCTACGAAGGCCACAGGAGCAGCTCTACGAGTCCACGACCACCGAACAGAAGGGTGGCCGAGGTGTCGGCCCGCTGACCCGCATGACCGGCGCGGTGCATTTTTCGGGAGAGCTTCAACCCATTGAACAAAACCGATTTGAACACGGCGTAGGTCATCGTGGTGTGATAGGCATACTTACCCGCAAGCTGGAAGGAATGCCGTTTGTCGCCGATGAACTGACATGCCTGGCACGGGATTTGCAAGTTGTTGGTTGGAGGTCGGCGATGACCGGATACTCGTGGAGGTTCGCCGAACGGTGTCACCGGTTCATATCGAGACTCATGCGCATCACGGACATCAACCCGCCGGCGAGTGTAAAGGGGCCCCTCAGGGTAATCTTGATCGCACCCAAACTCCCCACGCTGGAGTGGTCCATTCCCTCCGAGTTCGTCGCGCGAACGATTGTCACCACCAACCTGATCAATGCGGGTTCTAACGTCTATCCGCATGATAACCCGTCTTACAATGAAAACCCAACTGTGCGGCGCTATCGTTGGATCGACAAAAAGGAGACGCAGATCAGGGATGAGGCCGCATTGCAAACGCTGTTGGACAGTCACAACACAGCATTCGTGTTCAATCTCGACTGGGGGGAACGCACGGTGATATCGGAATCGTCGGCCGACGACCGCATGTTGTCCGCTGTGCAACCAGAGATTGTGCAGTATTCGACCCTGAATAAGGACCTACGGTTGCTGGGTCGATGCATCGCCGCTTCGTGGGCTTCAACGGCATCCGATGTGGAAGAAGTCACAGGTTTTCAACTCGTGCGGGTGGTCGTCCTCAACGTGCCGGGACTGCGCACAGACATCGAGTTGTCCTCGTCCGCACGTACACCGTTTATTGATTACCGCGGCGTGCCCGTCAGCACTTCGTTAATGAGCGTACTCGAGATTCTCGATCGCGAGATGAGCACTCGAATCGAGGAAGGCCGCGCTCATATCTACCCATTTCAATACGACCAAGCCGCGGCTGTCGTGATTGTGCGCGGGAGTCGCCCGGAGAACGCCGATGTGTACCGACAGATGGTCACGCGCGCGTTCTTCGAGAGCGAGGTGGATGTGGGACAAAAACCGGAGGAGCGTAAGCAACCCACGGTGGACATTTATTATAACAAAGCCATACAGGCCGCCAAACAATTCATGAACAGCCCAACAACCTCAAGCAAATACGCCAACATGACCATGGACCGGGCCCGGTTAATTCTCTACGGACTCGAGCAACTTAAGTTCGAAGCTTCGGGGATCGGTCGGTTGCGACCAAATGCAGAGGCCATCCCTCTCATGTATTACAACCTGCTGATCGAATCACTGAAACGTTGGATCATCAACCCAGCGAAGAGACCGCGTCTGTTTGTGGATTGGGGACAGTTCGACGACGAGGACGGTCCAGCGAATCGCTGAAACGTTGGATCGTCACCCCATCGTTATGACATCTCCTCCATTGTTTTATCGACGTGTTCGCATAGCGCCGTGTATTCTTCTTTCGATTGTTCCAACGGCAGCGCCGTTTGTGTCTTTTGTTTGTTTTCGAGCTCGTCCCGATGGAGAATAATATCCGGCAAAATCACATCGCGCACATACTTAAAATGTGCGTCCGCCTTCAACCCCACCGCATTCACGAAACCGAGTTCGAAAAAACCCAACACCACGCCCGCCGGTTGCTTAAGCGTCCAATGGAGCCCCGGGAAGAGCGTTTTGTCGTAGGTGATGTTTTTGAACATCGCGTGGTTTTCGACAAAGTTGGCCAACTTGTCGAGATTGATTGCCCAACCCAGGCCCGCACTGGCTGTGATGTTCGCCGCACCGAAATTCTCGAGAATGGCCGGTTTGTTGAACTGCAACGTGGTCAAAAGAACCTGTTGCATCGCCAGGATAAGCGCTTCGTCTTCCGAAGGGGCCGAAGACACGCTGAGCTCACCACTCTCCATGGCCGACACCGTTCCGTGCGGGTCCGGCGTTCGAAATTGCACAGCGGGGAACGTCAAGGGGTGGTACGCGCCCACCCCGACGTCCCGTAACTCGAACATATCATCGACAGGGACGGTGGTGCCCTTGTGAACGCTATTCCGCGGCGTGAGTGGGAACTGAACCAGGACGCGCACGAACGTCTTCATCCGGTGTTTGCTGGTCGCAGTACCCGAGCGACGCCCACCGATACCAGCACGGGATTTTCGGCGTTGCGGTTTGATCGAGGCTTTTCCAAAGATGCTCACGGACTGTTTATTGATGCTTACCATGCCATCACCACTGACAGGCGTATCACGGTGTGCAGTCGACGTGTCCGATGACATCGTAGGTTTCTTTCGTTTGGTGCCCGGTCGCGTTTTGCGCTCCAGTTTGCGATAGGGTTGTTGAAGCCGGTCGACGTTAGCACGGCCTTGTTCGTCAATATGTGCGATCCATTCAGTCGGAATGTTCATGGACAGCAAGTCGGCCAACGTTGCGATGTAACAACCGGCCAACCAGCCGTAGGAAGTGTGTTCTATCTGGCCATTGCTTCGACGCGTCACGAGGGTCACCTCATGAAAGCAGCGACTTTTGGCGGTGGCGTCCAAACAGTCTGACAACACCAATTGCTTAACATCGCGCGATTGGTGTGTCTTCTGATCGTCGATCGCACCCGAAACCATCTCCACATCAGCCGATGCTGCGATCGGGGGTGGAGGAGGAGGAGGCTGCTGTTGCTGCTGCTGCTGCTGCTGCTGCGCCTGAGCAGGGGTGTACAGCGCCGTCCATGCCTGCCTCGCCCGCGCGTGTTCGGCCGTCACCTTTAGACGATGCTCCAAAGTCACAGGCCGCGCGGTGGCCTCGGCGTTCCGCTCCCGTCGTTCGATGCGATTGGCTGCGATTCCCCCGGTGGCCTGGCTGAGACTGGCCATCATCAATTCCATAGGTGTGCGATGATCCTCGGGATTAACGGCAGCACTGGCGTCGCCGCGTTCACCTTTACCATGGTCGGCGGCCACTACAGGTGTCATGATGACGTCGGGCGCGGGGTTGCTGAGGAACAATTGTGCCTGACGGACACGCGTCTGCGCCGAGGACGTGGCTGCACTACCCGCCCGTTCGAGCATTTGCGCCAGGCGGGAGTCCATCGGAGGCCGAGCACCGGCTCGTCCGGAAAATGCGTGCATAGGTCTGGACTGGACCACCTGCGAATAAAACACAAGGAGAACAAACAGGTTACAAATCGTCAGATTCGCCGAATCACGGTTGAGTATCGGTTGTCGCTTTTGAAATCTAACGAAATCAAAACAATAGAAGACATCACCGATTAAACAAACCGGTTTCTCGCATACTCTCCTTCTCTCTCTCCTTCTCTTTCCATCGACAGATGTCGCTCCAACGGCGGATCATCCATCGCACCGTGCGAGTCGCGAATGTCGACGACCCGGCTGATCGCGAGGTGAGTACCCCCGTCCGTTCCGAGGTGAAAGCCAATCTGTACGGCAAAAAGGTGTTCACCGCTTGGAAAGGGCGGCAACTCGATCCAACTTACTATACGGGTCGCATCGTTCGTGGCGCTCCGTTTTCGTATTCGGAAGGTCGCAAACAAAAGATGCGCGAGGGCAAAGAGGCAGAGTTCACCTTCGATGAGCTATACGAATTGCCTGCGGATCGTGCACGCAAACTCGAATTCCGTGGCAAGCCCATCGACCCAATGCATGAGGACGATGTCCACGTTGGGGTTATTCTCGATCAGGTTTGGGATGAGGAGAATCGCGACATGTGGATCGGTTTCAAATTCTACAGCGCCGCCTCCAACCCCGACCTGAAGGCTCTGACGGGGGAGTTCGTGCACAAACAAGTCAAAGCCGGATATTACAAAAGTCTGAGCGCCACGACCTATGAGGATTGCATCCCCGGTGAACCCGAGCCTGTCGAGGTCGGCGCGTTACAAGTGGCCGTCTGTGAAGAAGGCGCACGCGACGGGACTGAAATTGTGGACCCCAACAAATCGGAAACTCCGTTTAGGTACCGCGTCATCGCCAGCGGTAACTCAACGGAACGGCGTGCATTGTCCGTTCCCGCAAACGCTACCACCACAACAACAACCGCGACTCACGATCGGCGCGAATCCAAAGGTTTCCGCATGGCGAGCTCGCAAGCTGCAGTTTCCCAGCCGGATGGCACCCAGCAACCACAACTGGCATCCGGGGCCGCCGCGACGGTCGCCTCATTGGCGTCTTCCACTTCGTCGGCGGTTGCACCGATGTCGACCGGCGGTAGCCTTGCGGGCACCGTAAACTCGTCAACGGGACAGGGGCAGGGACCGACGCCGCCGAACATGAACGTCGCGAAACCCGAGAATGGGCCGTCCAATGTCGGATCGCAGCAGCCACAACTCCAACCCTCGTTGGCCGCGGGGCAAGGTGGCGCCGTCCCTTCGATGATGAGATGGCCCATGGAGGCATTCGATATGCTGCGACCGGAACAGCAACGGCAGATGATGCAGCAACTCGAGCAAATGGCACGAGTAAATCAATCCCAGTGGATTCCGAACGGTTATTCCACCGGGATGTCCAACTCGAACGCGATGCCGGTGAATGCCCATTCTCAGAACACATGGGGAGGCTGGCACAATCAGGCGCATCACCAACAAACGGTTCGCGCAGGTGGTAACGATTCGATTGGAATGGGTGCGGATGCGTCGACGGGCATGATGCGACCTCCCGATGCGACAACATCGATGGGGCCGATGGGTCAAGGTCACAGCACGATGCCTAACCAGTCCTATGCCATGATCCAAGAAATGTTCGCGCAGGCCGTGGTCGACAAATGCCGCCCGCTTATGGAGCAGTCGATGATGGAAGGACAGCGCAAACGAGAGCGCGAGATGGCCTTCAGTCAACAACCCCTTCAAACGCAACAGCCTCCGCCTTCGCTCCCGCCCTACCACCACCCGTCGGGGGGTAACCCTATGTCGCTCTCCACGAATGGCGCGACGGCCACGCCGACCGGTGCCGTCCCAACGAACTCTGGCGCGCGTGCGAACTCGGACTGGTATGCCAAAGCCGTGCAGGCTGTGATCGACGATCCGAATATTCCCCCGGCGGAACGCGCCGATGTCATCGCACGAATCGGTTACAAAGGTAGCGGTTCGACGAAGATGGATGCGAGCCCTCACGGTTCGGACACGCGTCGTTCGGGAGGTGCGCCGGGCGCGAATCCGCATTCCGCATCAGGCACACACGGCACGGATGTTGACAAGACCCGCGAAGGGTTGATCAACCTGGCCGTGAAACTCGGAATGAAACAGGCAGAGGGCCAGGGCATAGCTGCTCAGCAACGCATGGTGGAGTTGTTCAAAGAACAAAGCACCGACGTCATCAAGCGCTTCCTCGAGAGCGAGCAGCGTAACGAACGAGGCAAGGGTCGCGATATGCCCCGCGATAGGGAAGGACGCTACACGCGACGCGACCGCCAGGAAAGGAACGACGAATTGTCGGACGGTGACGACAATGCTGAATACAAGTCGTTCACTCGCCGCAGCTCCAAGGCTTCGCAAAACCGAGGCCGCCGAGCGGATGACGAGGACGACGACTGGGAATTTGCTGACGCCGAGGACGTTCGCGGCATGCCGCGCAAACGCACCTCCGGTGGCGGTGGCGATGAAGGCAGGGGTCATCGGTCGAACCACGCCGATCCCATGGATACCGACGACGGAGAATACCTTCGATTCAAACGCCGGGTCACCAAACTCTTGGAAACCTTCCCGAACAATAGTGGCCAATCGGGTGTCGACAGTACTGGGAACAAAGAGGGGTCTGGTAGGACCAACGGTGGCGGCGGTGGCATCTACACCACACAGGCCTCTCGTCAATCGGCCAAGCGTCGAGCGGGTTTCCATCCGGATGGGGAGGAGGCAGCAGATGAGAAATCCTTCGAGACGATGGATGACAGGTCCGCAGGTCGCGCCTCGGCCGCCAAACGTGTCACGACCGAAGCATCCTATCGCATCCGCCGACCTCGCTACGAGACGAGCGAACCCCGACCGTTGCCGCCGGAGGCGACGGATGGAGAGATGACCGATGGGGCCGATGAAGACCCCGAAACCATCGCAAAGCGAATCGAGGACATCAGCAAACGGTTGGTACGGGCCTCAATCTCCACATTCGAAGGCCTGACAAATTCGAAAGCCCGCAACTCGGGCCAGATGGATGACAACAAAGGCTACGACCCGGTCAGCGACATGCGAAGCAAAGCAGAGATTTTCTCGCGCACGGTGCACGCAGCCAAAACGCACGCCTCCTCATCTGCGCCGAATGACTTCTCCCCGGCCAAGATGCAAATGTTGGTATTCCCCAACCATCCCGTCTATCGGGAATTGCTGATGAAAGCGGACGAGCAGAACTTCTACGGACTGTCCGAGGAGGAGAAGGCTCGTCATCACCTTACGTTCGAGATTTCGCCGGACCTTCATCGCAATATGCTTTCGAGCTACTACTGTGGCTAATGCGGAATGATCGCTGCAGTTGCTGCAGCTCCCCTGCCCCTCCTCCCTCTCGCTCTCTCTCATTGTAAATTGTTGGTGACCAACACGAAACTTTCATCAACATCCATCTCGCTCGTGTGTTGTTGTGTATCGTGGGCGGCGACAGATTTTGGTATAAAGCAAAACCATTCCAAAGTTGCGGTTGCGGTGTGTGTTTTACATGAATCGATGCGTCACAGCAATAATAACAACGATCACTAGAAACAAAAAAAATAACCAGCGCGAGCCGCGAGTTCCCCCGACTTTACGGCGACACACCGCCTACTTTTGCGCATGCAGCCCAGAGAGGCGATGGCGTAACCAGTCGAGGCATTCCGTGTCGTCGTCCGAAATGGTCAGAATCACGACGGGGCGAGGTATGCGGCACGTGAGAAACCGTTTGGCGTACGGCGTTAGCACTGCTTGTCCGGATGCGCTGGCGTCCGCGGATGACAGCGGTGCGTGCGGGCGTGCCGCAACGGCTGTGCGCTCGTTGATGACCTGACGCGCCTGATCATGCAGATACATTTTTTCCCGAAGTAGCATGCAAAGCACTGTGGCCTCGCCGATGTTGATGGTCGGAGCTGTCACGTCGAAAGACGAGAGATATCGGGATGGCATATCTGCGCCAGACGGCAGACGAATCGGTACGGCCGAGACGGGGCGTTCTTGGAAGGGGGGCTTCCGAAGATCGTCAGGTATCGCGCGCGACATACAGGGTAATGGCGGTTATAGACAACAATCGATTTTGCCTCCCGCGATGTCGTAATGCACTTCAACATTGCACCTCTAGTACCATCCCCGCGTAGGGTATTGGTCTAGAAACATTCTAGGGTTTTTCCATCAAACCTCTCCACTAGAAAAAGGCCAACCTTTGGTATGACGTCATGCGGTGACACATGCCCCCTACTTTTATGGGGGTAGGTCAGACTTATAGAGAAAAAAAACCAACCTTGAACCCCCCCCCCCCCCCCAGTTCCTCCTAAAAGGTCTGCACTAAAAGACGCTCTTGCCCCTGTTGACGTCACCTTTTCCCTATTCAAAAAATAGGGGATAAGTCTGTCCTCACACCTCGGAGGCTTGCATAATTTATCATCAAACCTATCTTGTGTTTTTGGGGCTTGAACAAAAACAGTTGAAAAGTCTGATGATAAATCACGCAAAGGTTTGATGTTGAAGGAGAGAGATGTGTATTAGACATCAAAGGTTTGCGGTTTGTTCCCACAAATCTTCAAGGCCTCATGACAAAGGTATCCCCTATTTTTTGAGTAGGGAAAAGGTGACGTCAACAGGGGCAAGAGCATCTTTTAGTGCAGACCTTTTAGGAGGAACTGGGGGGGGGGGGGAGTTCAAGGTTGGTTTTTTTTCTCTATAAGTCTGACCTACCCCCATAAAAGTAGGGGGCATGTGTCACCGCATGACGTCATACCAAAGGTTTGTCGCTTTTCGGTAGAGAGGTTTGATGGAAAAACCCGCGAAACTTTACACAGTGTGTCATCAAGAGGTGTATCCTTGATTGAAGAAGGGTGAACAAAAAAATCTCGTGACGTGTCCCGTAGGCGTCATCGACCCTAAACCCAAACCTCTCAAGCAACACAGTCCATCAACAACAACTGACATGAGTGCCGAGAAGAACAAACTTCTGAAGCGCAAAACGACGGCCACCACGAATGCCCGTGAAAAGGAAAGTGGCGCAGCTGGCGCCACGCTGGGCACGATGCGCACGGCGCGCACGGGTGATGGTCGCCTCGTTAATATTCCGGAGAACACCGGCACTGCCCATTTCACCTGCCCCAAATGCAACACCATCAACGAGTTCGACCCGAAGGACAACAAAACGCGCAAGTGTCGGTCGCCGGCTTGCGAGCGGGCTCGCCACAACCGCGCTATGATGGCCGGTGTGATTCCCATCGCCGACCCGAAACACCGCGGACCGTTGGCGGACCACAGCGCAGAGGACTCTGCCTCTGCTTCTGCTGCGGCGGGGTCCATGCGCGACGTCGAAAACGGCGGGGCCGGCGGGGGTGGCGCCGCGGGCGCAGCTGCGGCTGACAGCGACGACATTGCCCGAAACGAGGACCTCGTTAACGGTCAGGATACCGACGAACACGTCGAACCCTCAATGGCCAAGAAGCCCCGCATTGGGGTTACGAGCGCAGCCGCAGCCGCAGCCGCAGCCCTTGGCGACGGCCCGAAATCGGATGAGAAGGCCGCGAAAGCCGCAAGCGCTGCCGCTGGATTCCAACTCGGTACCCTTTACAAATGCGTGACCGAGGAATTCAAGAAGGTCGGAGCCATCCAATACGACCCACGAACGGGCTTCGTCGGACACTGGTGGGCGAACCTCGCCGTCCATGACACCAACCGTGAACAACGCGATGTGTCGATCACCATCTCCAAGCGCGACGAATCCAAATTTTCCTGTTCGGTGCGAATTCGGAAAACGTCGTCCTCGGTGGTGCGCCTGCCGCCGATGGCCATCGGGGGAGCCACCATGGCCGGGCTGTTCGGCAACTTCCTTCCGACGGTCGATCTCGATGAAAAAGAAAAGATGCGCAAAGCGGCGGACAACCTGTTGGCGCGCGAACTCCAATCGGCCAAGTGCACATACCAATGCACCTTCCCGGCATCCGGAACGAACCCGGACGCCGATGCCCTCCGCCAATGGTTCGCCTGTATCGAACGACAGGGCTGTCGCAGTGCGTTGAAGTGCGACAACAGCCTCCGCGGAGATTACGAGGTTTTCGTGAGCCTGTTCGAGGCCAGCCTCGAGAAGGAACAGGCGCTGCGTGCGCGCAACGGCATGGGACCGATGTCGGCGACGGAACAGGAGGAGTTCACGCTCACGGCCTTTATGAAGAATAACTGGCGGCCGTTGATCCACGAACCCAAGAACACCGACAAGGACAAGCGCGAAGAGTTGCTCGAGCGCTATGGCAATATCGAGGCCTTCTACGTCTCACACTATGTGTGCACTCAGTTCGAGAGGGACACCCCAGATGCGGCGGCGCTGTCGAACAAACACGTCAGCGCGCTGTACAACAAGCTCAAAAGCCCCGCCTATGTGCACCCGGACGCCGCGTTTGATGCGAAACTCAACGAGTACATTAAGCATCCGGTCGACTCGACCCGTCAGAAGAAGCCGCTGTATCTGAATATTCTGCCCTGCCGCGACTCTATGGGGCAGACTATTCCGTGGTCGAAGCGCACGCGCATCGGCCCGGGATGCTCGGTCTCGTTCGACGTCACGTTCGGTTACGTACCCAAGACCAAATCGCCTGCTCATTTGGTCCTGAACGTCGTCGCGATGCGTGTGACCGGAGAACGAAATTCGGGTGCCACCAAGTTCGACCCCAATCTGGCGGTCCCTGCCATCGAAGGCGCGATCGAGTTCAATGGCACCGACGGCAAGGACTCGATGCAGGACCTCGTCAACGCCCTGCCAATGATTGAGGATGCCGCGCCCGTCGGATTGTTGCCCGCACCGAGCCCCGCAGCGGAACACGGCAAAGGTCGCTCCGGGGCCGATATCGAAAAGATCGATTAGATTCGGTCTCTCACTCTCTCTCTCTCACTCTCTCTCCGCTTCCGAAACGGCTCTGCCCCAGCGGTGCATTGCGGTCGATTCACCGTTTTAATTAACAACCAAAAAAACAGAGACAATACCGATTACTCGCATGCGTTTATTAATCTCCGAATTCATTACTGACCCGCGACTAACCATCGATCACTCTCTCCTCCTTCCCCAGTATGGCGTGTGCCACCGAAAATGAGGTGATGACATCGTTCGTTACTCGGACGGACACTGGCCAAGAGCTTCTGCTGGCCAATTCAGACGACCTCAAATTGGTCACGGCCTCTGTGGCATGGATGCATAAGCATTGGAACGGACCCGTACGCCTCATTCCTGTCCGTCTTACGCGTTCACATGCTGACGCATACGGACTCTCCTTCGACTCGCACCCGCAGCCGCTCTTCTGCTATTCCGTCTCCCATGCCTCGCGCGTCATCACCCCGCGAGGCAGGATTATTCTGTATCGTGTTATTGCGGCGTTGTTGGCGCTTATCACGGTGCTGCTGCTGTTGTTGTGGAAGATGACCTGATGGCCTTTTTCTCGTTGTTGTCGTTGTTAAAATCCGTTTGTTCCACGAGAGAGAGAGGCGGTGTTGTTTTAATACGTACAAATTGGACACGGTAGAACAATCACGGCAACACCGCAGTGACAAAATACAAAATAAACGAAGAACGCAAATTCGCGTTTGCCAGTACGATTGTGCGTTCTGTGTGGTTGGCGCCGTTGTTACTTTCGTGCCCGACCCATTCCGAGCCCGAGACTGCGGCCGCGGCGTCGATCGACGCCATTGCCTCTTCCTCCCCGACCACCGCCACCTCCGCGACCGCGCCCGCGACCGCCATCAGGACCGCGATCACGACCGGCTCCCTGCCCACGGCCCAACCCACCACGAACGTCCTGCGGGATGACGTTCGATTTGCGCTCGTGAAAGAATGACGAAAACCTTCGGCCTCCATTCCCGCGCGTAGGGCCGGCTTCCCCAGTTCCGGATTGCTCCTCAGTTCGTGATTGCTGGGATGTGGTGTCCGTTCCGGGTTGCCCCGCCGGAGCGCTCTTGACATCGAGAAGAACATCCCCCGTCCGAGTCAGTTGCTTATCAGCAAGCTTCGTCCTTACATCCTTGGTGATGTTTGGAAAGAAAAGCTCGAACATGGCCAACATGTTGTTCATGTCAGTACGAAACCGACTCCTCCATTGCGCATTCGGATGGGATGTTTCGTCTTTCAACGTTTCCACGAACACTTTGGTTTTAGCCAGAGTTTCGGTCAACGCTTGCACCAGCTGAGTCGCCGCAGGCGTAGCAGCTTCGCCGACTGCTCGGTGTGCCGTCGCCGCGGATTTCTCGACGGTCGCATTGGCCATAAATAGAGCCGAGATATCTTGGAGAACAGGCGGGGCGTTGGAGAGTTTGTACCCCGAGACGACGACATCCCCCAGTTTCACTTCGACCGGACGGGAGGTGCCGTTTCCCGATAAGACGACATTCTCCCCCAGATTCACTGCGGATGGATGGGACCTGTTATCCGTAACCGCAGCAGTCGCACGTGTCGGCAGGGAGGTGTCGTCCCCCGGTGAGAAACTGTTTACAGGGCTGTCTGCGTAGGGACCCATCGAAGTGGATCGTTCCGCAAACTCGCTACGTGCAAGTGAGGGCGTCCCGGCGTGTGCGACGACGTACCGCCCGACCGAGGCAGGGACGGCCATCTGTTGGCCAAAAATAAGATCGGGAGTTGAACGCACAAGAGGGTCAGTTGGGTTAGATCGTTCGCACAGATGGTTGTATCACAAAAAGTCGGGGATGAATGGCAACGAGCCTGTATGTTTTTAATCGAGTATCGTATTGGCCTGCACACGATATTGGTCGTTGTCCGCGCATAGGCGCGCGCGTGCGTGTGTGCGTGTGTGTGCGTGTAAGGTCGTCGTGCGGGAGAGGGAGAGGAGGAGTGGGACGGGAGAAGAGGGATGGGAGGGAAGGCAAGGGTGTGTACACAAGGAGGCCAGCCATACCGTTGACAGTGCACGGAAGTGCCGTGATCGACGACCGTGAGGGATGTTTGGTTTTGTCCTTATGCATGCGGCATTGACCCAGTGCTTCCTCTGTGATAACCGCCACACGGGTTTTGGCATCACTGCAGGATCGCTCCTGACCGCCCGGGAGACGAAACAGCCATTGATGAAGGGTTTGACAAATAGCGGCCGAAGTGCGCAGGTTCTGCGAGAAGATGGCAATGTTGATCTGTTCCAACACCCAGATAACGGCGAGACAGAACCAGGCGATCGCCCAAGTTTTACCGAATCGTCGGGGTGCCATACACAACACCATTCGATCGATGCGCGAGAGTCGATTTTTGGTCATGAAGTTGACTTTGTTCGTCTCCCAGTCGTTGCGATAGATGAGCGGTGCACAGGCAATCTGAAACTCCGTGATAAACGTTTGTTGTGCGTGCTCCTTGCGCAGGTGCGCCACGCGTGCGATCTCGTCGAGGGCCGCGGACATGCGCAGGTAACGGGCTTCTCCCTCCGACATCTTCAGCTCGCCGCCGCTCTCCTGGTTGAGTGCGGCTCGACCCTCGACCAAAAGTTGCAGGAAAGGTACGACCCGATTCTGTCGAGCCTCTCGCTCGCAGTTGCGCACCAAGCGCGCGGCCAATACGGTCATCATGTTGAGATGATCGAAGGTTTCGCACAGTCGATTGAACGCCTCGTCGTCCTGTTCTTCGAGCCCTAACGGACCGATGGGAATTTCGTCGTGTATGTTGGGCTCTGGCGGCTCCGCATTTGCTTCGCGTTCTCCTTCGGCCGCGCGGATGGCCTCCTCGAATGAGCGTTTGTGCCGCGCGCGACGTTCCTTGAGGTCCTCTGCGCGTTTCTGGTTCTCCGCGTCGACCGCACTCAGCATGTTACGCGCCGACACACGAGGATACGCATCCATCATCCTGGAGTTGTGTCGATCATAGTCCGTTTGTTGCGCGCCATCTGCGTCCCGTGACGGTTCGTTGCCGTCCTCCATGCGGACGTCGCCATCCTTGTCCCTTGACGCTGTGGACATCTGCAAAAAGACCCGATTAAACGACAATTCGCATATGACCAATCGGCACGCACATGTGTCACGCGATCATTTCCAGTTCTCAAACTATCTGGACCGGTTTCACGCCCGTCTTATCTCAAACACTCGGACAGCGATCTACATACAACAAAAAGTATGATTGACGAATCGCATTCTGCGTGGTGGTCCTTCCTCAAGGACACCGCCATCAATTGGATGGGACACGTCATACTGTCCGAACCGATGGAATGCCATACCAACACTCGGATCAAACCCGAGGCCCTCCTCTGGGTGGCGGGTGCGACGACGGTTCTGCTGATTTACATCTGTTTGTGGACCTGGCGCCGTCGCTCCTTTCCGCACCCGGACGAGGTCGTCACCCTCCACATGCGCTATGTCCATGGACAACCGCCGATTAAGGTGCCCGATGCGGCCATGGAATGGGACGATCTGCTGATTCATATTCTCGGCCATCCGATGATGATGATCCCGGCGTTGGGCGCCGTCTTTTACCTCTTGGGAGAGGCGGCGTTTCAGATCGAACGCATCCAAGAATGCCATTATGTTCGAGTGACCACGCTGGGCGCGGAGCTGATAGGTATGTTCAGCAACATCCTGATCATCCCCAAAACCATTGCTCTCGGTCGTTTCTACGAAACTGCCCTCGATCAGGCCTGGGAATGGGTTCTCTGGGTCTTGGGATATGGGAAACCGGTTGGTTTCGGCGGGACGGCGGCATTCTTCCTCCTCAAGAAATTGAGAAAGGCATGGACCACACCTCCCGCGACCACCGTCGCAGTCAAGACGACAACTGCCCCTGTCCGCCGATCGCTCTGTGCGCGATTCCTCAGTTGCATCTCTTGCGGCTGTTGCAGTTGCTGCCAATCTCGCAAGAACCGCGTCGTTGAACAGGCGGACGCCAGCACCCTGTTGGTGGACGCCCCCGCGCCGGTGCAGGTGGTGAAGCAATTGCAACAGCGACCCTCCATGAAGAGGGTGGATCCTTTCAAAGGTTACGTCGTTGTGAAAGGAGGGCCTCACTACCGGTTCTCATCGGCTAAGCTGTTTGCCAGTGATTTCCGCGAGAACAATGGCGAAGGCAATGGCAAGAACATGCCCTCGGCACCGCCGAGCGATGCCTAATCCGAATATGGCCCATCTTCGCTCGATGTGTTGACAGTCTCACAATAAATGACGCACATTGAAGCACATCGCGCGCTGTAACGATCTAAAAGTGTGAATTGTATGATAGTACCTATGGCGCAAACGACAGACGTCCCGTGTCTAGCGCCGCGTCATAATCTCTAGCGTTGTCTTGGCCCCACGATAGTTTGCCATTCGCGCAAGACGAAGCTAACTGACCATCCATCCATCCTCCCCCTCCCGTTGCGTTTATTTTGCTCGGTTGTATCAGCTGTTGGTTATCACCCTTTCCAATGGTTAAGGAGCGCACGAAAGGCGGAGGCGGTAAGGAAGGGGCAAGTCGTCGAAAGCAGAAGAAAGGAAGCTGTCGAGGTTTGGGCCACCCGCGCGTATGTTGTGGCTCGTACACAACCTGGATCGGGGAGAACCCGCCGCTGTGGGGACTATGGATGTTCGTGACGCTCCTGGGTCTGCCCATTTATTTCATCACCAAGTTCGTCTTCTACGAGATGTGGTCACTCGGGCAGTTTCCGGGTGAAATCCCCTTCCAATTCACGCATATGGGTTGGCCAAATTCGCACTTCTACGCCACATGGATGCCGGTTCTGGCATTGGTTGGGGCCAGTCTGATGTTCATATCCTCCTTCATCATCATGATCGGAGGTGTGCACATACCAGGCCTCATGTGGTTTCTCGGTACCGGTGGCCTGGTGGTGAATGCCGCCATCGACCTTCGCACGGGTACGGGCCCATCGAACTTCCAGATGTCCTTAATCGAACAATCCGAGTGGTGGCAACTGTCATCGTGGTGCGTGATCATCATCGGGTTCATCTTCTCCTCGGCGACCGGAGTGAAACCACTGCCACCTCGCAAGCACGGCTGCAGCGAATACTGGGGACGTTCTGAGGAGGTGATTGCAGCGATCAAACCCAAGAGCAAAGGCAAAGTTGCCAAGGAGTCGGGACGTTTTGGACAGCCGTTCTCCTGTTGTGACGGTTGCCATGGTTCGTGTGTGACCAGCTGGGTCGGAGACAACCCGGGCTTGTACATCTTCTTCGCCATCTGCTTCGTCGCGGGATCGGCCTGTTACTTTTTGGCCAAGGATTTCTACGCCATGTGGGCGGCTGGCCAGTTCGACACGTCGCCGTCGCCCTCTTATGGATCGTTTGCTTTCGCGCACCAAAGCTGGCCCAGCAACGCCTACCTGTACAACCCATTCATTCCGATTATGTTGGTCATTGGGTCCGGACTCTGGTTTGTGGCGGCGTTCATTCTGCTTTTGGGCGGCATGCATATTCCTGGCATCTTTTGGGTTCTCGGAACGGGCGCGATTCTCGCGAGTCATGCAGTGCAATGCGTCTCAGGCGTCAGTGGTACAGGTGACCTGAGCAATTTGCGAGCCGCCGCTTGGGTGAACCTGGCCGGTTGGAGCTCTTTGGGTGTTGGGTTCATCATGTGTCTGTTCACGGGCCTTCAACCCGCGGGCCCCACCGCAGGATGCTGTCAGGCTGCCAAAGAACGCATCGTCAAAAGCGTACCAGCGCGCCGGTCACTCGAGACCTTTATGAAACGCAAACCATTGGCCAACCAAGGCGAAGAAGAATCGGAGGAGGAGGAGGAAGAGGAAGAGGATGCGAGCGGTGGTGGGCAGACCATGTAATTTCGCGTGCAAACAATGCAACCCCCTTTCCCCCTTCTTTCTCTCCCTTTTCCTCTCACTTTGCGGACGTCGATTGAAACCGCACGCATTCGCCGCACTAAGAAAAATCAGTGAGAGTTGTACATTGAACGTGTCATTCCTTGTTTTTTTGGTTCCTCTCCACTCTGTCGCACAATACGACAAAACTCATCGATCGCCACAGCGTGTAAACAAACAATGAATCGCGCGAGTGTGGGTATCGAGACGAAGAATTATGGCAGCCCTTTATTTGTCATTTTTTTTTGCTCACAACGGTCCTGTGTAGGATTCCTCGCCGTTTCGTCTGTTGACCCGTCCTTCTTCCTGTTCGTCCTCCTCGCTTCCTTCCTCACCATTGTGATCCTCGTCCTCGTTGTCATCGTCGTCGTCATTCTCCTGTCCCAATGATCCGTCGTCGATTGGAACCGTTCGCCAGTCGTTGTTTCCCTCCCCCCGTGTCTCCGAGGGGCCATAATCGTGATCATAGATCTGCTCTCCGATGGGACGATCAGTTTGTCGCCGTTGGAGTCGGCGCCGTCGCTGTAGCGTTTGCTGTGTTGGTTGGTCGGTTTCGCAGCAGCAGCAACAACAAGTGTTTCGACACCGGTAGGCACAGTCGTCTGGCTTGCTCGAATAGCATTGTAAGGCAACAGCCGCCCCCACAGCGGCACCGCGGTTGATCGCATAGAGAACTGTCATCTCAATGATATGATAGAGTCGTTGGTCGGGATACTCCGACGGTCCGATGACATCCGCACTGGGCCCGGTGAACACTCCGAGCGAGGCCCCTTTGACGTAGTCGATATAGTAGACCAGAATAACGCAGGCGATCGCTGAGATGATCCAGTCGAGAATGATCGAGCGTATGCGTTTGCGTAACGCACACAGGAGAACGAATCCCAGAATGACCACAGCGGTATAGACAATGTACGCCAAGCGCTGGTTCCAGGTGCTGTCGACCCCTGGCAGTGTTTGGTTCAGAACCCAATAGACTCCTACCATCGAAACAATGTAGTAGGTGCAAAAATCGACACAATAGAACAGGACAAATGTGATGGCGGTTGCAATGACAGATAGAACCGCGACAACCCATCGACAACTGGGGTCGTAGTCGGGGCGCGCACATGCAATTTGCGTGTCACCAAACGATTGGACAAACAAACCAACCGCGAAACTGAGCATCATCTTCGTGACGGTGTCCTCCTTTTTACGGTAGGACTTCATATTCCTCCATTTGGTGCGTAGGCAACAGAATTGCAGGAAGGGTAACAGCCAGACTGCGGTGGACACCAACGCCGCGCATGACGCCAACGTGAATAATGTGATCGTGAAGAAATCCCATGTAAACTCCATACGGTTTTCCGCAGACCCTAGGCACCGGCGACCAAAGGTGATCACACACGTGGGGAGGGGCAGCAGTGAGCGGGAGAAACGCAACAAACGCCGAAAGATCAGACGAAACGGTTAGAACCACGCAGGTGGTGAGGGGTCCGGCGCCGTTATCTTATCTAGCCTGTTTTTACCGTACCCTGGCTTTGTGGTGATGTGTTTTACCCATTTCTCTTGCTGTTACTGACCCCTGTTTTTCATATGTTCGCCTCCGTTCCCCATCCGTTCTCAGATGGCGGCAGCCGCTGCCTCCGCAGCGGACGGCGGAGATGGCGGCGGTGATCTGTTTGGCAACGGCTCCAAAAAAGCCTCCACCAAAATGAAGTGCACGCATCCGGACACAACCGACAACGGCCGTACGCAGAGCGCCAAACTGCACGCGCGCCTTCTGGAGCGCCCGAACGACTATCGGCGCATAACGATCTCCATCCCGCGTTCGGCAATCGGCGGAGGCGCGTTCTCGTTGGACATGGTTACGGACAAACCCGCCAAAATCAAACTCGATCTGCTCGAGACGCTACGGCGCCGATTGACGGTCTTTCATTTGAAACGAACCAAAGACGAACTCAAACAGATCGATGAAGCCGAGAAGGGTCTCCGCGGCCCAGGTGACAATCGCAAAAAACGCGCGCTGCCGGGTGGGGATGCGGGCGCGCGCGGCATCGGAGAAGCCTCCAACCTTCTTCCTATGGGCGATGAAAAGGAAATGGAACTGAAGACCAGTGCGGAGGCGGCAGCAGCAGCCGACCGACGAGCGAACGAGGCGATCTCGGATGCCGTTGATCTCTTCGACCGTTTGCATTACAATGACTCGGAGGACGCCAAACGCAAAGTCGACATCGATGTGCGCGAGAAGAAGGATCTCGAAATATTGAAGATGCGTCGCGACCGAGTCGAACAAAATCGGCGCATGCCGGCCACCATCACCACGCTGGAGGTGTGTCTCGCTAAAGAATGCGAACCGAAATATGGGCGCGCCAATGACGAACCTGAGCGTGCGCGGTCGGCATTCAGTCTCGTTGTGAACGGCGTCGACGACGATGTTGACGTGCTTGCACGGCGTGAACCCGAAGTCAAAGTCGAGGACGAAAACAAAGTGCGACAGATCCGCATTCATTTTTGGGTCTTTGACCCCGAAGGGTCGGTCAGCACACACACCGTCCGTGGCCACGATGGCAAGGAACAAAAGGTGCAGGTGGTGCACGGCTCCCGGGTGGGGAAGGTCCTCGCCGAGTACTTTGAGGAGTGCGAACAACAATCCTTCAAACCTGGGCCAGGCGATCGCCTGCGATACAAAAAGGGTCCCACCGATCCCCTCCTGCCCGATAACGAATTCCTTCGCAATGTGCGAACCCATGCTGCGTGGGTGAAGTTCTGTCAGAGTGTCATGGGGATCGGACCGCCCGGCGACGCTGCGCAAAACTACGCATTGGACGATGGGCAGAACCCTGTCTGCATCTACGAAGTGTTCTCCTTGGCCCGCGCCTTCGCGGCCGGCAGTCGAGTGCTGATGGAACGGCAGTGCGATGCGACGTACTATCGCGACAGAGCGGGACCTTACCGGTTTCTGATCTACGTGCCACAGGACGTTCGGCCGCGTTCTCTCCTGACCGAGATCTTGCCCTGGAAGCATTCGGTCATGATTGTCCAGGACCCCAACTTCCGTCTGCAGGCCGAACGCTCCCTTCGCGATATGAAGGCCAACGACATTTATGCATACGTCCAAAAATCACGAGAACGCAACCAATTGCAGAACCCGGACGAAAAAGCGGCCGATACCGAGTTCGAGTCTCTGATCGTTTATGTCGAATCTCGGGAGGACAATGACGGCAAGTGGGAAAAGAAATTCATCAACGATTCCGCGGAGAAATTCGTGGAGAATGCGCGACAAAACGGAACGATGGTCGACAAGGCCGTGGTGCGAGAGCGTCTGGAGACCCAAATCGCCGCGATGATTCGTGAGGGCGAGGCACTGTTCGAGATGGCCGTCGATGAATTCACCCTTTGCCATCAGCAAGACCAAATCGCATACGTCGACAAAAGGACCGTCAAGTCTTGGGACGATCTTCGAACCTCTTTGCATCAGGAACTCGTCGAACTGGACGAACGTCTTACGCGCCGATTTGCCAAGGAGGGCACTCCAGTGGCCGATCAGCACAAAGAGCGACTGGTGGCCAAACGGCGTGTACGTGAATCCCGACTGAGCGACTTTATGCGAATCACCTCTCCGCAAAGCACCGATACCGACGTCTCGCCATTTCAGCGCTCTATTCATTTGTCGATCGCCTCATATCTCGGCGAACACAAAAACTTCATTCGCCCGGCCGAGCCGTGCAATGCCGACGGTACCGCCTTCATCGATGCGATGGACGCGTTGCGATTGAACCTGGAGAAAGGGTTTGATTTCGTGCACACACACGAGACATGGATTGCCACCATGATGGCAGTGATGTACGTTTACTCCGGCGACCCATTCCCCATTCACATCTTTCTCTATGGTCCAGAAGGGTGTGGCAAGTCGTACGTCATCGAGGAGGTGGCCAAAATGCTGATCAAGGACACCTACATGACCATTTCCAAGGAGACGGAGATGGCGCACAGCACCGGCATGAATATGAACGACTTCATTCTTCTGCAGGACGAGATCCGGCCCGACGACTGGCGCGGCAAAGACGGCAAAAGCGGCAATATGCAGGCGCAACTCAAGTCGCGCATGACCCACGGCGAGGTGCAGTGTCTCTTTCTCTATATGCCCCCTGAGGGACAGCGCCAACTTAAGTTCACCAAGACGCCGTGTAAGACCGTGATGGCATTGGCCATGAATATCGTCCCCCTGCGCGAGCTCGAGCGCCCGATTTGTGCACGCGCGGCCATCAAAAAGATGGGGTTGGGCCGTGCCGACGATGCCAAAATCTCACAACGCAACGCCGCCAAACATCGCGGCGATGAACACGGCACCTATCGCGAAGACGTCAAGACGGGCGTACGCCATTGGCAGATGCTGGCCTATTTGATCTTCAAGATGATCTATTGCGGATTTCTCGATGAGATCAACGTCGACGTCGCCTCGGATCTGATGCTCAAAATCCTGGACGAGGCCAACCGCAACGGGGTGCGTGGCGCACGCAACGTTCGCAATGCGCATCGCCTCGTCTGTATGATGAAATCGATCGTCGTCTACCGCACGATTCAAGAACGGTTTCGGTACTACCCACTCTTCAACGAGTCGGCCCCATTCACCTACAAGGACTTGCTCGAGTTGGCGCCCTTCCTGGTCGCAACGGAACAAGACATGCATCTGGCGATGGAGCTGCTCAAGTTCCAATTCTCGGACGTCGACGCCGATGACATCCGCAATGCGCTTGTCAAGAGGTTCTTCGAAAAGGACCCTGTGCTTCTGGTCTGTCCCGAATGCAAACAGACTGGCGACAAGCCTGCACCAGCCCATTGCTATCGGCATCGCCCCACCTCCAAGTACGTCTTTCAGGACCCCACCAAACCCATGGGTGATGTGGACTACGAGACATTCTACGTGCGATTCAAGGACGACGCCAACCAGGACTGGAAAAGCGTGGGCAAGAAGGCCGATCCCGAACTGACCATGGCCCATCTGGTGAAGCGCCTCCTGCCGGATATGGATATGAAGGATGTCGAGGCAGCGATCAAACGTCTGACCGAGGCCAAGGTCAAAAGCGAAGAGATCATGGGCAAGGAGATGGACCTGCCGGACACTCTGCAGTACACCTGCCTGTCCTTTTTCGAAGAAGGTTTCAAGGTCAGTCAGACATGGTTGTGGGGGCCCGGGTTGGACACTGCCTACGAACGCTCTTTTGCAAAAGTCATGACATATGCCGGTCAGGACCCCGAGGCAATCTTTCTGGCAGGCGGATTGCGGCCGGGAGCCGACTTTCGGACGGCGAGCTTCGCAAATTGGAACTACCGGCGTTACATGAACGATCTGAACACCGTGATCACGGTCGAGAATCACTTCCGACTGACGCCTGAAGAAAAGTTCCGCATCAAGAAGGCCGCGGGTAGAAAAGCCAAATTCGACGTGTCCCACATCGCACGCGAAGAAGAAAAATGGGAATTTCGAGGCAACGCCACCGAACATGCGATCACCGAACACCTTCTCAAACTCGGCATTACGCCCTCCGAACAGGAACGACTGGCGCGGCTGTCCCCTATCTTCCCGGCTGATGAGCGCAAGTGGCGTGAAAGGTTCTTCGCCATGACCGATGATAAAATGCTTTTCAAGACGGGTCGTCTTGAATCAACGGCTGCCGCGATGACGCCGGCGGAAAAGGCGGCCGTCGAATTGGAGATGCAGAAATGTCTCGTTTCGAAACCCGTTGAAGAGGAGGTCAAGAGGGTAAGTGGGCACCGCGCCCTTGAGGCAGGGGCGTTTGCATTGCCAAAAGAGCATCCCGCGGCAGCTGACTCATCGGCGTTCATGAGCAATTTATTCGGCGGTCCGTCTGCTGTGCCCGTACGACCTGGCATGAAGGCCACCGATGTCGTCGTCGTACCGGCTTCCTCTTCTGCCTCCGCCTCGGCTTCGGCTCGCCCATTGGCCTCGGCTTCGGCCTCTGCCTCTGCCTCTGCTTCTTCGTCGGCCTCGGCTGCTTCGGCTGGTGATTTCCGCGCGTTTCTTCCGCAACCAAAATCCCCCTCGATGTCGCCCTCCGAGGTGGGCTCCAGCATGTCCTACCACCCTCGTGCTTTCGACCTCGATTATCTGGCACTGCAACGGGAACGTTCACTGCATTCGAACAAGCGACAGCGACCCGGTGGGGACGAAAACGCGAACCCATCTAAGTCCAAACGTTCCACATCCTCCTTTCGCGAAAGCCACGCTGGGGGTGGTGGTGGCGGTGGCGGTGGCGGGGGTTTGCGTGGCGTCCAATTCACGTCGAACAGTCGTGATTCCGTCGCATCGGAAAACAGTCGCGAGGTCTCGCGACCGGGAGGCAACACACCCTCGCCCCCACGCGTTCCGCTTTCGGCCATCGACACGAACGCCCAGCGTGGTCGCGCGCCCACCTGGTCGGAGTCTGCGGCCAATACGAACAATCTTCTCGCCGCACGCTCATCGTCAAACAAACCGCCGGCAAAGGGTGGAAATGAGCAGGATATGATGGCCAAATTGATGGCTTCTGCTGCTATTGGGACTCATGTCGACGTCGCCAAACAAAAAAGGGAAGTGGAACTTGCGCATGAGAAGCGCCGGATTGAGATGCGTGTCGCCATCGAGAACGCGCGCAGTGCCGCCAGTCGAGCGGACGATTCGGTGGATATGGAGTTGGATGCCGGAATCGACGTCGATGCGCTGAACGCCGAGCTGGCGGCAGCCGACCAATTTGCCGGATTGAACGAATGATCATATCAGGCAGCTTTAATCGCTCGTGTGTGTGAGTGTGTGTGTGTCTCGTTATGTGCGTGCGTGGCTGCAAACGTTTGCTTCTCTCGATTCATTAACACACCCATCTCGCCGGCTGGCGACGGCTCACGTAAATATTCACTTTCATCGTTCCGCATAACCACCCACTTGCGTCCGTAACGCTAGCGCTAACGCGACAAACGAAACAAAAACGAATTGCAGAGAGCGAGAGAGAGAGAGAGAGTCGGTTTTGTCGCTGAAATTGTCTTGCCTATATGACATCATGCACCAATTGAATTGATACGGCATTCGCGTCTCAACACGCAACACTCAAACTCTCCACCCTTTCACGGATCTTGCCGGTCCGTTATCGCAAACACTCAACCACTGCTCATGAATAAACAACAACACGACGACGACTCGGATGCGCTTGCACGCGCGAAAGCGAAAGAAGAAAAAGTACAGGCGCCGGCCCAACCCGAAGCGAAGGAAGACGAAATCGACAAGTACCTCGCGCAAACCTCGGCGGCGGAGGCGCAAACCGAACCGCCCCGCCATTTCAACTTCGTGGCCATGATGCGCGATTTGGCCCAAAGCCGTCCGGGAGAGGCGACCGATCAATATCGCCGTCTGTACCACGAAATCTCGAGCGGGAAGCAACCGCAACTGCGATTCCTCCTCGGTATGGTGCAGCACTCCTCTGCGGCGCAGCTCCGCTACCTGATTCTCGGCTCCCATAAGGAGCAGCGCATGGCCATGGTGGACTTCATCTATTTGATGATCATGCGCGAAACCATGCGCGACTACGCAGAATATCACGTGCAACAATTCGTGAAGGTCGTGCAGGGCACTCTGAAGGACACTTTCCTGGATAATAAGATGTTCCGAGAATTCAAAGCACAACTGGAAGCGGACAGACGCGCAAAATGTGCCAAGCTCCTGCCACCCCCCTCAGAAGGGGCGCAGGACGCTGACATGAAGAAGAAGCCGGAGGCGCGCTCCGACTCGGCGACGGGATCCGATCAAGACAAGGATAATCTGTCGTCGAGCTCGTCGACGACGGACGACTCGGAAACGAGTGGTCAATCGTCCGATGAGGATGAGACCGACGAAACGGACACCAAAGAAACGGACGGGTCCGCAGCGGGACAAGGAAATAAAATCAAAGCCAAAACGCTGTTGGCCCTGTTCCGCATGAATGACGGGGGTGTTGATGACATCCCCGCCGCCGGCTCCGCCTCCGCCCCCGCCTCCGCCTCCGCCTCTGCCTCTGCCTCTGCCTCTGCCTCCGCCTCTGCCTCCGCCTCCGCCTCTGTCCCTGCCAACGACTCCAATGTCGACGAGGACACCGAGGAGGAAATCAACAATACGGAGGAGTTCATGAAAGCGGAGGACAAACGGCTCAAGGAAAAGATCAAAGAGGAGGAGGCGCAGGAAAAGGCCTTCATGGCCAAATTCGGCGCGCCCGAACCGGAGGCCGAAGTCGACGACATGGCCTGGTCGCGCAACGAGGCGATCATACCGGCGGGGTTTACTGCGACCGTCACCGAATTTAACACTCCGCTTCACAGCGATTCCTGCCACTTCGCAAATAAGCGGGTTCAAGACTCGGCCCTGGTGCCGTTCATCCGCTCAGAATGCAAAAGTGGGCGTGCTCGTACGTGGATGCAGATTGTCAATCTCACGATCGGGCTGAAGGAACAATACGCGGACAGCATTCGCGGAAAGGCGGATCTGATGGCGGCGCTGAAGAACATCGGCGCGCGCACGAAGGACGACGAGGACCCCATCAAAAGTCTCGAGAAGCGTAACGCGGCTATTCAGTGGACGCAATTCGCCAAAATCCGAAAAGAGGAAAAAGAGGGCGCCAAGGAAATTTTCGCCTGTGTCAAACAACTCGTGAAGCACGGGCAGGACGGTGACAAAGCTATGCACGTGAAGACGTGTTTGGCTGAGGCCTTCGACGCGGTGACCCGCCGCATCGATGCGCTCGTCCTCATCCTGAGCGAGGCGTATCGCATTGCCACGCAGTGCGTGAACCTGCCCAAAGAGATCTTGCTCCTCGAGATTGAGAAGGAGCTGCTCGCGAACACCGGCGAAGCGCAGGAAATGCGTCTCAAACACGACGCCTATCACCCGGTGTTGGGCACCTCGCGTGCGGAGATTCTCCGCATGTACAACCTCGACAAATTCCCGACGCATGAGGCGGCTCGTGAGCGGCTCAAACAACACCGTATCACGAACGATCTCATCCGACATCCGAATGCCCTCAAGGGCCTCTCGCTCGCTTTCGTGCTTGCGCTGGGGCACCAGAAGATGGAGGAGGAGTTCTACATGAACGAGGATATCCTCTCGGAATTCCATCCGGCATCGGAGATCGGCGTCGACTGGCTCCTGCGCCAGAAGCGCGAACGCATGGAGAGTCTCAAGGACCCTGGCGCCCACGAAAATAACAAAGCCACGCTCACCACGCTGTGCAAGTACTACAACGCGGGCGGGAAGCAGAGCAAATTGGAACTGGCGCGTCTGCTCAATGACAAAGCTGCTGAGTGGACTCATACCCTCTTGTGCGACTTGCGCACGGAGGTCGCGTTGGTGCACGATCTGCATCTCATCATCGAGAGTTTTGGGCGTCGCCGGGACACGGCAGTCGCCGAACTCAAGGCGAAACATTTGCCGATCCTGGCGGACCCCCTCCTTTGGTTCCTGTCGGCGACGGGCGAGCCGGACGCCGGCGAGCTCCTGCAACAATTCGCGGACGAGTCCATTGTCACGGCCTTCCGCAAGTCGCAGAAGCGCAACGACAAGGCATTCGCGACCGAGGAGGACGATGAAGAAATCTACGGCGCGGATGACGCAGTGCGCGGCACCATCGAACAAGAGGAGGAGGACGATGCCTCCTCCTCCGACGACGATGACGACGGGGACAAAAAGATGGAGCAAGCGGAAACCGTCGACGAGAAGACGAAACCGATGACCGCTGCGATGGCGGTGCGCACCTTCCCGGACTCATTCGAGCAGATGAGTGCGCACATCAACAAGACTGAGGTCGAACGCAAATTCGAGACTGAAGTCAAAAAAGCCGCCATCGATTCGATCGCGCTCGAAAAGAAGAAACAAGAAATGGGGCGCGTCGAACGTCGGCAAAAACGGCGGAAACTGCGCAAAGGGGCGCTTGCCGCGAAGAAACTTCGCCGCGAGGCACGTGCCGCCGCCGATTCTGACGGATCAGAGTCGGAAGGTGACTCTGACGGATCAGCGTCGGAGGGCGACCGGGTGCCGCTGATCAAACAGTTGCATCTCCAAATCCCCTCTGCCTCTGCCTCTGCCTCCGCCTCTGCCTCTGCCTCTGCCTCTGCCTCTGCCTCTGCCTCTGCCTCAGGCCCGGCTTCGGCGCCGGTCACGAACCCGCCCCATGCCGCGGCCGATTCGAAGTCGCAGTCGCGGAAACGGAAGCGGTCGATACCCACACCGGACCCCGAGACGGATTCTGACACGGAGTCCGACCCGGACTCGCCGGAGAAGAGCGCAATTCAAATGCTCGAGTGGTTGACCACCGACGCACCGGCACCCGACTTCATCGCGGAGTCGAAGAATGCTCTGGTGAATCGCAAACGGCAATTTAAACAAACCGGTGAGAGTCCCCTCGAGATGGAGCTCTCGACGCATTTCGAAATCGACCCCATCTTTCTGCGCGCAGCAATCCGCAAGCAGTTCGCCGTGCAAAAGGCCCCAAGTGCCTCCTCGTCGTCTGCCGCCGCCGCCGGGAAAGTGGATAACGACGGTGACGTGGTCATGTCGTAAGCCATCAATGGCTTCTACTTCGCACAATCGTGTGCGTCTGTGTGTGTGTTTGTGAGCGGTGTCTCTCGGTTGATCATTGCGCAAATCATTGCTCGGCTGACCCCCCAACCAATCGGGGCAATAAACAGCTGTGCGTGCGCATTGCCCTTTTTTTCACACATTTGCGTGCGTACTCAAACACCCTCTCGCTCGAGGTCTTGTTTGTCATTTATTTCAACATTCCGCGAAGAACGAAAAACAAAATAGACGAATGCTACGCGCACAAGTGAAAAAAAGAACAATTTGAGAGAATGAGAGTGAGAGTGAGAGAGAAAAACTTACCGCCGTGATCCATAGCGTTTCGTCCGCTCGCGCAACTCCTTTAAGAGCGAGAGGCGTTCGCGATCCACTCCGGCGGGACGATCGGTTCCGTGATCCTTATCCTCCGGGCTGGTGAGTGTCGCGGAGATGACCAATCGGCCGGGGCCGACCAGTTCGTTTTGTTGGTGATAGCCCAGCCCCAGCATATCGGGCACCAACTGCTTCGTGGCGTCGACTGTCTTACTATCAGCGGTTGCGCGCAAGCAATTGGCACATCGAGTCGACCCGTTTACGGCGACATTCCGACACCCAATCCATTGACAATAATGCACGCCCAGGCATTGCGCGCAAAGTTTCAGTGCGTACCATTCTTGCTTTTGAATGCGATTCGGGCAGGAATTGCGCGCACACAGCCTCATCCCGGCGGCATCGCGCCGCCAGAGTACTGTCTGTCGGTTTCGTCCTCTGGCGGACAAATGCGTACGAACGACAGGAACAAGAGAAGGGGCAGGAGGAGCAACCGCAACAGACAGTTGATTCAGTGCCGCAGGTGGCGGGATAGCGGGCGCGGCTGCCGTGTCCAAGTCTAACGGCGGATCGCGCAGAGTGATGCGTGGGACCACGGCCGTGCCGTTTCGCCAAGAGACCAGTTCCTGCCCAGAATGGCGAGCCGCCGCCATTTTCCTTTTGCGTGTCATTTTGCCTGTACTCGTAGCGGAGGCGCGTGGGGAGCCTGCCCCTGATCCCGCTTGGTGCGCAGTTTCGGATGGTGGCTTCGGAGGCCGTTTTCGTTTAGTTTCCTTCGGCTTCTTCATCTTCTCCTTCTTCTTCGCATCCTCTTCTTCCTCCCCGCCCAAACGTGATTCCGGTGTCTCCCTCTTGGCATCACATTGGAGTGCGGCCCTCAGCGCATCGAAGTTATCGGGCGGCAACTCCGCGGGCGCCACGGGCTCGGACCAGTCATCGCTCATCTGAGAAGGCGGTTGCCTTTTCAAGTTACAAATCAGATCGGATCGGGTCGGAAGCAATTCGGATGCAACGGTCAGGGACTGCGTATGTGACAGCCGTGTTCAAACAATCTCAAACTGTTCGTTTGTTTGTTGGTTTGTGTGTGTACGAGAGAGAGAATGAGTGCGAGAGTTGTGTTGTTTGATCGATGACACACCGACGGAGGAGAATGAATAATAATAAAAGGAGAGAGAGAGAGAGAGAGACAGAAATGGGAAGCGGAGTTTGGATCAGTTTTCGTCTACTCCAATTTGCAAAGAGAGAGATTTTCCTGTGCGATCAAGTCGGCCCGCATCCTCTCTTGATGGCACACATCGAAGAAGACCGCGTGCAACAATGCCGTTCCTTTGAGATCGAGGTCGGACCAGTTGTAATCGGTACGCTGGAGCCATTCACGACTGATCGGCCGCCAGTTGTGGGCGTGGGTACCGTATGGTCCGTCACCGGGGCAGTCCACACAGATGCCGAAATTTACCGCCCACCCGCCGAGACACCATCGGCCGCATGTGTATGTACCGTCGTCGTTCTTGCTTTCGAAACGGCCGCCAGATTGGGGTGGCACCCTGACTCCTTCAAACATTTTCGGAGGTGACCCTATAAGCATGTAATCGTTTGGGTGTGGGATGACAGGATGGGGAACCAACATCTCGAAGATGAGATTGATGATCTCTGCGGGCATGCCCCGTGACGAGAGTAGTGCGACCGTGTCGGGCTGCTGGGCCGCGAACGACCTCACTTTGTTCGCGATCCATTTCTCCAACGCACGGTATCGATGTACAGGCCTGTGCTGGTCCATCGCTTCACACCTGAAGAAACGAACAGGAAGGAGATGGAATTAGGCTGCAAAGGTGAGGTCGTCATCATGATGAACTGTTCGTTGGTTGGTTTGTTTGGTTTGTGTTGTTTTAGCAATAGACACACCGGCGGACGGGAATGAATGATAACAATGCGGGGGAGGGAGGGAGGATGGGAGGTGGAATGTGGATCTTTTTCCTCTACTCGAAATCGAGAAGGGAGAGATTCTCATTGAACGTTATCATTCCGCCAGCTGCATGCATCATAAACTCGAACAATAATGGCAGGTCGTTGCATTTCACCGGCAACAGTACTGCTTCGCCGCCATGCGAAAGCGAGAGCTCGAGCCCCTCCTGTCGAGAATTGAAAAACAAAACGAAGCGATGCCTATTGCGCACGTGAGGGCGAATGAAGTATTGGTGTTTACCATAATAGGCGAATCGATAAATGCCCGGGTTCCGGAGGTTCATGATGGTGTTGCTCCAGATTTCGTCCGTCACGTCAAAATTCAGAGTCGTCGCCTTGTTTTCGGTGCGAATACTCAATCTGACTCGGAGATTGTCAGAAGGCGCCCAATTGAAAATGTCAAAAGCGACAGACCACCGTCTCTGGCATTGACTCAGTGGACGTTCCAAAAAGGCCGCGAAAAGCGAACGATTTTTGATGAGGATAGCGGAACGTGCCAAATTGATGAGCACCGGCGCATGTGCGTACATGTTCTCGCGCTCAACCCATGTGCCCCGTATGGCGGAAGGCGTGGAGTGGACGAAATCGCAGCCCATCATCCATCGAGATTCCGCGCCGGGCAGCCATTGTTCGCCCATGAGCATCCTGACCGCGAGAGGCTCACGGATCGTGAATGCGGCGAGGTGCGCGTTGAGTGTACAGGGCACGGTGAAGGGGTGCTGAAGCCGCACCTGCCACGGCTCCGCGTACTCGGAAACAAGTCCCGTCATTTCACTCGGCAGGTTATGTAAGTTGCGGACCCGTATCAGTTCCATACGCATCTCGTGGGGAGTCGCTGCCCACCCAACAGGTTTTTGTGCGGCCGCGCCTGGGACGAAGCGATCGAACTCAGTGAGGTCCACCGCGACCACCTCTTTCGGGGCGTCATCATCATCGACCCACTTCATCATCTGTTTCTTCTCCGTCGACAGGCCGAGTAATCCGTCTAGAGCTTGCCGCTCCTTTTCGTCCTGGACTTCGTCGTTGATCTTCCTCTTGTGCGTTGCCCTAACCGATGCCATTCTGTACACACGCAATCGGATGCACGTTTCCCTGTGGACGGCAAACGCAACGGAAGCAGAAACAATGGTTAGAAGGAGAGAGTTGGTGTGTGCATTTGCGCCATAAAATCGAACAAGATGTGGTTATTAAACATCTGTCATGGATGTTTTTATTGATGTCGACAGAGGGACGGACGGTTCTTCCGGGTCGTTTGATCAGCCGGCCTTACCGCCATTCAGGATTTCAGAATACGGGGCATCGTGAAACATCATGAGCCACGTCTTGTAGTAGTTGACCTCCGCGTCATTGTCCGGCATGTGGTCGTGTTGAGTGGGCGTCAGTTTGGCGACTGCCTGCGCAGCCAGGTCCTTGTCGTAGCAGAAGTTTGCGAACTTGCCTCCACCGGCGCGCTTGCGGAAATCGAATGCAGCTTCGACCGGCGAATGCACCTTTCCGACATAGGTCAGTTGGTCAACCGTCGACATCCACAGAGGAACATGGTCGAGTTCACGGACCATGGCCTCGTGAAGGAACCCAAAGTCGAATGCGACGTTGTCGGCGACTTTATAGACGAGCTTACAGCTCTTTTCGTACGATTCGACCAGTTGTACGAATTCGAGCAACGATTGTTTGGCCGTTTTTTGTTTGGCTTCGGCTTCGAACTGCTCCAGCTGCTTGCGCTGCTCGGAATTCATCCAGTACTCGGACGCGCAGCGAGGCTCGAACGTCTTGGCCACGGCTGGTACCGGGAGGCACCAACGCTTTTTCTCGAGCACCAGCGGCCCTGCCTTGGTTGCTTTGCCGCTGGGCCAGATCGCGCCCAGGCCAATCACGACCCCGAATGCGACCATTTGGTGCACGACCGGTTTGATTCCGGTTACTTCGACATCGAGCGACATGATCACGTCCATGGCATTGTCGCCCTGGCGCTTCGGCATGTATTCGGGCTTGAAAGTAGCCGCGGCCGCTTGTGCCGCAGCCACGAGAGCAGACGTAGTCTGTGGTTCGCGTCCCTTCTGGACGTCAAACAGGGGGAGTTTAACATCGGCCATCTGTCGACACAGCGAAGGTGTGAAAGACAGACAGAGTTAGAATGAGACTCACAGTAAAAGCCATCCAGCGCGTGCGCAACAAAAAGTAACATTGGCACGGTGATGTTACTAATCAATCGCATCAAAGCGCGAACCCAATCCTTCGACTCCTTATCGCGCGCTCTCTCTCCCTGTCGTGTGGCCATCCTATATTTTTTTAGTCGTTTGCTCTTGTTTACGGAACGCGATATGATCACAAAATGCCATATAAAAAGCGGCGTAATCTTTCGGAGTTACCCAAAAGTCATATTCCATCAGGCCAACAAATGCCACTTCCAACCGGTTGAGTTCGGCCGGCCTGAGCTTGCCAAACTCGGCGAAGGTGCGATTGTCATACGGGAGATCGTCGTGATATTTGTGAGCCACCAGCAGGCACACCGCTGCGAGGCGGTGAATCGTCCGTTCGTTGCAGATAAAAGTTGGGTTACGCAACAGAAGCCGCATCATGTAGATGTGCGAGATCAGAAAGCTCTCGGAGGAGATAGAGTTGTGCTTTGCGAAGCCCCGCAGACAGTCCGAGATTGTGATCGGCGCACATGCCTCCATACGCTGGAAGGCGTGAACGAGCGGATGGCATATAGACCGATCGAGAGTCACCGACAGGACGGCACAGGGAATGCCGAATACGCCATCGTACATGCACCCCATCACCTCGACAAGTTCGTCACGAAGAATCGCCTCGCTGCGATACGGCGTCACCGCCCCCGGTGTCTTGACGATGCGTCGGGCATTGCGCCCGCGGTACCACTCACAACCATCTTCTGCAGGGTAAAATTCGGTGGCGACAACCGAGGCAGGTTCGGCAGCCTTCTTGTCGTCCGTCGATCGCGCAGCCGACGAATTGTCAGTGGCTTTCGCGGGAGGAACCGGGGCAGCAGGCGCAGCCGTGGGCGCGAGGGCAGCCATCTGCAAGCAAAGTGATGAGGGGGGAGGGAGGGAGGGGCGATGAAGAATAAAGCTGCGTTAGACAGAGAAAGAGAAATGGAAGGTGCCTCTTTCGAAAATGCACGTTCTTTAATTAAGGATGACGACGAGACAAATCAAACTTAATGCGGTCGTCCTTCGGCATTGGCTTGCGGCGCATCCTGCACATAGGCCAGTGTGATATGAGGAAGGAACTTACGGGCCTGGGCACGTTCCGCTTCATCCTGGATGCAGCACACCTTCACCACTTCGTGTGCTTTGTGAAGGTTCGGCCAGGACTTGACCTTGACGACCCAGGCCTGCGAGTTGTCCCGTTTCGCGTTGATGGGGCCAAGAGGCTCCGGATCGGTTTCGAGCTCACAGTCTTTCCAGTCGAGCGGAATACTGCGAGTTGCGGTGATCGCCGCCGCTCCCAGCGCGGGCGTACAGCCATAGAACAGAGTGATGTGGTGGCCACGCGAAGGCGGCGAGGTCACGCGCTTGCCGCCATGCGGCATAATCTCCTTACGGATGAGCTTCTGCGTCAGCGCTTCGAGTTGCGGGCCCAACGAACCATCCACTCGTGTGGAGATGTAGTAATTTTTGCGGTCGTCCGTCGCAAGAATGTCAAACACGACATTGGAGAGTGCCATCTGATCAACATAAGAGGTGGGGCAAAGATAGGTCGGGAGTAGGGAGAATCAGATGCGAAAGAAGGGCGAGTATGAGTCGAACGAGACAGGCAGTTGCGCACACAGTGACCCATTGGGGGGATTTATTCATCAGAGTCGTTAGCATGTGTGCGGATTGCTGACTTGGAAGACGCGCAGCAAAAGAAGGAGGCCAAACCAACAGGCCTTGCGCGTCGCCGGGTCGCTGATGAAGTCGCGAAGGATGGTGTCGATCGCGCTCATGCCGTTGTGGGCGTACAGTTCCCATCGATTGTAGAGCGCCTCCAACGGACCGCTGTAGGCTCGCATGAAGCGCAGCTTAGCGGACTTGGGGCCGGATACCGCCAGATCGGCATAGACGACCAGCGGGACCTGTCGTCCTTTTTTGTCTGTTTTCATGACGGTGATAGTGTCCGCGGCCACTTCCCATTGAGCCTGTTCGGTCGTGTAGCGATAGCAGTAGCGATAGTCACTCTCGGCACGGCGCTGGCGGGTGAAGTGGGTGACGTTTTCGTCCCGGATCTGTCGTATGGCCGTCGCCCAGCTCTCCTTATCGGTCATCGAGCGCCCGACTAACGCCAGCTTGCTGACTTGGAACACGATGGCCGAGATGTCAGGACAGTCTTCAATCTTTGCGATCGGGTTGCACTTGGCGTCGGCATCTTCGTCGGCCGCTGCCTCGACTTGACTTTGCGCGCCGCGCTTGCGAGCTGCAGCCAATGCCCGACTCTGTTCGAGTATGGCTGCAGCACGTGCCTCCTCTTTCTCGGTCATTTCCGGCTTGCGCACGAGGTCTCGCACTGCCGCATCGGACATGGCGATGTCCCGGTCGCCATCCATCTTCCTGTCGAGGGCCACTTCAGACTCGTCGTCTTCTGCACCGTCAGACTGGCCGCCGGTTTCCGTGTCGTCCATAACGACCGCCTCGTCCGGTTCACTGTCGGATTCTTCGGCGTCGTTGATGAAGCTATCCGCTTTGGCCCGGATCTCGGCGATACGACCTTCGTGGGCGGCAATTGCTTTCGTGTATTTCGTGATCCGTTGTTGAGCTTCGCCGCATTTCGCCCGCAGTTCGACCACTCGTTTTTCGTCACGAGCTGATCCCTCCCGTTCTTGCTCAGCTTGTAGTGCCCGCACCGAGACCTTGGCCTCTTCCAGGATCTTCGCGAGCGTCCCCTTCAGGCGGACGATCTGACCCTCACAACTGTTGATCTCCATGAACTCGTCGGGATCCAGATTGGTCGCATCCCAAGCCGTGTCGAGTTCGCCACCGCCGTCCGCGTCGCTGTCGTCGCCGGAGGCTTCCTCATCCAACAACTGATGGCGTTTGGGCTTTTTCCACTTGCGAGCAGAGTGAGAAGTGGACTTCTGCCCCAGAAGACGCTCGACGGGACGCGCCGGAAGGCGCGTATCATTGTCGTCAACTGCGCCGCCGTGCTCCTCACGAGGCGCGTCCTCAGTCACTTCCGTCATCGGCCGCAAACGCTTCTTGGCCTTCTGCTGAAAAGGAGGGATGGGGTCCTGCGGCACCGTCCCCAAGACGGCGATTTTGGAGCGCAGAGGAACGCCCGTTTCCCCGTTGCGCATCGATGGTGGTGGCGCGGGAGACGTTGAGGGCGACGGAGACGGGGCTGGCGCGCGTGTTGAGGCGGACAGGACTGTCGGAATCCGTACCGCGTCCGACAAAGTCATCGAACGAAATTGCAGCTGAGTAAATCGCTTCAACTTTGGATTGCCGGTAGTGGTGGCAGGGTTCTTCTTCATACCGCTCCCGCCCCCGCCTCCTCCTCCTCCTCCCCCATTTCCACTGACTCGGACTCCTCCGCCGCCATCGGCGCCGCTGCTCGCAGAGTGCGACATGTTCGTTCAACGGTTCTGGGTCGTGATCGTGTGCCGCACGACCAGTGGACCGTCTGTTGCACACGCGAACGAGATAAAGGGCGCCATCAAAGATAAGAGCGAGGTCGACGAGGAGAGAGTTGTGCATCGCACATCGCGGGTGTTTAATGTACAAACGAGAGTCATCATCTCAACTACGCCTTTGCTGGATGTCCGCGAGATGAATGCAAAACCGCGCGGGCCTGCGTGGGCCGCGGAATTGGCAATCGGTCCGCTATCAAAATCGGAAGCCACAGAATACACACGATTGCTAAAATCGGTAAAAGGATTACAAACGAAAGCCAAAATGGCCATCCACATAGGACTGGTCTTGGCAAAGCTGGATAATTTCGATCAGTCGGATGACTGGATGCGTCTTCTCTTTTTGAATCATGAGGGCATACTTATTAAAAGCTGCTGAAATGCTGGTTGTTTATAAAAACTTAATTTGACCTCCACCCCAACCCACCCATTCTTCGTTTTTACAAGTTTGAGGTTACTTAGTGACCCTGCAAACCTCTGCGGGTTTAGGAGGGCAACGTTTCATCTCACATGTCAGGTGTCTCTGGTGTTTTTACCCAAACCTTTGGTATGACGTCATGCGGTGACACATGCCCCCTATTTTTAGGGTATACTTTTATGGGGGTAGGTCAGACTTATAGAGAAAAAAAACCAACCTTGAACCCCCCCCCCCCCCCCAGTTCCTCCTAAAAGGTCTGCACTAAAAGACGCTCTTGCCCCTGTTGACGTCACCTTTTCCCTACTCAAAAAATAGGGGATAAGTC
>CAZGOM010000013.1:0-59803 GCA_964527265.1 uncultured Phycisphaeraceae bacterium | reverse complement strand
GGTTCCAGAAGAACTTGGTGCGCATGTAGCGGGTGACGATGCCTTCTTCAAAATAAGGCTGGCGTGCTTCGTTGAAGAAGCCGTCGACACCCCACTCTTTCATGAGCTTGTAGTTTTCGTATTGTTTGCGGACTTGCGGCACCGGGGTGAGAGCCGTGACGAGCATGGAGAGGTGGTATTCGTAGAGGAAAACGGTTTGGGAGAGTGCGGCCCATTTTTTCATTTGAGCGCCGACGACTGCGCCGTGCCAGCTTTTGGGGCTGTTCATGGGTTTGGTGGTATCGGCCCAGATGTAGGCGTACATGACGCCAAGATTGGGATCGAGCTTGACGCCTTCGGGAGGGTTGGCGCGGTTGGCGTAGCCGTTGGTGGTGATGATGAAGTCGGGGTAGGTTTTTTTGACTTCCTCTGTGACGCGGTTCATGAAGATGAACCATTCTTCAGAGATGCTGGCTTCATTGACGACGCCTTCGCGGCCAATCCAGTCGGGAAAGGACTGGTTCATTTCCTTCATGGTTTTTTCGGAGAAGTCGAGGGAATAGCCATCGTCTGGAGCAAAGCCGAGGGAGAAGGGTTTGAGACCTTTGCCGTCTTTGGCTTTGGCTTCGTCTTCCCTGATTTTGGTGATGACCTTGTCAGCGACGAGCTTGGCGGCCTCCGGATTGGAGAGGTTGGGCATGTGGGGGTTGACGGTGCCGTTGAGGTTTTTGCCGAAGAGCTCGGGACGGGATGCGGCGAGTTTTTCGTCGGGCATGTAGAAGCGGAGGTAGGAATCACCAGGGATGCCGACGAATTCGGTTTCCTCAATGGTGAGCTTGTTGCGGAGCTTCCAGAGGGCTTCCTGGTAGCCCATTTCGGCGGTTTGGTTGCACCACCAGGAGCGGACTTTAAAGGCGGGGGTTGTGGTTTGGAAAATTGGGTTTTGGAAGAGGGTGGGGTTTTGGGGGATGACCTCGCCAAACTCGGTGGGCATGATCCAGCGGACACCCTGCTGGTTGAGCCAATCGCAGACGGCGTAGTAGGAGCCCCAGTAAGGGCCGGTGTCGTTGCCAGCAAGGATGAGGCGGTTGCCATTTAACTGGGTGAGGTAGCCTTCTTCGGCGCGGCGGGTGGTGATGCCCTGGGGGATGGCGGCTTTGGCGGTGAGCCTGCTGTTGCCGACGAGGATGGCGCCTGCGGACTCGGAGACAGGTGAGGCGTCGGAGACGATGGGGAGCGTGGCGCCGGAGATTTTGCGGATGTAAGTCTGAAGGTCAGTGGCGGCGAGTTTGATTTTGGATTCGGTGGAGGTGTGTACGCCGCGGTAGGGTTTGGCGATTTCGGCTTTGAAAGCGGCGTCGGAGATGACGATGACGGCTTTGGGTTTGCCGTGCTCGACGAAGATGAAGGATCCGGGGAGTGCTTGGGTTTGAGTCGGTGCGCTGTAGGGTCCTGATGATTCGGAGCCCGAAGCAGCGCAACCGGCCAGGAGGGATGCGGAAAGGAGGAGAGCGAGGAGGGTTTTGATGGGCATAGAGAACCGATCTGAAGGGGAATCGCTGAAGGATAACTGAAGTTTTGGAAGTCTATCAGAGGCGACAGGGGATGGGAAAGCCTGTACAGAAAAGCCACAACAGCCGCGCAAGAAGGGTAGAAAGAAAGGCCCTTGCGGAAGTTTCGCAAGGGCCAGGGTAAACATTCAGTTAAAATTTCAGCCGGTCGGCAGACCCATTCTTACCAATACACATCGGTCACGCTGCCGGAGCCGGTGGTGAAACGGAGAGTGACCTGATTTTCTTTGAGCCAAGTGACGTGGCCGTCTGCGTACTGGACATTGAGGCCATCATATTCGGGGTGCATGACATTGCGCTGGTTGGTGGCCCAGGTAGAGGTGGCGGGGGGGCTGTTCAAGGGGACGGCGCCGTTGAAGTAGACGCCGTTGGGATTGTAGCCGTCGGTGGCGATGGGCTGGAGGGCGGGGGTGGGGAAGGTTTTGATGCGGGTGGTATTGAAGTTCTTGTTGGTGTAGGCGACGCTGCGGCTGAGGAAGCCGAGGTTAGGGAGGCCGCAATGGCTGCTGGTATAGATGACCCTCCAGCCATAGAAGTGGTCATGGTCGTCAGTGGTGGAGGTGGAGCCCAGCCAGCCGCCGGTGCCGAAGAGGTGGATATACGAAGAGAGGACCATGGTGTTGGAATTGATGAGGAGGCCGCCGATGGCGTTTGGCGCGCTGGGGCGCACGGTGTCGGTGGGACAACGCAGGACGGTGGGGTTGGGGAGGTAGTCGTTGATCCAGCGTCCGCTGAAGGCGTTGCCGTTGAGATAGACGCGCTCGGGACCCCAGTCCTTGTGGTCGGCGGCGTAGCGCATGAGGCTGATGCCGGACTGGCGCAGTTGCGAGCCGCAACGGGAAGCGAGGGCGGCCTGGCGGGCATTTTTAAGGGAGGGCAACATCAAGGCGAGAAGCACACTGATGATGCTGATGACAACCAGGAGTTCAACAAGCGTGAAACCATGACGGCGCGAAAAAAACGAGGGACTGGACATGGAACCTCCGTGATATGAGCCGCGCGCGAAAGCACATGCGATTGACATGAAAAATGCCTGCACGATCACCTAAATTCTATTGGATTCCGGGTTTAACGTCCATGAAAAGAATGCATGAAGATTGGGGCGCAAACAGTAAAACCGTGATTTGTGGGTACCGATTTAATGATTTCAGTAGAAATGAATGGCGGGATAGAGGGTTCTGAGGCGGTCTTTCTCCTGAACTGTGATGCTGTAGCAGCGAACGACTTTGAGGGTTTTGCAGGTGAGCAGGGTTTGCAAGCCCTCCGCGGTGATGTTGTCCATCGTGATTTCTTCGAGATGGGGGAGTTGCGAGATCAAGACGCAGGAAGCGTTGGTGACTTTGGTATTGGTGATTTGAAGGTTGGTGAGGGTGAGATGTCCGGCGAGGTTGACCAGAGAAGCATCGGTGAGATTCGGGCACTTGTCCAAGACGAGGGTTGCGGAATAAAGAGAGCCGCATGAAGGGGAAATCTTGCGGGGAGTGGGCTCGGGGGCCGACGATTGAAAAATCGGACGCTATTATGACTCACCGACGCGTGTGTGCGTTGAAAAGTTCAGAGATGCCATTATTGAACGAGAGATGAATATGAGCCGTCCACTCAACCCATTGATGACCAATCCCGCGGTGCTGAGCGCGTTTTCCCAGGCCGGGGGTTTCAGCAACCATGGCACTCAGCAGGTAACCGGCCAGCCGATGCTGGGCCACCAGTCCTATCCGTCGATTCAGGGCTCGGCGGGGGCGGTGAACTCCGGCCCAATGCAGCGCTACCGTGAGATGACCATTGACGAGCTTCTGCTGGAAAACCGGGTGATCTTCCTGATCGGCGAGATCAATTATTCCTCGGCGACGTCGGTGATCATGCGCCTGCTTTACCTGCAGCAGCAGAAGACAGGCGTGGATATCAACCTGTACATCAACTCCCCCGGCGGCAGCGTGGACGACACCCTGGCGATCTACGACACGATGCGGTTTTTGAACTGCGATATCGCGACGTATTGCATCGGCAAGGCGATGTCCGGCGGCGCGGTGGTGCTGGCTTCGGGCACCAAGGGCAAGCGGTTCATCCTGCCGCACGCGAAGGTGATGATTCACCAGCCTTACGGCGGCGTGTATGGCCAGACGACGGATATCCAGATCCAGGCGGAAGAGATTTTGAAGACCAAGAAGCTGCTTAACGAGCTTCTGGCCAAGCACACGGGGCAGACACCCGAGAAGGTGGAAGCCGATTCTGAACGCGACCGGTATTTCTCAGCGCAGGAAGCCAAGGCGTATGGCCTGGTGGACGATGTGATCGAGAAGACGGATGTGAAGAATTGAGCCAAACGTGAAAACACGTTTGGAGTCGCGGGTCCAGGGTCCTGAGTCCTGGATCGAAGACGCAGAGTTTTAAGCGTTTGAAATCAGAAGAATTGAAGAGCGGGCCGCGAAGGGTTTCTTCGCGGCCTGTTTTTTTGTTGTGGGTGCGGGGCCATTGGCTAAAGGCTGTTCACTTATGCCGGTGGAGTAAGGTGATTGGAACCCGGCGGGACTCCCCCCGGAAGCGCTCCCAGTGGGTATCCTTTTGCGCCATGACGACAGATACACGTTTGAAGCAGGAACGGGGGCATTTGCCGACGGAAGCCAGGAACCCGGCGTCTATGGATTTGGACACGCTGAACACGACGGGTGTGCTGGGGTTGATCAATGCGGAGGATGCGCGGGTGCAGGTGGCGGTGCGGGAAGCCGTGCCGGCGCTGACAGGACTGGTGGAGCGCGTGGTGTGGGGGTTTGAGCGGGGCGGGCGACTGATTTACCTGGGGGCGGGGACATCGGGGCGATTGGGCGTGCTGGATGCATCGGAGTGCCCTCCTACTTTCTGTACAGATCCAGAGATGGTGGTGGGGCTCATTGCGGGAGGCGATGTGGCGCTGAGGAAGGCTGTCGAAGGGGCGGAGGATGACCGGGCGGGAGCGGCGGGTGAGTTTGAGCGGTTGAAGTTGAAGGCGGAGGACGTGGTGGTGGGGATTGCGGCGGGCGGGACGACGCCGTACGTGTGGGGAGCGCTGGCGATGGCGCGCAAGGCGGGGTGCGCGACGGGGCTGGTGACATGTGTGCGCATGGCGGATATCAAGGAAGACCATGCGCTGGTGGACCATGCGGTGGAACTGATCGTGGGGCCGGAAGTGGTGACGGGGTCGACACGCATGAAGGCGGGTACGGCGACGAAACTGGCGCTGAACATGATCACCACCGGCGCAATGGTGCGCATCGGCAAGACGTGGGGCAACCTGATGGTGGACCTGAAAGCCAGCAATGTGAAGCTGGTGGATCGGGCGTGCAGGATTATTCAGGGGCAAACCGGCGTAGAGCGGGTTGCTGCAGAGCACTTGCTGAAGGAAGCCCAAGGGCGGGTGAAGGTGGCGTTGGTGATGGGTCTGCGCGGGGTGGACGCGGGGGCAGCACGGGGGCTTTTGGAGGGAGCGGGCGGACGGCTGGCGGGGGTGGTGGGGAAGGCGAAGTGAGGACGGGGTTCTGCCGGGTAGTGGTAGAAAATAAAACAAACCCGCGCATTGGCGACGCGGGTTGTCCAAGCTGGAGACACCCAGCCTGAGAAAGTTGGAAGAGGCGAACAGATCAAAGCGATTTTTTAAGGGGTTGAAGGAGATCGAGCATGGTTTGGTTTCCCTGGGCTTTGGCGAGGGTGGCCGGGGTGTTGCCGGTGTTGTCGGCAGTAGCGGGATTTGCTCCGGCTTGTAAGAGGAGGCGGGCAGCTTGCTCACGACCAAAGAGTGCGGCGAACATCAGAGGCGTCTGACCGGAGCCATTGGCCGTGTTGACGTTTGCGCCTTTGTCGATGAGGCGCTGGACAATGGGATTAAAACCCTTGTAGACGGCGCCGGTGAGGGCGGTGAAGCCCATGTTGTTTTTGTAATCAAGATCGACCTTGGGTTGAGAGAGGATGAGTTCGACGGCTTTTTCCTGGCCGTGGTAGGCGGCGAGGATGAGGAGGGTGTCGCCACGGGCGTTTTTGCCGTTGACGTCGAAGCCGGAGGAGAAGTAAGCGGCGAGAGTCTGGGTGTCGCCTTCACGGGCGGCGTCGAAGGCGATGAGGTGGAGTTTTTGAATATCGGCGTTGGTCAGGACGATGGGGGTGACGGCGGGTTGATTGGGTTTTTGAGAGGCGGTGGTGTCGGTTTTGTCCAGACCCAGGGGGCAGAAAAGGCCGGCGGATTTACCGGCCTCACGTGCGGCGCGGGCGTTTGAGACAGCGACGTCGTGGGCGATGGCCAAGCCTGTGCCAAGGAAGGCGACAATGGCGGTGGCGGAGAGGATTTTTTGTTTGCGGGTCATGAGCAAGTTCCTTATTTGAAGTTGGGAAAGGGAAGCAAGACATGCTCACGCGGACGAGAGCATGGCACACCAATCCCTACTTTTTGATCATGCCGGTGACTTGGTTGAGATCGACATTGAGGGCTTTGGCCAAGGCTGTGCCGTATTCGGGGTCGGCCTGGTAGAAGTGGGAGATCATGGTGAGTTTCACCTTGTCATTCTTCACTTTGCCCAGGTCGCCGGCGAGGTTTTTGATGAGGTTGGCACGCTGCTGGGGGGTGAAGGAGCGGTAGAGTTCGCCAGCTTGCTTGAAGTTCAAGGTTTTGGTGATGGAGCGCTGTTCGACAGTGCCGGTGAGGGGGGCCTTGGAGTATTCGTATTGGGAATCGTCGAGGCGGCCGTTTGGGGTGGGGTTGGTGATGCTGGGCTCGTAGTTCACATCAGAACTGCGGCCGGAGGCGCTCATGAAGCCGTCCTGGTTGTTGTTGACGACTTTAACGATGGGTTTATTGACGGGGAGGGCGAGGTAGTTGGTGCCGACGCGGTAGCGCTGGGTGTCGGCATAACTGAAGAGCCGGCCCTGGAGGAGGCGGTCTTCGCTGGGTTCGATGCCGGGGACGAGGATTCCGGGGTCGAAGGCGGATTGCTCGGTGGCTTCAAAGAAGTTGTCGGGGACTTTGTTGAGTGTCATTTTGCCGACGGTGCTTTCGGGGATGCCGTTCCAGGTTTTGGTGGCATCGAGGGGGTCGAAATCGAACTTGTCGAGATCGGCGGGGTCGAGGTACTGGACTTTCAATTCCCAGGCGGGGAAGTTGCCGGCGTTGATGTTGTTGTAAAGGTCTTCGGTGTGGTTGGAGTGGTTTTTAGCCGTGGATTGCGCGGCTTCATCGGCGGTGAAGGTTTTGTTGCCCTGGAGGGAGACCCAGTGGAATTTGACGTATCGGACCTTGCCCTGGGCGTTGACGAATTTGAAGGCGTGGACGCCGAAGCCGTCCATCTCGCGAAGGGTGCGGGGGGTACCCATGTCGGAATAGACGAAGGTGAGCATCTGGGTGCTCTCGGGCTGATGAGAGAAGAAGTCAAAGAAGCGGTTGGGGTCCTGCTGGTTGGAGATGGGGGAGGGTTTTAATGAGTGAACCATGTCAGGGAACTTCATGGCGTCGCGGATGAAGAAGACGGGGAGGTTGTTGCCGACGAGATCCCAGTTACCCTGCTGGGTGTAGAACTTAACTGCGAAGCCGCGCGGGTCGCGGAGGTTTTCGGGCGAACCGTTGGGGTGGATGACGGTGGAGAAGCGGAGGAAGACGGGTGTTTTGCGGTCTTTTGCGCCCAGGAGGTGGGCCTTGGTGAATTCGGATTGGTCGCCATAGGAGACAAATTCACCGAAGGCGCCTACGCCGCGGGCGTGGACGACGCGCTCGGGGATGCGCTCGCGGTCGAAACGGGAGAGTTTCTGGATGAGGTGGAAGTTGTCGAGAAGGACCGAGCCGTTGGGTCCGGCAGTACGGGAGTTCTGGTTGTTGCCGATGGGTGTGCCGGAGTCTTCGGTCATCTGGGTGGGTGCTTTGTCCTGAGCGAGGATGGGGGAGAAGGCGACCAGCAGAACGGCGCCGGCAAGGGAGAGGGTGCGTTTCATAAGGGCCTCTGGGATTGGGGTGGGAGGAAAGATTCAGGCGTCGTGGCCGGCGGGACGAACCGGCGCCTGTTTTTGGTCTTTGGAGTTCTGATCGGAGGAACAGTCGAGGGCTATATACAAGACATTAGAGCTTTCGAGACTATAGGTCCAATATTTCTCAGCAATGGGTTTGATAGGTTTTAGTTATCAATTGATTCTCATAAAAGAAGGCCCGGCTGATGGGCCGGGCCTTGGAGGTTGCGCGCGGGGGGGGCGCGCGCACCTTGGGGAGGCAAGAGGGAAGATTGATCAAAGAAGGGCGTCGATGGCCTCGGCATAATCGCGCTTGGGGCGATAGCCGACGATCTGCTTTTGGACCTGACCACCCTTAAAGACCAGAACCGTGGGGAGCGCGGTGATGTTGTACTTTTCACCGATGGCTCGGGAAGCTTCGATATCAAGCTTGCCCACGGTGGCCTTGCCGGCGTATTCACCGGCGATCTCCTCGATCTTGGGGGCCAGCATGCGGCAGGGCTGGCACCAATCCGCGAAGATGTCGACGAGGACGGGCTTGGCGGAGGCGAGGACTTGGTCTTGGAAGTTGCCTTCGTTGAGTTCGAGGACGTTTGCGTTTGCCATGGCTTTTTCCTTTTCTTTACCAGGCGTGCTTGAGTTCACGAACAAACAATAGAGGTAGGGAATGTATAGGTCCAATATGTTTTAGTGATGGGTTTAATAGGTATTTCTTATGCCTTCCCTCGCGAAAGACCACGAGGGAAGGCATAAGTTGCAAGCGCGCCAGTCGAGATTGGAGGCGCGGTGGAGGGAGCGATGGCAATAAAAATGGCATAAAAAACCCGGCTGGAGGAGCCGGGTTTGAGTGGTTGCATGCGGGTCGAATGCCTGAGGAGCCTTGTCAGCAGGCACTCAAAGCAATGAGTCATTCCGGGAATATAGATCCGGACATCAGATCCATCCCTGGGCACAAGTTATGCGCGAAGGTTATCGCGTGCTTCGAGGGTCCGACGGGACACTTGCGGGCAAGCCGAGCAGAGGCACGGGATTATCGGGAGACTTGATCGGCAACAGCCAGCGCGACGGGGGTGGTACCGGTTTGAGGGGCCAAAGAGGTTTTGCCGGTTTCTGTTGCGGAGGGAGGAGGAACGGCGGGCTGCGACTTGAGGGCTGCGTGGTCGCGGGCGATGGTGAAACCGGTCAAGGCGCAGGCAACGATGGCGGTGGTGGTGAGAATCCGATTCTTTCGCGTCATGGCGAAGCTCCTTTTTTCACGTGGTCCGAGTCGTTACAAATGGGCCTGGCACACGGCTGCCCTGGGCACCTGACTTAAGAGGACAACCCCACCGTATGATGCAGGTGATACCGAGTCAAGGGCTTTGCAAAAGTTTTTGGCGATAGGATGCTTCTATGGAATTACAGCAGATCAGATACTTTGTGAAACTGGCTGAACTCGGAAACTTCACGCGTGCGGCGGAGGCATGCGGGGTGTCGCAGCCGTCTTTGAGCCAGCAGGTGTCGAAGCTGGAATTGGAGCTTGGGCAGCCGCTGATCGAGCGGCTTGGGCGCGGAAGCCGGCTGACGGGCGCGGGGGTGCGTTTCAAGGAACGGGCGGACCAGATACTGCGGCTGGTGGACGACGCGGCCAACAGCGTGATCGACGAGCCGGACGCCGGGCATATCACGCTGGCGGGGATCCCGACGATTGCGCCGTTTTTTTTACCGGCGGTGCTGGACAAGCTGGCGCGGGAATGCCCCAAGGCGCAGATCACCATCCGCGAGGAGACGACGCAGGAGACGCTGCATTTATTGGCCGAGGGAGCGATCGACCTGGCGGTGCTGGCGATGCCGATCAAGCAGGAGAACCTGCATGTGGAGCCCCTTTTCACCGAGGAATTGAAAGTGGTGATGGCCCCCAACCATCACCTTGCGAGCAAGGCGAAAGTGAGCTTTAAGGATCTGACGGGCGAGCCTTTCGTGCTGCTGCACGAGGCGCACTGCCTGACAGGAACGACACTGGCGTTTTGCCAGCGTCATGCGTTTTCGCCGCTGGTGACGGCGCGGATTCATCAACTGACCATGGTGCAGGAATTGGTGCGGCTGGGGCATGGGATCTCGATGATTCCGGAGATGGCGGCACGAGCGGATACCTCGCCGCAGCGGATTTACAAATCGCTGCATGGAGACAAGCCGACGCGGACCATCGCGCTGGCGTGGAACCGGATGCGGTTTCAGACGAAGCTGTTTGTGAATGTGGTGGAGCGGCTTAGAGCGGCAACGCCGGAAAAGAAGGGTTCAGGGTCTGGGGTCTAGGGTCTGGTCAGAGAAAAGGCGGGATCAAAAACCGTCAGCGGTTTGGGCAAGACATAGCACAGCTTGGGTCCGTACCATTCCACCCAGGCAGGTTATCAACGGGTTTCGGCGGGTTGGCCGCGGATGACCAGAGGGACGGGGACGTCATAGCTGGAGAGCGGCGGCTCCATGACCTGGGCGGGAGAGAGGTCGGGGACATCGAGCTCGCGAATCATGGCGATTTCATCGCAGGCCTGGTTTTTGGGGCAGCGGACACATTCACTCCAGACCTTGTGGGGAAGGGACATGCGGTCGACGACGGTGAAGCCGCAGCGATGGAAGAATTCCTTCTCGTAGGTGAGGGTCATGAGCTTTTTGATGCCCAGTTCCTCGGCTTCATCGATGCAGGTGAGGACGAGGCGCTTGCCCAGGCCTTTGCTGCGGAAATCGGGGGAAACGGCGAGGGCATAGACTTCGGCGAGATTAGCCCAGACGATATTGAGGCCGCAGACCCCGGCGACCTTGCCGTCGACGAGGCAGACGTGGAAATCTCGCACGTGTTCGTAAAGGTACGAAGGCGAGCGGTGGAGCATGAGGCCGTACTCGGCGCAGTCGTTAATGATCTTGCCGAAAGCGGCAACGTCCTGGACGCCGGCACGGCGGATAGCGACCCGGTTGGGTTGGCCGGAGAGGGAGAGAAAAGGATTCTGGTCGGGCTGTGCCATCGTGGGAAGCGTCCGGCGTCGTTGGGTGCGTTTGAAAAAATGCGTGGAGGCGCAACGTCTTATATTCTCGCTGATTGTTTTGCGATCTCAATGGCCTTGGAGGGGCAAAGTGTTGCAAAAGTGAGAAAGCTGAAGATGGGTAGTGGGTTCTAGGTCTTGGGTTGTGTCAGAAATCAAGACCGGTTTTTGGCCAGCGCATCGGCCAGACCCTGAACGCTGGCCTCTGTGGATTCCAAGTGGACTTGGAAGCCGAGCTTGCGGATTTCCTGGCTGGTGATGGGGCCTATTGAAGCGATCTTCACGTGGGTGAGGAGGTCTTTTTCGTTGCCCAGGAGGGTGACAAGATTGGCGGCGGTGGAGGCGCTGGTGAAGGTGACCCAGTGGAGGGCTTTTTCACGTAGGGCTTTGAGGACGTCGTCCGGGAGGCTGTCGGCGGGCTTGGTTTCGTATGCGACGACTTCATGCACGTGTGCGCCGGCCTTGGCGAGCAGGAGCGGCAGGCCCGGGCGGGCGATATCGGCGCGGAAGAGGAGGATATCCTTGCCCTTGATGTCCTGAGAGGCGATGAGATCGCCTGCCAGCGATTCGGCCACCTGGCGGGTGGGAACCAGATCCGGCGTAATGCTCAGGAGCGCGCGGCATGTATCGGCGGTCTGCTGGCCGACACAGGCGAACTTGATGCCGTTCAAATGGCGAGCGTCGAGATTTGAGGCAAAGAGGCGTTCGGCGAAAGCGGTGACACCGTTGGCGCTGGTGAAGACGATCCAGGCGAATTTTTTTGCGTCCCGGACAGTCTGGTCGATTTCGTCCCAGGCGTCGGGAGCCTGGATCTGGATGGTGGGAGCTTCCAGGACGTCCGCACCCAGCGCAGCGAGGCTTGCCTTGAGTTCTGAGGCCTGCTGGCGTGTGCGGGTGACGAGGATGCGCTGGCCCAGGAGCGGGCGATGGCGGGTGAAGAAATCCAGGCCGGGGGCGTCGATGGCGGCGACGCGGCCGATGACGACCATGGCGGGCGGGCCCAGGCCAGCAGCGGCGATATCAGCCTCTGCCTGGGCGAGCGTGGTGCGGATGGAGCGTTGTTTGGACGTGCTGCCCCACTGGATGACGGCGACGGGGGTGTCGGACGGGAGATTGTAGGAGATGAGTGTGGCGCTGATGGCGCCGATGCGACCGACGCCCATATAGAGGCATGCCGTGCCGCCGACGGCGATCATGCGGGCGAGGGCTTGGTAATCAATGTTGCTGGCGCCTTTTGTGGGGTCTTCGTGGCCGGTGACGAAAGTGAGGGTGCTGGCGTGGTCGCGGTGGGTGACGGGGATGCCGGCGGCCATGGGACCGGCGATGCCGGAGGTGATGCCGGGGACGACTTCGCAGTCGACCCCTTTGGAAGCGAGGAATTCGACTTCCTCCGCGCCGCGGCCAAAGAGGTAAGGATCGCCCCCTTTTAAGCGCACAACGAATTTGCCGGAGAGGGCAAGATCGGCCAGGAGCTGGTTGGTCTGATCCTGAGTGAGCCTGTGTTCCTTGGCGCGCTTGCCTGCGTCGATTTTCTGGGCGTGAGGCGGGGCTTCGTCCAGGAGTGCGGGGTTGGCGAGGGCGTCGTAGACCAGGACATCGGCGATGCGAATGCACTCCAAGCCGCGCACGGTGATCCAGCCGGGTTCGCCGGGGCCTGCGCCGACGAGGACGACGCGGCCGGGTGTGAGCTTCGATGGGTTTTCAGGGTTGTTCACAGTTGTTTGTTTTTGCCCAGCTCGTGGAAGTAGTGGGGAACCTTGTCCTGGTTTTCCAGGAGCCATTCGATTTTGGGTTCGTGGTGCATGGCCTTTTTGATGGCCTTGGCGGTGGCTTCACGGTGGACTTTGAAGAGGACATCGTGGTCGAGATCCTCGGCGTCGACGACGGAGGGATCAAGCCAGACGGAGATGATGATGCCGATCTCATAGACCTTGTCCATAGGGATGTCGCCTGCGCGCACGGCATCGAGCACGCCGTTGGCGATGCCGGCCTGGACGCTGCCCATGAGGATATTGGTGTACTTGTTGTTGTTGACGGTGACCTTACTGACCATGAGGGTGGCGGGCTTCACTTGGACGTCGGAGTTGAGAATGGCCCAGACCTTGGTGTGGCCCTTGACCTGATTGCCGATGAGGTTTGCGATGGCGTGGCCGACGGGGCCGTCGAGCTCACCGATGACAATTTCGGGTTCGGCGGCAGACCAGGATTGGTCTGCTTCGACGAGGGCCTCACCGGTGCGCATGCCGATGCGGGGGGAGGGGGTCAGGGCTTTGGCGGGCTTGATGGCTTTGGATTTGGTTTTGGCGACAGATTTTTTGGTGGGCTTTTTGACCATGGGGCATCCTTTGGTTTAGTGGGGAGATTTTAACAGGGAGGCTGGGGTGATTCCTTGGCAGGTCCAACGAAACACTGGCGCAGACGCCAGCGGCATCAATATTTCAGAGGTTCTGTCATTCAGCGGGCGATTGGGAAGGTGTCGAGCCATTGCTTGGATTGGTGGCAGCGGATGCGCAGGGTTTTCGGGCCACGGGTGTCGAAGTCGAGGATCGCGGAGTGGCTGCCGGGAGAGCGGTCGGTTTCAAGGGCGGAGATGTTGAACTGGCGCAGAGGCTGGCCGGTGACGGGATTGTCGCGGAGCCAGGGGAATTCCTTGTTCCAGACGAGATCGCCGATGTGGGCGTGGCCGTAGCAATGCGTGAGGAGGTTTGAGGGAAGAGGAAGCATTTCACCCTGGAGGCGGGAGGGGCGCTGGCCGCCGGGGTAGGAATAGTGAGAGACGGTGATGGCGGGGCCGCCGTGCGCGGCAATGGCATCGCGGAGGACTTTGTAATCGGAGGAAGTGTGGGGGTAATGGTTGGGGAAGGGACCTTCGACATTGCCGTGCGAAGTCCACCAGTCGGGGCCGGCGTGGTCGCCCATGAAGACAACGAGGGTGCCGAAGATTCTGCGGGCGAAGTAGAAGTCTGAGAGGTTTTCGAGCGTGTGCCAGTTGGGGGTGGATTGAGCGATTTCAAAAAGCGGGTAATGGTTAATGCCGGCGCGGCGGAGGTCTTGCTCGTGGTTGCCCATGACGTAGCAGATGGGGATGCCCAGGCGGGTGTTGTGGCGGAGGGTGGCCTGGGCGACGGCGTTGAGGTCGGGCTCGGATTTGCCGCAGAGAGCGTCGCCGAGACAGAAGGCGGCGGAGAGGTTGAGATCAAGGGAGAGGATGTCATCGACGGCATCCGCAAGAACACGGTCTGCGAGGGCGGGCTTGGAAAGCTGAAGATCGGAGTGGATCCAGACGGAGCCGGATTTTTTGCCGGGGGCGAGTTCGAGGGCGGCGGAGAGATTGGGAATCATGAAGAGCAGGGTAACAGGGGATGGAGAAGGCTGGAGTGATAAAGGATGTTTGATGTAGGAGGTTAGATGTCAGATGTGAGAGAAGAGCTGGGCTTTTTGCGGGTGATGCGCGAACGCACAACGGGCACGATGACAAGGACGCAGACGAAGAGGCCGACGGCGATGAGGAGGGAGGTGTCTACGCCTCGCGCGACCCATTTGATGATGGGTTTGGGGTGGACGATTTCCTGAGTGGGCGCGGGGGAGAAGTAGAGATCGGCGGGGGCGGCGCGGTAAGGCCAGTTGTCTTCGAAGACAGTGAGCCAGGTCCCCCCGGGCGCGGGAGCGTCGGGGAGCTTGAGTGCAGAGGTGACTGATTTCAAGTCAGTGGGGCTTAAGCGGTTGGCCCAGACGGTGTGGCCCGTCCATGGCGTTTCCGGGGTGAGGACGCCTTGATAACGGGCGTCTGCGATGAAGTAGATTTTCAGGAGGCGTGAGTAAGCGGAAAGCGTTTTGGCGGCAGCTTCCGGGTCGGGCTCGCGGTAGGGAAACAGGGGACGGTCGGTTTGAAAAGTGAGGCGAAGGGCGGAGGCGGCAACGTTTTCGAGCGCGCCGGTTTCCTTGTCTTTGGCGATTTTCATCGCGGTGAATTTCCAGTGGGCGGCGATGTAAGGCGCGGCCCAGGTTTCCACCTGGGGGGAGTAGGCATAGCCATGCTCGGAGAGCCAGGTTTTGAGTGCGGCGGCGTAATCAGCTTCCAGAATAACGGCGTCGAAGCCGGCGACGCGTTTTTCTTCAAGGATGCGGACTTCGGCGGCTGACTTCGCGTCACTTCTGGCAACCTCACGGCTGCAACCGAGCGGAAAGGAGATCGGCTCAGACTGTTCCACCACAGGTGGCTGGGTAATTTTGTCCAACAGCGCGAAAGCTTCATTGCCAGATTCGCTGAGCTGAGGCTGAGAGGGTGTAGGGACGATGAAGCCGAAGTCTTCACCCTGGCTTTTGAAAGAGGCCTGGCGGATGAAGTGCTGGGTTTTCGTTTTGGGGTCCCAGAGCATGATGATGGTTTGGTCGGCATTGACGGCGGGCTCTGAGCCGCGCGGGGCGGGGCAGCAGGCGTGGGCGGGGTGGAAGGTGAGGAGGAGGGCTATAAGGACGACGAGGATGGGGATACGGGGTGTCATGAGGTCCTCCAGAAAGTTTGGGCTTTGAAGAATAAGACGTAGAGGACGGGAAGGAATCAAGTTGTTGGTAATGAAAATGTAAGGAAAAACGATCTATAACGAATTTGCGCGGATTTAAGGCGAGAGAAGAACAAGGTACGGGTCTGATCAGAATCCAGCCCGTGGCACCCCGACCACCCGAACAGGCTATTTGAGAGTGTTGACGATGAGGGTGGTGTTTGCGCGCATGAGGTTAAGGTAAGTGTCAGACGGGGAGCCGGAGGGGCCCAGAGAGTCTGTGTTTAAGCCGAGGACGATTTTGACGTTGGCGTCTTTGGCGATGCGGGCGAGGAGGCGGTTTGAGGTGTGGGAGTGGGCGTGTGAATGAGTGTGGTCGTGGGCATCGTGGTTGTGGCCCGCGTGGTCGTCGGGCTGGCCGGCTTCGCCGAAGATGGCGGGGACGCCGGATGCTTTGATTTCCTGGATGATGCTGGAGACGCGTTTGGCGCTGGGGTCGGTTTCCTCGCCAGTGCTGAGGCCCTGGAGGCCGGGGAGGATTTTTAAGCCATAGCGGGAGGCGTAGTAGCCCATGGCATCGTGTGGGGTGAAAAGATTACGCCGCGATTCGGGGATGGTGTCGATCTGGGTTTTGATCCAGGCGTCAAGATCCGCAAGGTCTTTGGAGAGGGCCTGAGCGTTTGCCTGGTAAGCCTCTTTGGAGGCGGGACGGGCGGTGGAAAGGGCATTGGCGATGAGATGGCCGGCTTTGTCGGCGAGGATGGGGTTTTGCCAAAAGTGGGGATCCCCCCCTGCCGCGGCGACTTCCGGAATGCCATTGACGAGGATAAGGACGGTGCCCTTGGCGCGGGCGTTTTGAGCGAGCTTGGCCATCCAGTCGTCAAAGCCTGCGCCGACCATGATGACGACATCCGCGGAGGCGACCAGGGAGGCGTCCTGGGGTGTGGGTTCGTACTGGTGGGCATCTAAGCGGGGGGCGATGAGGACTGAGACATAGGCATCGGAGCCTGAGATGCGCTTGGCGAGATCGCCGGGGATGGGGGTGCTGACGACGACGTGGAGCATGCCGGGGGGAATGGCGACGGCAGGGTTTTGCGCGGGTGTGCCGGCCCTGCTCATGGCCCAGGCGAAGCCTGCGATCAGGAGAAGGGTGACGATAACCGCGGCGAGATAACGCATGAGGCTGGCCCTGAGGAATCAAACCCGGAACAATCGCCGGTAGGATAAAGACGCACGGCTAACTGCGAGGCGAGCCGGGTAATGATAACCAACTATCAATAAGAATCAAGAAGCAGCCCCATAAGTATCAAAGGAGCCGGTGGTGATCCGAAGCACGCGTCAAAGGCAAGTGATCCGGGAAGTGTTTGAGAAGGCGGGGCGTCCGCTGCTTCCGGGCGAGGTGCTGGAGGCAGGGCAGAGCGCGCTGGCAGCGCTGGGGATCGCCACGGTTTATCGGACGCTGGGTGAATTGACCAAGGATGGGTGGCTGCGGGAGGTGAATTTGCCGGGGGAGAACACGCGATATGAACGAGCGCTACCGGTGCATCATCACTTTTTCAGGTGCACAAATTGTGAAAAGGTGTTTGAGCTTCTGGGGTGTGTGCCAGGGCTGGAGGGTTTGCTGCCGGCGGGGTTTGTAATGTCAGGTCATGACATCACGATTTATGGGATGTGTCTGGATTGCCGGTCGGGGGGGAAGAAGAAAAGTGCGGGGGCTGGGGCGTAGGGTATGGTCTGGGGTCTGGCCAGATGAACCGTGGGAATTTTTACGGCGATGGTTATCAGACGCGGTGTCAGCGGGGAGTGAGATTCCGGGCGATGGGTTCATGGGGTGCATCGACTGTGGCCGATGAATAGAGACCGCGGCAGGAAGCCGTGGGAGATATTCACATTTCATGCACGTTTTGTGCACTGAATCACGCATTTTTGCACGGAGGCAAACATGGCGAGGCCATCATTCGGGAACTGGTTGGGCATGCTTATCGTCGGCGTCTTTTTCGCCGGTGCGGTGGTGTTTTCGACGCATCTGGCGACGCGCAGCCTGGAGCGGGTGAAGATCCGCGATCAGAGCCTGCGGGTGAAGGGGACGGCGGAGCGGCTGGTGGAGGCCGATTATGCGACGTGGAGCGGCGGGGTGGAGGCGCGGGCGGTGGTAATGACCGATGCGTACAGGGAGCTGGAGGTGAGCCGCGCGAAGCTGGTGGAATACCTGGCGAAGAACGGGTTTACCGGGGAGCGGGTGTGGCTGGGGCCGGTGTCGATCCAAAAGATCTTCGAGCAGGACAAAGAGGGGCGGGCGACCAACAAAATCGAACGCTACGCGCTGAGCCAATCCTTTGCGATCTCCGGTTCCGGAGCGGAGGTGGACAAGGTGGCCCGCGCGGCGCGCGATGCGAGCGGACTCATCGCCCAGGGGGTGGAGCTGGATGCTTCCTCTCCGTCATACCTGTGCACGAAACTACCGGAGATGAAGATGGAGATGATCTCCGAAGCCTCCGGCAATGCGTACGACCGGGCCACACGGTTGACAGGGCCGTCGGGCACGAAGCTGGGACAAATGAGGAGCGCCAGCCAGGGCGTATTTCAGGTCACGCCGGTGCACTCCAACGAGGTATCGGATGAAGGGCTGAGCGATACGTCCTCACGGTCCAAGCGGGTGCGCGCGGTGGTGACGGTGGAGTATGCGTTGGAGTAAAGAGGATGGGTGCTGGGTATTGGGTCGTGGGTAGTGGCGAAGAAAAGAGGTTGGTGGGTGAGAGATGGCCGTTCACTTGAAGTTGGCGTGCCAAGACACATCGCAGGCGAAGACGCCTGCAATGTGGCACCCGGAGACGGGGTTAAAATCCCCTTCATGACACAAGAAGCACAACGCATCGCGCAGCTCCGCAAGGAATTGGATCGGCATAACCGGCTTTATTACGTGGAAGCACGGCCGGAGGTGACGGATGCCGAGTTTGACCGGCTGCTGGCGGAGCTGATCGAGCTGGAGGGGAAACATCCGGAATTGTTCTCGCCGGATTCGCCCAGCCAGCGCGTGGGGGGCGCGCCCATCGAGGGGTTTGTGACCGTGCCGCACGCGCGGCCCATGATGAGCATCGACAACACGTACAACAAGGAAGACCTGCACGCCTGGTACAAGCGAGTGGTGGAGCTGGCGGGTGAGGATGCGCCGGCGGAGGGGTTGTTCGCCGAAGGGCTCAAGGCGCTGGACATGACGTGCGAGCCGAAGGTGGACGGGGTGGCGGTGAACCTGCGGTACGAAAACGGGCGGCTCGCGCTGGCGGCCACGCGGGGGGACGGGCAAAAGGGAGACGACATCACGCACAATGTGAAGACGATCCGGGGTATCCCGCTGACGCTGAATACGGAGACGCCGTGGCCGGTGCCGCAGGTGCTGGAGGTGCGCGGGGAGATCTTCCAGCTCAACAAGCATTTTGAAGCGCTCAACAAGCAGCGGGAGGCGGAGGGGGAAGAGATGTTCGCCAACCCGCGCAACTCCACGGCGGGGACATTGAAACTGCTGGATTCCAAGGTGGTGGCGAGCCGGAAGCTGCAGTTTTACGCGCATGGAATGGGGGAAATGGTGCCGGCGGATTTCGTGTCGTTCCTGGATTTCCTCAAGAAGATCGCGGCATGGGGCATCCCCACCAATGCGCTCACCGAGCCGCGCAACGGCGGGCCGGAGGATGTGTGGAAGTTCATCGAAGCGTTTGAGAAGACGCGGCAGACGCTGGGATACAACACCGACGGCGTGGTGGTGAAGGTGGACAATTTCGCACTGCGGCAAAAAATGGGCGCCACGGCCAAGGCGCCACGCTGGTGCATCGCCTACAAGTATGCCTCTGAACAGGCGCAAACGCGGCTCAACGACATCACCTGGCAGGTGGGCAAAACCGGCGCGGTGACGCCGGTGGCGGAACTGGAGCCGGTGGAACTGGCGGGCACCACGGTGAAGCGTGCGGGGCTGCACAACATCGACGAAGTGCGGCGCAAGGACGTGCGCAAAGGCGACCTGGTGATCATCGAAAAAGCCGGGGAGATCATCCCGCAGGTGGTGCGCGTGGTGCTGGAAGGGGTGGACGAAACCAGGCGCACCCCCCCTACCGAGCCGCCGACCGCCTGCCCCGTGTGCGGCGCAGCGGTGGTGCGCGAGGAAGGCGAAGCGGCCCTGCGCTGCGTGAGCGCCACCTGCCCCGCCCAGGTGTGTGAACGCATCATCCACTTCGCCTCGCGCAAGCAGATGAACATCGACACCATGGGTGAAAAAGTGGTGTACCTGATGCACGCCAAAGGATTCCTGAACAGCGTGCCGGACATCTATCGCCTGCATGAAAAAGAAGAAGTGATCCGGACGTTTGAAGGGTTCGGCGAGCGCAAGGTGCAGAAGCTGATGGACGCCATCGAGGCCTCCAAGACGCAGGGCCTTGAAAGAGTGCTCTCGGGCCTGGCGATACGCCATGTGGGGGACCGTGTGGCGCAGACCCTGGCGAAGCAGTTCCGCGATATCGACCGGCTGAGCGCGGCCAGCGTGGCGGACCTGCAGAACTTTGAAATCGGCGGCAAAAAAGCGGGAATCGGGCCGGAGATCGCCGAGTCGGTGCATACCTTCCTGAACACCGAGCCGGGGAAAACGCTGGTGGCGGATTTGAAGGCCCTGGGGGTGAGCCTGGCGAGCACGCAGCCGGAGCCGTCGGCCGCGCCGGTGGCATCAACCAACAACGCGTTTGCGGGCAAGACGATCGTGATCACCGGGACGCTGGTTGGGTATCAACGGGACGAATTGAAGGCCAGGTTGGAAGCGCTGGGCGGACGGGTATCGGGCAGCGTGTCGTCCAAGACGCATTTCCTGATCGCCGGGGCGGAAGCCGGGAGCAAGCTGGCCAAGGCCCAGGAATTGAATGTTCCGGTGTGGGACGAGGCGAAGCTGAATGAGGAGCTTGCGAAGACAAATTAAGAGACGGAATTTTCACCGCGAAGGCGCGAAGCAAGAAAAGGCAATGTTTCAGGATCATCAGGTCGCCATTAACCCCATTGGGTGAAAATGACAACGCGGCCGGATTGCGCGGCGCGGGCATAAAAATCGCGGACCCCGGTGAACCAATCCCAGGTGCACTGAAAATCTGTATCGTCCAGCGGGCCGTCATAACCCTTGGGAGCAAGCAACGAGAAGTAACGCTTGTGAAACCACTCTTTTTGAAGCACGGCCAAGGCTTTGGACACATCCGCCACCTGCTGGGGGGTAACCAACGCGGCAGTTTGGTCAGGGCTTTGACGCAAAAGCGATTTGCCTCCCAACACCACCAGATTCAATGGGTACTCCCCTTTACCAGCATCGAGGCTACCATCGGTGAGACAGCGGTGCATGGCGTCCCAGGCGGAGTCGGTCTCCTGAGTGTTTTCGCCCCACTCGTGTTCACTCAACACATTGATCATCTCGATAAGGTCGGCGTCATTCTTGGCAGAAGACAACGTCTCAACCTGAGAAGGCAAGAGCGCCAGGTAAAGGCCGCGGACACCCATGGTTGTCTCCGGAAAAGTGAAAAGACTTACTTCTTTTTGGACATATCGTCGGTGTTTTTGTGCGCCGTATGGTTGGTGGGCTTGCGGAATTTGGAAAGATCGAGCGAGGCGAAGTAGGCGATGGTCTTGGGGAGGCCTTCGTCGAGGGAAATCTTGGGTTGCCAGCCGAGCTTGGCCTTGGCGAGGGTGATGTCGGGCTTGCGCTGGGTGGGGTCATCGGCGGGGAGGGGGAGCTGGACGATCTTGCTCTTGGACCCGGTGAGCTTGATGACTTTCTGGGCGAGTTCCAGGATGGTGAATTCGCCGGGGTTGCCGATGTTGACGGGGCCGACGAAGGAATCCGGGCCGTTCATCATGGCCATCATCGCGTCGACGAGGTCTTCGACGAAGCAGAAGGAGCGGGTCTGGGAGCCGTCGCCGTAGATGGTGATGTCTTCGTTGCGCAAGGCCTGGATGATGAAGTTGGAGACGACGCGGCCGTCGAAGGGGTGCATGCGCGGGCCGTAGGTGTTGAAGATGCGGACGACGCGGATGTTGACGTTGTTGGACCGGTGGTAGTCGAAGAAGAGGGTTTCCGCGGCGCGCTTGCCTTCGTCGTAGCAGGCGCGGATGCCGATGGGGTTCACGTTGCCGCGGTAGCTTTCAGGCTGGGGATGGATGTCCGGGTCGCCGTAGACTTCCGAGGTGGAGGCCTGGAGGATCTTGGCACGGGTGCGCTTGGCCAGGCCCAGCATGTTGATGGCGCCGACGACGGAGGTCTTCATCGTCTTGATGGGGTTGTACTGGTAGTGGACGGGGGAGGCGGGGCAAGCGAGGTTGTAGACCTCGTCCACTTCAAGGTGGATGGGGTGGACGATGTCGTGGCGGATGAACTCGAAGTTGGGGGCTTTGAGCAGATGGTGGATGTTGTTCTTCTGGCTGGTGAAGAGATTGTCGACGCAGATGACATCATGCCCCTGGGCGACAAGGCGCTCGCACACGTGGGAACCCAGGAAGCCTGCGCCGCCGGTGACCAGGACCCGCTTGAGATTGCTCATGGAAACTTTCTTTTTAAATCTTTAATGGTGGGCGTGGGCGGCGGGTTCAAAGCGCGCGCCGCGTTCGATATCGAAGGCAACCATCTGGCCGAGTTCAAAGCCGCTGGTTTTCTGGGGGGCCATGATGATGCAATGGAAGGGGAGACCGGCAAAAACGCTGATGGTGTTCTTGACCGGGTCGAGAGCGGTGATGCGGCCTTGGAGGCGGCGGGGGCGGCCATAGACGGGGTCGATGAAGCGGCCGCCAGTGGGGATGATGTCGATGCGCTTGGCGGTGCCGTAGATGGTGCCGGAGATGTGGTCACCGATTTTGGCGTCGATGGGCGCGGCGACCTGAAGGTGGACGCGGTAGTCGGTGCCGGGGACGGAGAGGACGATGAAGCCGTCTTTGACGTCGGAGAGCACGCCGTGGGCGACGGGGTCAGATGTGGATGCCGATCCGCTCATGGGTCAACCTTTAGTGAGGGCTTTGGACAAAGGGGGGATTTTAGCGGATTGGCTGGAGGGTGTCACGGGAGGAAGATGGGTGTGGAAGATGGGTCCTGGGTATTGGGTCTTGGGTTCTGGGGGGAAAGAGATAAAGAGTGTTGCTGGATCAATTAGAAGCATAGGCAAGACACAACCGCCTTCGGGCCGGGCCATGCCACCCGGGCTGGCGTACAATAAGGGCTCTTTTTCCAAGGAATGATGCGATGTCGTTACTGATTTTTGATCTTGCCACGCCTGCGGGGCGTGCCATGCTGGCCGAGAAGCTCGATGACCTGCGGGCTTCGGCATCGGGGACGGGCGATGCCGGGCAGACGGTGGCGGGGATTCTTACGGATGTGAAAGCGCGGGGGGACACCGCGGTGGTGGACTACATGAAAAAATGGACCGATCCGGCCTTTGACGTGGCGCGGATCAAGGTGTCCATGGATGAAATCAAGGCGGCGGTGTACCGCCTGGAGATGGAGCAGCCACTGCTCAGGCGGGCGATTGACCGGTCGATTGAGAATGTGACGAAGTATCAGACGCACATCCTTCCCCGGGCGCACGACCCAGTGGAGATCGACGGGGCGAAGCTGGGGATGCGCTTCACGCCTGTGTCGAGCGTGGGGCTGGCCGTGCCGGGCGGACGGGCGAGCTACCCTTCAAGCGTGATCATGCTGGCGGTGCCGGCGATGGTGGCGGGCGTGCCGCGGCAGAACATTCAGCTCGTAACCCCCCCGCCGACGACGCGCGAAGGCGAGGAACCGGGAGATGTGTCGTATGTGGTGCTGGCGACGTGCGGCCTGCTGGGAATCGAAGAGGTGTACCGCGTGGGCGGGGCGCAGGCGATGGCCGCACTGGCGTATGGAACCAACACCATCAAACCGGTGGACATGATCGTGGGCCCAGGGAACATCTTTGTTCAACTGGCCAAGCAGCAGCTCAGCGGGCGCGTGGGGATCGATGGGTTTTACGGGCCCAGTGAGATCGTGACCATCGCCGATGAAGACGCGCGGCCCGATCGGGTGGCGTCGGACTTGATCGCGCAAGCCGAGCACGACCCGGGACGGTGCTTTTTGATTTCGTGGTCGGCCAAAGTGCTGGAGAACATCAACCGGGAGATCTCGCGGCAGTCGCAATTGCGCTTCCGGCAGGACGCGATTCGGCAATCGTTTGAAAAGTGGTCGTGCGCGATCCTGGTGAAGGATGTTGCGCAGGCGATCGAAGTGGCCGACAGTCTGGCCGGAGAGCACGTGAACCTGGCGGTGAAAAACCCGGAGGTGGTTCTGGCGCAGCTCAAAAATGGCGGGGAGTTTTTCCTGGGCGACGCCACACCCGTGGCCGCGGGCGACTACCACGCGGGCCCCAGCCACTGCCTGCCCACGGGGACCACGGCGCGCTTTGCGTCGGGCATCAGTGTGTATACATTCCTGAAGCGTTCGGGCACGGTGCACTATGACAAGGGGATGCCGCGCGAGGTTTCGGAGTCGATCACGACATTTGCGCTGGCCGAGGGCCTGGATGGCCACGCGGCTTCGGCGCAGACCAGATTGAAGTGACGGGTTTCGAGATTCGGGGTGAAGCAGGAATCAGAAGACTCCCACCCGGGATTGCCTGATGGGTGTTTACGTGGTTTTTGATCCTCCCTTGGAGCCAAAAACGGTCTAAGATGGGCGTGTCGACAAAATGCACCTCGTCGGATTGATCCTTTGAGCACACCTCCAAACACGCAACCCAGACGCTACCGGACCTGGCTCAAGCGCACGGCCATCACGCTTGTGACGCTGGTGGCGGTGGTACTGGCTTTCTACGTGTTTGTGGTACCGCCGATCACCACATGGGCCATTCAGCGGGCGCTGACCGCGGCGGGGTTGGGCAATGCGGAGTATGAACTGAGGGCGGTGTCGCTTTACCGGCTAGACGTGGTGAACGTCCGGGTGGTGAAGGATGACCCAAGCGCCATCGGCGCGGTGGCCATCGACTTCACGCCGTGGACGCTGGTGCGCGGGCGGGTGAATACGGTGCGGCTGATCGGCGCGGAGCTCTACCTGCGCGTGCGGGACGGAAAGATCGATTACGGCGGGCTAAATCCACTGATTAACCCGGTGAAGGCGGAGACCCAGCCTGCCGACGACACGCAGACCGCAGTGAAAAAAGACGAAGACCTCAGCACCCTGCCGGTGGATGAGATCACGCTGGAAGCATCGTCGGTGGTGGTGGACATCCACGGGTGGAAGGCGCGGCTGGCGGCGTCGGGTTCGATTAAGAAGGTGGATGGCGCACCGGCTGCAATGTTTGATGAGCCGATTGTACGGGCGATCTCACAGCATCTGGCGGTGGAGTTCAAGCTCGACAGCGCCCTGGTGCCGGCGTACATCAATGGATGGATCGCGCCGGATCTGGACGATGCGGACATTCTGGTCCACCTGGGCCCGCAGCCGGACGCGCCTCCTGCCAATGCCGCGCCGGCAACAGGCCCATTTCAGGTGAAATCGCTGCCGTTCATCCAAGTGCAGCTCTCAGCCCGTGAAACCGCCGAAGGACCGACGTATCGCATCAACATGCAATCCGCCACGGCCATGGCCGCGCCCGACAAAGACGGCAAAGCCCCCGCCAACACGGCTGGGCTGGGGTTTGATGCGCGCTTTGGCCCGGGATACGCACTCAAATCGCTAAACGGCTCGGGGCAGATCAACCGGGTGAATCTGGGCGTGGGAACGCTGGATGTGCAAAGCAAGTTTGAAGCCAGGGACGGGCGTCTCTCGCTGACGGCGTCCAGCTTCAAGATGTCAGGGCCGGAAGGCCTTGCCGTGGATGCGAACCTTTCGCTGAGCAATGCGACGCTCTCGCTGCCGTTTGGCAAAGCCGGGAAAAACCGCGCCATCGAAGCCGCGTGCGACTTCGCGTGCGGCATGACCGCCAAGCCCCCCCTTCCCTCAGCCTTGGCGGACATCCTGGGCACCCGCATCGACTTGCGCATGGCCACGCAGGGACACGTGGCCGCCAGCTACTGGCTGGATACGCATCAATATCAAGCCAGCCTCCTCTTCGACACCCTCTGGCTGGCGGCGACGCCGGAGGGGAGCAAGCTGATCGGCATTCTGGACCTCAAAGCCCAGAAGCTCCATTTAAGCCACGGGTACGCCGGCTCGGACATCCGCCTCGCCGGCCTGCGCGTATGGGTCAGCCAGCCTGGCGTTGCCTACCCTGAAAACGAGATTGAAGGCGCCACGCTGCCCATTGGCGCGGCGATGTTTCAGATCGGCCATCCCAGCGCGGTTGAATCTGGCCTTTCATGGCACAAACCCCCCACCGACGAGGGCGCATCGCTCTCGCTTGGCCGCGCAGTTGTGCGCGGGCACGCAGCCATGGACATTCCCCTTGGGGATGCCAAAACGCACAGCGTGGATGTGCGCTTCCGCCTGCCGTTTGGCCTGACGTACGACGGCAAGAGCGGGCAGACGGCGCTGACGCTGCCTGTGGCCCCGATGGATTCCGCCCCCACCCAGCCAAGCACGACGCAGCCCAGCGCCACTCAGCCTGCCGCAACGCAGGCGGCCGATAAGCGGTTCCTGCCCACGGACAGGCCGCGCCTGCAGTGGCTGGTGTCATCGCCCTATCTGGCGATGTCTGAAACCTCCGGCGCGGATTCCTCGCTGGCGGGCGCGCTGGAGATCAAGGGCACTGCGCCGGTGGTGGTGCGTCTGCCGGGGACGATGCCGCAGACGCCGCAGGAGTGGCTGGCGCAGACGCGGATCGATGCGACAACACTGCGCCTGGAGGCGAGCCCCACCGGTGAAGCGCGCATGAGCGCGCAGGCGAAGGCGGCCAAATCCAGCCGCGTGAGCTTCACCGGGCCGGCGACGCTGGATATCACGGTTAAGCCGCAGACCCCGGATGCGGCACTGGATCAAACGGCGCTTTTACTGGCGCTGAACCTGCCGCGTTTCACGGCCAATGTTTCACCTGAGGATTCGCTCACCCTGGCCCTTTCAGTCAAAACCGGGCTGACGCCCTACCAGATTGAAAACACCGCCAAAACCCTGGGCGTGCGCCTGACGCCGGACATCACTCTGGACATCCACGAAGCCAAGTTGTCGGCTTATGGGCTGGAGGGCCTGGACGCGCACCTGAACATTCAGGGGCGTGCGGATCTGGCCCCGCAAGCGATGGGTTTTGCCGGGCGGGTATCGCTCAAAGATTTCGGTCTGAGCCTTCCCAAGCAGGAGGTGAAGATGGCGAATGCTTCCTTCACTATGCCGGTGGTGACCACTTACCGCCCCACCGCCAAAACCCAATGGGTTCTTGATGCCAAACCGCTCCCGACAGACATGGGAGAGATCGCGCTGCCGGAGATTCTCTACAAAGGCCAGGCGCTGGCCCCCATCACCGGCAAACTCGCCTTCTACGGCGCAGACCTGAAAACCCAGCTCAACTGGGAACCCGTCACCGGCGCGAAACTCAACATCACTTCCCAGGCGACGATTGCCCCCGCGCTGAAAGCCACCGTTAAAGCCACCCTCCCCGCCTTCAACCAGCAAGACCCCTTCGCCATCGGCCGCTTCCTGGACAAAGTGGGCGTCGCGCGCGCGGCAACGTCCGAAATCTCCGGCACACTGGGCGCATGGGCCCAAGTCAACTATCAGGATGAAAAGCTCTCCGGCTCCGGTGAAGTGACGATTAAAGACATCGGCGTCAATGACCGCCTTTCCGCCCTCGAAGTCACCGGCCTGACCGGCAAGCTCGTCCTGGCGGAGCTCTTCCCCCTGCGCTCCGAAGGGGGCCAGAAAATCACCGCCAAAACCATCAAGCTCAACGAAGTGCAGTTGCATGATGCGGAAGTCACCCTCGCGCTTGAAAGCCCCACCACCGTGCTGCTGGAACGCACACGCGCACGCATGGGGGAAACAGGCATCCTGGGTCTGACGGCATTCCGCTACCGCACAGGCAAGACGGAGATCGACACCGACCTGCTTCTGGAGAACGTGAACATCAAGGACCTGTTCGCCTCCTTCGCCAAGGAAAAGCTGGAGGGCGACGGCGGCATCTGGGGCCGCGTGCCGATCATCATCGCCCCCGGGTCACCCCAGCCGCTGGTGATTCAGGAAGGCTTCCTGTTCGCACGTCCCGGTGATGTGGGTTGGTTTAAGATCCTCGATGGCCCGACGACTACCACCATCGACAACATCGCCGACGGGGTGGCGGTGGATGAGGCGATCCAGGGACAGAGCGTGGAGAACGCCCGAGCAGGCATCAAGGGCCTCAAAAACTTCAGCTACGACAAACTCACCGTGACCTTCGAAAAACGCAACGGCAAAACACTGGCCATTGTGCGCGCCTCGGGCAAGGGACGCGGGCTGGGGCCACTGGTCCCGCCCCTGGTACCGACGATCACGGTGGAGAACATCGACCAGGCGCTGGGCACGGCACTCAACTACTGGTACCAGTGGACGACGCCGACGGGTCCGCCGCCCAAGCCGAGCCCGCTGGATGATTTGTTTTGAAGAGTCGTGAGCCCACGCACTCAAGAAAAAAGCCGCCAGCCTATCTGATGGAAGCGGACGCCTGAGGGGTGTCCCCGGAATGGGCACCCAGCGCAGACGCCCGACCCGATCAACAGGGCCGGCGGCTTTGAAGGTTGGGCACTGTCGCAATGACAGACTGACGGAACACCCCGACACGGGGGGACCGGCCAACCTTTGAGAAGCAAATCAGGCACGGAGGTGATAAAGTCGCAAGGCGGCGGAGGGAATCCTCCTTCCGGCCAGGCACAGCGTGGTGCAGCCGGAGACGGACGCATGCATGAGTTCCAGCAGGCCCCGGAAAAGGGAAAGGCGTTAAACGCGATCCCGCTGCTGGGCATGTTACACATGTGACAAGGGCATTATGTTCCCTCGCGGTGTCACCTGTATGGCACTGAGATACGTAACGTAATTACAAATATGCAAAAAGCCAAGAAAAAAAGTCGTAAAGATTTGCAAAAAAAGAAATTAAAAGCGACAGAATCCATTTCGCACATTTCGCCGTGCGGCGATTTCAACTTAGGTTACGCAGTGCTGGACACGCACCGTCAAGAGCGTTCGGGCACGCCGGAGGTGGTGTTTGCTGCGGGTAAAACGCCTCAGCAGACGCTGGAAATCGTCCACGCCATCCTGACAGCGCACCCGTTTGCGCTGGTGACACGCTGCGGGCCGGAGCATGTGGCGCTTTTAGCAACGCTTGAGCCGCGCTGGCCGGTGACGGTGGGCACGCGCTCAGGCGTGGTGTTGGTGGGGACGCCGCCCAAAGCAGAAGTGAAGGAAGGCACAAAGCTGGGGAAACGTGGAAAAAAGGTGGAGAATCAGGACGCGCCCCGGCGGACGGTGGCCATTGTCACGGCTGGAACCAGCGATGAAAGCGTGGCCGAAGAGGCAATGATGACCTGTCAGGCCCTGGGCCGCACGACAATGCGCATCAACGATGTGGGCGTGGCGGGCCTGCACCGGTTGATTCACCGGCTGCCGGAGTTGCGCCAGGCGAGTGTGATCATCTGCATTGCGGGGATGGAGGGGGCACTGCCGAGCGTGCTGGGCGGGTTGGTGAAGGCGCCCGTGATAGCCGTGCCCACCAGCGTGGGGTATGGCGCGTCGTTTTCGGGGTTGGCTGCGCTTTTGGGGATGCTCACAAGCTGCGCGCCGGGGATCACGGTGGTAAATATCGATAACGGGTTTGGTGCTGCGGTGGCGGCATGCCGAATCTTGGCGGCGACTGGCGAGTGAGATGGAGTTGAGTCGAAAAGTGGCTGACGCTGGTTTCTAAAACCTGTGCGGGGATGCCGTTGGACAAGGAGGCTCTTTTGCTTGACTTTCCCAGCACCCATTTCTATACTTCGTTAAAAGACGAATTAACGGAGTAATGTTTGAAACAGTTCCTCTCCATCACTAAAGCCCTTGCCGATGAGACGCGTCTTCGCGCGCTGGTCTCACTGCGGGAGGGTGAGCTTTGCCTCTGTCAGATCATCGTCGTCCTGAAGCTGGCCCCTTCCACCGTCTCCAAGCACATGGACATCCTTTATCAGGCCGGGTTGGTGGAGCGGCGCAAGGAAGGCCGGTGGCACTATTTCAAGCTCGCCTGCTGCGATGCGTCGCCGGAAGCCAAGAAGGCCATCGCCTGGGTGCTGGAATCACTGAAGGATGAAAAAACCGTTGTGGCGGATGCCAAGCAGCTCTGCTGTGTGAAAGAAATGGACCTTGTGGAGGTGTCATCGTGCTATCGGGAAAACTGAAGGTTTTGTTTTTGTGCACAGGTAATTCATGCCGCAGCCAGATGGGCGAGGGATGGGCGCGCGCGCTTAAAAGCGATGCGATTGAACCTTACTCCGCCGGGGTGAGGGCGCAGGGGTTGAACCCCAATGCCGTGAAGGTGATGCGCGAAGCCGGGGTGGACATCACGACGCAGACTTCCAAAACCGTCGATGCGGTGAAGGATGTGGCGTTCGACTACGTGATCACCGTGTGCGGGCATGCGAATGAAAGCTGCCCGGCGTGGCTCTCAGGCAAGACGAAGATCGTGCATGTGGGTTTTGATGACCCGCCAAAGCTGGCGGAACACGCCGCGTCTGAAGAAGAGGCGTTATCGCATTACCGCCGCGTGCGTGACGAAATCCGCGCGTTTGTTTTGACCCTGCCGCAAAGCCTTGATTCCCGTCAATGAAGCCTCTTCATCAGGAGCCTCGCCATGGAAATGAAACTCCAGATCAATAACCAGCCTCAGGCCACCGGTTGCTGCGGCACTCCCGCCGCGCAAGCCCCGGCACAGAACATGCGCGAAAGTGTGCGCGAAGGGTATGCCAAGATCGCCCAGACCGGTTCGCTGGCCAGCCTCGTGGTGCCCCAGGCCGGCGGGTGCTGCGGAAACAACCCCGTCTCCGCGCAGGAACTGGCCGGCAAAATCGGCTACAGCGTCGAACAGCTCAACGCCCTGCCCATCGGCGCAAACATGGGGCTCTCCTGCGGGAACCCAACGCAGATCGCCCAGCTTACGGCTGGCCAGACGGTGCTGGATCTGGGCTCCGGCGGGGGCTTTGACGTCTTCCTGGCCGGGCCAAAGGTGGGCCCTACCGGCCGCGTGATTGGCGTGGACATGACGCCGGAAATGCTCAGCAACGCGCGGAAGAACATCCCCGCCTATGAAAAAAACACCGGGCTTTCCAACGTTGAATTCCGCCTGGGTGAGATCGAACACCTCCCCATCGCTGACGCCAGCATGGACGTGGTGATCTCCAACTGCGTGATTAATCTGTCGCCGGACAAGCCGCAGGTGTGGCGGGAAATCGCCCGCGTGCTCAAGCCCGGCGGGCGGGTGGCCGTGTCGGATATGGCGCTGACCAAACCGCTGCCGACGGACGTACGGGAAATGATTGAAGCGCTCGTGGGCTGCGTGGCCGGTGCGGTGCTGATGGAAGAGTATCGGGCCATGGTGGCGGCATCCGGCTTGAAAGAAGTCACTCTCACACCCAAGCCTGAATATGTCGCCGCGCTTTCTTCATTCCAGGATCCGCTGTACGCGAAGATCGTCGAGGCGCTGCCTGCCGGCGCGACCGCGGCAGACTACATCACCAGCCTTGATGTGACAGGCGTGAAAGCCTGAGTACCCCAATGAACAGCGTCTCACAAAAACTCTCGTTCCTGGATCGCTACCTAACGGTCTGGATCTTCCTGGCCATGGCCATCGGCACGGCATTGGGATATTTCCTGCCCGGCGTGCAACGCGCAATCCAAACCTTTGAGATCGGCACCACCAATCTGCTCATTGCCGCGGGGCTGATCCTCATGATGTATCCACCGCTGGCTAAGGTGCGCTATGAGGAACTGGGTGATGTGTTCAAAGATACAAAGGTGCTGGCGCTGTCGCTGGTGCAGAATTGGATCATTGGTCCCCTCTTGATGTTCGGCCTGGCCGCGGTCTTTTTAAGCGGGCATCCGGAGTACATGGTGGGGCTGATCATGATCGGCGTGGCGCGGTGCATCGCGATGGTGATCGTGTGGATCGATCTGGCCGGGGGCAACCGGCAATATGCCGCGGGGCTGGTGGCATTCAACAGTGTGTTCCAAGTTCTTTTCTACAGCTTTTATGCGTGGCTTTTCATCAAGGTGATTCCGCCGCTGGTGGGCGTGTCGCTGGGGGATGTGGATTTATCCAAAGTGACTATGTCGGCCATTGCCGTGAGCGTGGGGATTTATCTGGGCATTCCATTTCTGGCCGGTTTTTTGACGCGTGTGATCCTCGTGAAGGCGAAAGGCCGCGCGTGGTATGAGGAGAAATTCATCCCGCGTATTGCACCGCTCACCCTGGTGGCGCTTCTGTTTACGATCCTGGCGATGTTCACTTTCAAGGGGGATCGGATCGTGCGCATTCCGCTGGACGCGCTCTTGATTGCCGTGCCCCTGGTGATTTATTTCACCGTGATGTTTTTGAGCAGCTTCTGGATGGCGCGGAAACTGGGTGCGGATTACAGCAAGACGGCGACGGTGGCCTTCACGTCCGCCGGAAACAACTTTGAGCTGGGCATTGCGGTGGCGATCGCCGTTTTCGGCATTGATTCAGGCGCGGCATTCGCGGCAGTGATCGGCCCATTGGTGGAAGTGCCCGCGCTGATCGGCCTGGTCCACGCGTCACTGTGGTTTCAGAAGCGGTACTTCGCGCCGGCACCCATCGCCGCGTGAGTCACTCGGCGACAAGCTCCAGCGCCAGGGTCGGATCAAGCTTTTCGGCGTGGTTGAAGTTGCCGAAAACATAGAGCCAGCGGTTTGGCGCAAGCTGTACGAAATTACCGTTCATGGTGTCGTAGTACCGCTGGAACGACTTGCCCGAAGGGTGGCGGGTGATCAAGTGCTGGGTCTGCCAGGTTTTACCTTCGTCGAAGCTGCGGCCGATATGCAGGCCAAAGAGCCAGTGGTTTTCGTGGTGCGTCCAGTGGCAGGGGATGCGGGAGGCGAGAACCATGCTGCCATCGGCGAGGACGATGCCGTTTTGCCCCGCGCCTGTGCCGGCGAGGTTGGTGAAGTGAGGCTTGCTCCAGGTTTCGCCGTGGTTGTCGGAATAGACGCGGGAGTACCATGCCTCACTGCCGCATGAGCCGTGCAGCGCGCCGAGCTTATCGCGCCCGCGGATGATGGAGACGAGTCGACCGGTTGGTAGTTCAAAGAGCGTTTGCTCGTTGTAGCCTGCGGGCATGTCCATGCTTTTTCGGATGCTGGGGTCAGGCTCAAGAGCGGATTGTTTGAAGGTCCAGTTCATGCCGTGGTCGTCGCTGATAAGGACGCCGGCGCCCCAGTTTTCGCCCTTCTTGTTGGCGCCCCAGCAGGTCATGATGAGGCGGCCGGAGCGGCTGATGAGGCCCGGCTCGACAAAGCTTTCGCCGCCAAACGTGAATTGCGGGTATTTGGTCCAGGTGAATTCCAGCGTTTTGGGGTCGCCCAAGCCGATGAGCACTGAATTGGGTCGCCACTTCACGCCTTCTCGGTAGGCCTTCTCCTCATCGACCCCCTGCTCGATGATGTAACCCACGGCAAGGATTTTGCCCTCGCCTGTCAGACCCACCACATGCGTGGTCTGGTTCGAGGCAGATGGGTTTTCAATGGTCGGGCCAAAGGGGACAGGATCAGACCATGTGCGTCCCATGTCAGCCGAATGCACCATCGAGCCGCGCAGGCCCTTGGTCCCGTCGCTGGCGCGGATGTAAGTCATCACCAGCTTCCCATCCACCAGCACGGCCTGGGAATAGCTCGAAGGGAATTGTGGCTTGTCGTAAAGAACGCGGTAATCGGTGATTTTGAGGGTGAGCATGGTGGGTCCGTGGAATCGGAGATGGTTTTTTGCGCCCGGGTGCCGGGTGATCGGGTTGCCGCGTGTCCGGGAGGAGGCATCCGATGTGAGTTAAAGTTTGAGGGGTAAAGAACCGTTGCGCCTGAAAGCCAGCACGATCGAAGCCCCCCGGCAACCCGATCACCCGACAACCCGGGCGCCGTGGCCATCATTTTGCGCCAAGGCCCAAGATTACTTCACATCACTCAAATACCCCGTCAGCAGCTTGCGGCATGCATCCAGATCATCCAGATGGATCATCTCCGTAACGGTGTGCACGTAACGCGTGGGACACACCAGCGTAAACGTGCGGCGCCCGGCGCGCTTGAGTTGGATGGCATAACCGTCATTTCCGCCGCGGGGAAGGATCGACCGCTGAGTCTTGACCTTGTGTTTAATGCCGGCCTTTTCAAAATCTTCGACTAACCCCAGGTCGCTGATCATGCTGGAGTCCATCACCAGCAGGCCCGCGCCGTCGCCCTGCTTGGTGACGCGCTGGTCTTCGGGCACGCCGGGGGTGTCGCAGCAGAGCGTGACGTCGAGGCTGATGGCGATGTCCGGGTCCACGTGGTAGCTGCTGGTGCCTGCGCCGCGGCAGCCGACTTCCTCCTGCACGGTGAAGACCGCATGGATTTCACAATCGTGATGCTTCAGCGCGCGGATCGCCTCGATGGCCACCCACACGGCAAAGCGGTTGTCCATCGCTTGCCCGACGATGGTGTTGCCCACCTTGTCGAACGTGGCCCGCATCACCACCATGTCGCCAATCTTCACCTTCTTCTTCACTTCATCAGCGGGCAGCCCCAGATCGATCATGAACTCGCCCACCTGAGGCACCTTGTTCTTTTCAGCTTCCTCGGCAATGTGGATCGGTTTGCCCGCGGGGTTCATGGCGCCAAGCAAATCCTTGCTGGCGTCGTTCACATCGGGGCAGACCCACACCGTGCGGGCAAACAGGTTGCGCGTATCAAACCCCCCCACCGGCTGCAGCTTCACATAGCCGCCGCTATCGATGTGCTTCACCAGGAAGCCGATCTGGTCCATATGGCTGGCGAGCATGACGCGGGTGGGCTTGGCCGCGGGCTTGCCTTTCGCCGGGCGAGGCTTGCGCACGCAGATGAGCGAGCCGAGCGGGTCGACGCGGGTTTCATCAAAGAGGCCTTTGATTTCCTTTTCCACCAGCGCGCGGACGCGGTGCTCGCGGCCGGGGACGCCGGGGGTCATGATGAGTTGTTCGAGGAGTTTGAGATTAAGGTTATGGTTTGTGCTCATAAGAGAAACAGACTACCCGAAACCGTGCCGAATATATTCTCCCGGGCACTGATCGTTAACACACCTATTTCCTGACTTTTGAGGGTCTCATGGCGCCACGCATCACAACGATTGAAAACATCTACCAGCACCAGCCGACCAACAACGGCGCGGGGCCCTTCTGGTGCCTGGGCTGCACCACGCTGGTTTCCACGCCTTCGGGCGATTTGTACATGACTTCCTTTGAAAAGACGGACGAGGCCATCCCGTATCAGAATGTGAAATGGGCGCTGTGGCGGCGCACGACGGCAGGTTGGAAAAAAGTGCACCAGGACACAAGGCGCACGCGCGAGCCATCGCCTCTGGTGGTGCTGCCCGGGCAGAACATCGGGCTGATCTCCACCAACCCCACGCTGACTGCGCCGGATGTGCAGGCCGGGCCGGCGGAGCCGGAGGCTCGGGTATTCCGGCTGGATACGCATTTTTCGGGAGGGGAGACGGGGGCGAGCGAGATTCCAACACGGGAAGGCTATGTGTTTCCGGCGGGCCATTACTTCGGCGAGCATTCCTACAGGTCGTTCGTGGCGGATGGGGAATCGGGAGAAGTGCTTGAGTTCCATCAAGTAGATGACGGAGACCAGGTGTGGTCATTTCGGAATGCGACGGGAAAGTGGGGCCATCCGGGGCGATTGACCTGGCCGTGGGGTGCGGATTACGCCAAACCACAGGCGATCCGTGTCTGCTATCCCAGTGTGCTCTTAAAGAACCGCGCGGTCTATTTCTGCGGGGTGAGCGACATCATGGAACCCAACCCGGCTTGGCGGGAGGCGAAATTCCGGATCACGGGGAAGAAGTGGGATTACGATTTCCGGCGGCTGTTTTTCACATGGACCCCGGACATCACCAGCGCTGCGCTTGAGCCATGGATGGAGGTGTCCGGGCGTGAAGCCACGTGCGGGTGGATCTTCCCGTGCGACATGATCCACAACGACGACGCAGCCAATTCCGTCACCGCCCTATGGGTGGAGCGGGCGCTGGATGAAAGGTTGCGGCCAGAGTTTTTTCCCAACGAAAAACAAAGCTGGTCGTTAAAAACCGCGCGCATCACCCAGGGGAAGGTGGAATGCATCCATCATGTGGCCCACCTGGAGGAAGGCCAGGCCGGGCATACCGCCCGGTTTGGGCGATTCCATCAGACGGCCGACGGCCGGCGATTTGTGGTGGCGACCGTCGGCGACCCGCACGTCGAGTACGGGTCCCATGAAAAGAGCCAGTGTTCGCTGGAGTTGATCGAGCTTGCGCCTGACGGGGGCGTGAAATCGACACACACGCTGGGACACACGGTGGCGCAGCCGTTCTTTTTTGTGGCCACCCCGCGCGCGGGGTGCCCGCTGACAGATGCGATCCACGTGCTGGCGGAGGGACCAGACCGGTGGATGCAGTATTTAAAGATTGAGCTATAAGCGGGATGACTTGCTGTCGAGGTTTTCAAGGCACTGGAGCACCCAGGGGACGGAGATTTCGCCATGCCATTTGTGGCCCGCGGGAAAGACGTCATGCACGAGGTTTTCGTCGGCGCCCAGGGTCTTGTACGCCTTACGGGTGATCTTGAGCTGATCGAACACGTTTTTAAGGCCGGAAGCACCATTGAGCGGATCCTTGTCGCCGGTTTCGATCAGCAGGGGACGGGGGGCGATCAAGGCGGCGATGTCGCCCATGTCAACGTTTTCATAGAGGTGGGGGACGTAGTTGCAGGAGCAATTGCCGTGCTGGATCAGGAGTGATTCGCGATAGCCGTAGAAGTAGCCGGAGACCACGGCGATCTTGATCAGCTCTTCACCGTCGAGCGCCGCGGCCCAGAGGGTCTGCAATCCGCCGCCAGACAAGCCCACGCAGGCGAGCTTGCCTTTGATGACGTCCTTGCGGGTTTGGGAGTAGCGTGCCAGGGCGAGGATGTCCCACGCCCACATGCCGGTGACGGTCTGGCCCAGCGGGTAGCCCATGTGGTTGATCATCTGGCAGCTCTGCACCAGGATGTCGCCTTTGGATTGGGTGTTGTTGATGCGTTCCTGGCGTTCGCCAAAGCCGCGCGCATCGGGGCAGAGGGCGATGACGCCGGATTGGGCGAATTTCACGCCGTAGTCGTAGTTGTAGACCTCCACCTGCTGGGCGATGGCGGGGATCTCAATGACGCCTGCGGGAGAGTATTTGCCGCCTGATGCATGCCCATGGGCGCAGATGACCACCGGGAACGGGCCTTTGCCATCGGGCACCAGCGCGTAGAACGGCATGACCACGCCTGGCTCGGTCTGCATCTCCATGCGATGGCGGGTGTACCCCTCCTTCTGCACGCTCTCAGTGATGACCGCCTTGGCCGGCGTCTTGACCATGGAATCAAACCCCGTCAGCGCGGCCAGCTTCGCCCGCGTGGCCTTGGCCCACTTCTTATGCTCCGCCGCGGTGGACGCCTTGTAACCCATCTGGCGGGAAACTTTCTTGAACCGGTTGAGCATGTAGCCTTCAACCATAAGCCGCGGCTGGGGAGTGATCGTCTCTTGCATAGGTATGTCCCTGTTGAAGTGAGGCCAGCATTGTGCCCAACTTACCGTGCGCCTGCCAGATATGGTTGCGGGAAGTCTGGGTAAATGTCATATGCGCCTGTCATGGCGCCTCATGTTCCACGTGGAACAAGGTTCAAACACTCACCCTTAGCCCATGCTGCTTTGACAGGACCCCGAACCCTGAACCCCAGACCCTTCTTTGGCCTCTTCAATTCTTGCCAGTCCGGGCAAACGGATTTAGTCTACGATGGCTGTAATCCCGCCCTGCCGCACGGCGCACGCCTAAAACCCGCGCCCACGCAGGACACACATCCAAAGAGCAAAGAGCGCCACATGGCCAACCCGGATATGAAAACCGCCCTTTGGGGCAAAATCTGCGTCCACAACAAGCTCATCAATGCCCAGCAGTGGGATGAAGCCGTCGCCCATGCCGCCAAGACTGGTGAATCCATTGAGCAAGCCCTGCAATCCAAGGGGTTTGTCAAAGCCCAACACATCGAAATCATCCGGAAAAAAGTCCAGGAAGTAATCGATAAACAGGCCTCCACCCCGGCCGCACCGGCGGCACCCGCTCCGGCGGCCCCTGCAGCACCGGCCGCGCCCAAAGAACCCAACATTGAATACGTCCCCCCCGCCGGGGCCAAAGCCGTCTCCGGAAGCGCACCCAAGCCTGCCGCCCCGCCGGCACCCGCCGCACCGGCGCCGGCCGTGTCTAAAATCCAAAAACCTTCCGGTGGCGGCCTGGGCGAACGCGTCGCCGGCGACACCGGCCAGGCCGCGCCCGCGGTTGCGCCCAACAGCAAAATCATCAAATCCACTGGCGAACTGCTCCCCTCCCTGCGCCAGAACAAGCTGCAATCCCCCATTCCTTACGTGCCGCCGCCGGAAGACGCGCAGGCACGCATCGAATGCCCCGTCCCCCCCAATCAGCTTGACCCCATGGCCGCCAAGTTCCTCAAAGACGCCATCAAGGAAGGCGCCAGCGACATGCACTTCTCCGCCGGCAGCCCCCCCTTCTACCGCCAGCACGGCAAGCTGGTCATGTCCACCCTGCCCCCCATCACCGCCGAGCACGCCCAGCGCATCGTCCTTGGCTTCCTGGACGACAAACAGCAACAACACTTCCTCCGCAATCATGACCTTGACTTCTCTTACGACGACCCCAACATCGGCCGCTTCCGCGCAAACGCGCTGGAACAGTTCCGCGGCGCGGACATCATCTTCCGCTACATTCCCGTGAAGATCCCCACCCTCGCCGAGCTTGGCCTGCCGGATTCCATCGCGAAGCTCACCGAATATCACCAAGGCCTGGTGCTTGTCACCGGCTCCGCAGGCTGCGGCAAATCCACCACCGCGGCCGCGCTGATCGACCTGGTCAACTCCAGCCGCAAGGATCACATCATCACCGTCGAAGACCCCGTGGAATACCTCCACCGGTCCAAGGGGTGCAACGTGACCATGCGCCAGGTGCCCAACCACACCGCCAGCTTCGTCGCCGCGCTCAAAGGCGCGCTGCGTGAAGACCCGGACGTCATCATGATCGGCGACATGCGCGACCTGGAGACCGTCTCCCTGGCCATCCGCGCCGCCGAAACCGGCCACTTGGTCATCGGCACCCTGCAGACCAAATCGGCAGCCCGCACCGTCGACCGCGTCGTCGACGTCTTCCCCGCCGACCAGCAGGGCCAGATCCGCACCATGCTTGCCGAATCGCTGCGCGGCGTCATCACCCAGCAGCTTGTCCCCCGCGCCGACGGCAAAGGCCGCGTCGTCGCCCTCGAACTGCTCTACGTCAACCTCGCCGTGGCCAACCTTATCCGCGACTCCAAAACCTTCCAGCTTCCCTCCCTCATGCAAGTCGGTAAGAAGCAGGGCCAGAAACTCATGGACCACTCCCTCCTGGAACTGCTCCAGGCCGGCGTCATCACCAAGGAAACCGCCATCCGCTACGCCGACAGCCCCAAGACCATGACGGCCAACTCCAAGGAATGACGACTCCCTTCCGGGTTCGCCGGATGCGCAAGCAACGGTCTTTTTCTGCATCTGAGTAAAACATTCACAAAACCATACAGCGATTCCCACCATGCCAAAAATCGACGAACTCTTCCGCTACGTGAAAAGCCAGAAAGCATCCGACTTGCACATGCTTGAAAGCGAGCCGCCCAAGGTCCGCATCGACGGCGAACTGCGCGCCATCCCCAACCATCCCGTCCTTACCGAGCCGATGCTCCTTGAGTACATGACGGAAATCTGCCGCGCCGACCAGTTCAAAAAGTACGAGGAAAAAGGCGACCTCGACTTCGCGTACGGCCTGGAAGGCGTCGCCCGCTTCCGCTGCAACTACCTCAAGCAGGCCTTCGGCCGCGGCTGCGTCTTCCGTCAGATTCCCGATAAGGTCCTCACCGCCGAAGACCTCTCCCTTCCCCCCTCGGTGGCCAATCTCGCCCACGTCCGCTCCGGCCTGGTGCTGGTCACCGGGCCCACCGGCTCGGGCAAATCCACCACCCTCGCCGCCATCATCGACACCATCAATAAGACCTACGCACGCCACATCATCACCATCGAAGACCCCATCGAATTCGTGCATGAAAACCGCATGTCGGTCATCACCCAGCGCGAAGTGGGCCAGCACTCCCATTCGTTCGCCACCGCTCTCCGTGCTGCCGTGCGTGAAGACCCCGACGTCATCCTCGTCGGCGAAATGCGTGACCTTGAAACCATCTCCCTGGCCCTCACCGCCGCGGAACTGGGCTTGATCGTGTTCGGCACACTGCACACCAACAGCGCCGCCAAAACCATCGACCGCATCATCGACGTCTTCCCCGCCGGCCAGCAGCCCCAGGTCCGCACCATGCTCTCCGAATCCATCCAGGCCATCGTCTCGCAGCTCCTCCTGAAGAAGGCCGGCGGCAAAGGCCGCATCGCCGCGCACGAAGTGCTCTTGAAGAAGGAAGGCCTCTCCAACATGATCCGCGAAGGCGCCATCTCCAAAATCAACGGCATGATCGAAATGTCCAAACAAGACGGCATGCAGACCATGGACCAATGCCTCATGGGCTACCTCAAGGCCGGCATCATCGACGGCAACGCGGCGTATATGAAAGCCTTCAACAAGTCGACGTTCGAGGAGTTCAGGACGGAAGAAGAAGGGCATTAAGAACAAAGTTAATTTTTGAAGGATTGCATCCTCAAAGTTAAACCGCCTCCGTGAAAGCCAATCCAACAACTCACTGATTGCACTCCTGATTTTTCCTCCTGATTTTCCTCTTGTACTAATCTATGTCATGACATATCTTCATGGCTGAAGCCACGCTGCTTTTACTGTCCCAGCGTCCCACCATCTCACGGTTTCACCGCGTAAGGACATCCTGATGCTCCATCACAACCCCAGACACATGGGTTTTTCCCTTGTTGAGCTTCTCATCGTCATCGGCATTGTCGCCCTGCTCATCTCCATGCTCATGCCGACGCTCTCCAAGGCGCGTGACGCGGCGCTCTCCAGCACCTGCAAAAGCCAGGAGCGGCAGATCCTGATCACTTTCGCTGGGTATCTCAACGACTGGAAGCAGACTTACCCTTTCGCCAACCCCGCCCGCCCGGGCTATCCCAACGCATGGCCCGCCGGATACTGCTACCCCTGGATGATGGCCGTTTCCAAATACCTGGGCGGCAATAAAGTCCTCCAGTGTCCCGCCAATCAGTGGAAAGCCTACTCCATCAACGATCAGAGCAACCCCCCTTCTTCCTACGCCATGTCCTCCAGCACGACCGGCTTCCCTGAGAACTGGCACGATAAGTCGGATCCGCCCCGCATGGTCGCTTCACGCCGCGAACAGCAGTTGCTTTCACCATCACGCACGCTTCTGCTGGGTGAGGTCCCTAATGCCCAGAGCGCCTTTGGCCGCGCCTTCGTCTTCAACACTATGGAATACATCCCCTTCTACCCCAGGACGGAATTTTCCGCGCCTTACCCGGTGGGCTACTGGCACACCCCCGAGATCGCCGGCCGTCCCGGCGGCGACCCCATCGCCCGCGTGAATCACACCCTCGCCTGGAACTCCGCCATGGCCGACGGCTCCGTAAAGACCACCACCAAAAACTCTCTCACCCTTTACGCCCAGCAGTATGGCGATCTGACCGTCAACTCCGAAGGCATGATGTTCTGGGGCAACCGGTACCGGTGAGCCTCAACACCATTGACCGGGAAGCCGACCGCCAGGATTTTCACCTGGCGGTTTTTCTTTGCCGCAAACGTATATCATCACCACGCTTGAATGCCACGGCGCGTGATCGCCCTTCCTCCTGACGCCTCCACCCTCCTTTGACCGCGCCAACCATGCTCACCCAAACTTCGCCCGATGCGTCCTACCTGGTTACCGCCTCCCTTGAGCTCATCGGCCCGCTTGAAAAAATCATCAACGAGCCCAAGCGCCTCACACGCCTTAAAAACTGCCTCTCCGGCCTGCCCCTGAAAATCGAATTACAAACCACCGCGCTGGGCCAAAAGCAACTCCAATTCACCGCTGCGCCTAGCGCCTTTCCCATCTTCACACGCCTGGCGCGCCAGCTTGCCCAGGAAAGCACCGCTTTTGTCACCACCCTTCTCATCAGTGAGCCTGTGCGCCCGCTGGCCGCCCTCAGCCCTGACGACTGGGTCATCTTCAACAACACCCTCCCGCCCCGCCTTACTCACGATTCCAATGCTCTCCACGCCATGCGCGTCCCGCCGGGCATTCATTTCATCTCCTGCGGTACAGGCATCAGCAGCGATGCCTTCGCCTGGCTCAAGGCCAATATCGCGCCCGCATATGACACCCACCCACTGCAAAACCTCTCCCCCGTCCATGCGGAAAACTGGTTCCTCCTCGTCCCCCACCACTTCCTGAGCTCCGGCCTCAACCACCCCTGGCTCGCCACACCCCCTGAAGCCATCCCCATCTCCCTTCCCCGCGTCACCATCGGCATCAGCCCCTCAGAAAACGCACCCCTCACCGGTCGCTACCCCGTCGACCAGAAAAAGCTCCACCAGCGCGTCACCGCCCGCCCCGACACGCGGCTTACCGATCCCGCCCTCCTCTCCCTCGCGCAGGTCACGCTCAACCGCACCCTCACCCTCTCTTCACCCATCACCCTCTTACGCACCCAGATTCCCCCTGCTACTGACATCGCCTGGTTTTACACCGGCAACCAAACCACCATTGCCTTCACCGCCCGCGTGGCAAACGCCCTCATCGCCGCCGGCCTCGCAACCCCCGACCTTTTCACCACGCTGAGCATCGCCGATACCGCGCCGGAAGGCGCACACCCCATCACCGCCCCCCCGCCAGCCAGCCGCCATCCGCTGGCCCATCACAAGCCTGCTTTCAGCCCCCAAGCCGACACCCAGGAAAAAATCACCAACCCCACCATCGACCACGCCGCCAAAGCCCTCGCAGACTTCGTCGCCATTTACAAGCCCCCCGCCTCCCGCCTCTGGCGCCCCCGCTCACGCCGATACCCCATGGTGCAAAACGCCACCCTTCCGGCCAACTGGGTCGCCCTCGCCGGCCTCCCCGGCAGCGACGGCTTGATCGCCGACACCCTGCAAAACTCCAAGCACTTCAAAGGCACGATCGACAACCCCGGCTTCCTCCCGCCCTACTCGCGCCTCATCGAAGTGGCCACCGACGGCTCAGGCGGCACCTTCATCCTCATCGCCCCGCCGGATGCCCCCTCCCTCTCTTCCCTCGGCCAGGTCACCCCCGGCACAGGCACCCTGGCCTCCGCCTGGCTCGACTGCCCCGTCGCCTGGCATGAAGGCGCCAAAATCGTCTGCCTCTGGCCGTCCGTCGCCCATTTCGCCCTCGACCGCATCGCCCAGCACCGCCGCGCGCATGAGGACTATCTTCGCGAGCAGGGCGGTAACGCCTCTTAACGCAAGACAATTGCATCACTTCGCGTGACGAAACAATTCCTCTATGATTTAATGTCTTCCCTTCACTTGGCCCCCCGTGCCGTGCCCGGTTGAGGAAACCAGTTGAGAAATTCCTCCTATTCACAACCCCTCCAAGAGGCACACCATGAGCTCGCTGAAATCCCTCATCGCTTCCGGCACAAAACTCTGGCTCGACTCCATCGACCCCGATTTAGTCGCCAAAAACCGCGCCCTGGGCGCCACCGGCGCCACCTCCAACCCCATCATCGTCTCCGACCTCATCAAGACCGGCCGCTTTGATTCCCGCATCACCGCGCTGGCAGCCAAGTCCGACTCGGAAATCGCCTGGGCCATGACCGATGAACTGGTCAAGCAGGCGCAGGGCGTCTTCCATCCCGTCTGGAAGGAGACCCAGGGCAACGACGGCTATGTCTCTTTCGAGCTTGACCCCCTCTTGGAAGACAAGGACGCTCCCGCGCATGCCGACCGCGTTTCCAAGTACATCGAGCTGGGCAAGAAGTGGGCTGCGGGCCATGAAAACCGCATGATCAAAGTCCCCGCCACGCCCGCCGGGCTGGATGCGCTCGAAGAACTCGCTGCGCACGGCATCACGCTCAACGTCACACTCATCTTCTCCGAGCGCCAGTACGAAGCCGCGCGCGATGCCGTGTGGCGGGGCGCGCAGCGTCGCAAATCCCTCGACGGCTTTAAGAGCGTTTACTCCATCTTCGTCTCCCGCGTCGACGTCTACACCGAAAAGCATGTGCCCACTCTCAGCTCTGCCGCGCAGGGCCAAGTCGGCATCGTCAACGCCAAGCGCATCTGGGCCAAGAACCGCGCCTTCTGGCTCCCCAAGAACCTCAAGCTGCAGCAGGAAATGATCTTCGCCTCCACCGGCACCAAGAAGCCCACCGACTCTCCCGATAAATACGTCGCCTCATTCGCCGGGTCTGACATCCAGACCAACCCCCCCGCCACCAACGACCTGGTCGAAGGCCTGGGCAAGAGCTACACCCGCCAGGTCGACGTCCTGCCCCCCCTCACGGTGCGGGAGGAAATCGACCGCCTGGTGGACGTCAAAAAGCTGGAAGAAACCCTCATGTCCGAAGGCCTGGCGAAATTCGCCGATCCGCAGAAGGCGCTCATCAAGCTCATCAGCGAAAAGCGCGCCAAGTAATTCCATCGACCGCCTGCTCAACTCATTAAAAAACGCCGCGAGCAAAACTCGCGGCGTTTTTCTTTATGTCGCAAAATCCGCCCCCTCAATACGCCGGCTCAATCCCGGGTGTGAGCGCATCATGCCAATACCGCTTCACCGGGTCGGTCCAGTCGCCGGCGATGGTGCCGGTGATGCGTGATTGCTTCTGGTATTCGCCATGGCCGTCCAGCAGCGTGATATTCACGCCGCCCGCATGACGATTCATCGGAAAGGCCTCCATGTACCAAACCTCCAGGTACGGCCCGGACACCCACCCCCCGGCGGAAAGCTCCAGGGACGTGGCAGTGGCGAAATCAAACGTGTCCATCAAGCCCACTTTGTGGCTCGGCTCCACCACACTTTCCGCCCGCATCTGCTTGCCCGGATAAGCCGACCACAACCCCCGCCCATAGGACGGCCCCGCCGGTGCGGACGCGTGGTCCATGTAATACGGAAAATTGATGTGATAGCGGAATCCCGGCCCCCAGATATTCAATGGATCCACCGGCACCTGAGACGTGGGGCATTGAAACGACTTCGACGACCCGTTCATGTACTTAAGCGCCAGGTAATGCTGCCAATAGCCGTAAGACTCTGCCCCGCGGTAGGGCGAGCCCACGATAAACACATTTCCCAGCGCATCCAGCTCTTCGGTCTTGGGCGGGTTAGACCAGCTCGGCAAGCGATACTTGTCATCCGCCACCCACATCAGCACCCCCAGCATCGACTGCCGCTGGTTCCCCGCGCACACCGCCTTGCGCCCTGCTTCCCGCGCAGCCCCCAGGCTGGGCAACAGCAAACTCAACAACACCGTCACGATGGAGATCACCACCAGAAGCTCCACCAGTGAAAAACCCTGACCGGCATTCTTTTTTCGCGTGTTCCTGCTCATGTTCCAACCTTAAAAAGTAAATAGAAATCAGACGGCCCAATGCGCTTTGCAAGCGGCTCAACAAACAACCACGTTGCCGCAAACCGTTTTAATTCACTCTAACCCCTATTGCAAGTAAATTAATTTGGCTCCCAGATTTTAAGCGCTCAGTTCACACCTATTCCCCATCCCCGCTGTCGTCAGCCCACCGCGTTACCATACCCCCCAAGCATTCCTCACTGCCCGGCCCCTTCCAACCGGACCCCTCATGACCCAATTCCCCACCCTCACCTGTGTTAAATGCGGCTACTCCCTTCACGGCCTTGCCCACAACGCCTCCTGCCCCGAGTGCGGCACGTCCATCCAAAGTTCTGTCGAAGGATTCCACCGCCAGGCCGCTCAATCCTTGAACCCCATCAAATGGCTCAAGCGCATCGCCGGCTTCGCCATCATCCGCGATATCGTCTGGATCGCCGCTGCTCTCTTCATCGGTGGCTCTGTCGAGGGCTTTCTCATCTGCGCCATCCCCTTCACCGTGATTGCTGAAATCAACGTTCACATCTTTCTCTTTCTCGCCCAGCCCAAGCTCTCCCCAAACCTCCCTTGGTACCACCCCAGCCAAGGCTTCTTCTGGTGCACCGCCGCCATTCTTCTGGGTCCCCTCCTTATCCCAATCTCCTGCGGCCTCGGCTATGCCGGCCTGCATGATCAAATCCTCTTCCCCATCATCGGCGCGGGCTTCATCACCTACCTCACCCTCCGCACCGCGGCATGGATCTGCGCCATGCGCTTTGGCCGCTTCGAATCCCACCACCCCGAGCACCCGCGCGGCCTGCCCCTCTGGGATATGGCCATCAAGCTCAGCTGCCTCGTACCCATCGTCGCCCTGGGCGGCCTGATGCTGTTCGCCCTGGAAATCGCCAAATCTCAAATGATCATCGCGTCCCTCGCCGGCGTCAGCCTCCTGGGCTCCATCGCCACCTACTGCGCGGCACATACGCTCCTGAACTACCGCCGGCCGGGATGATCCCCGCGATTGCGCACGGCTGCCTAAATCCTCAATCCAAGGTTAATTGCTCTACTTTCTACTCTCTCGCTCCACTCTCTATCGCGATGCACCGCGATCAGCACGCCGTCCCCGCCTTGAACGTGCACATCGTCTTGCCCGTCTCCCACACGCTCACTTCTTCCAGCTCCGCGCCCAGGCTGCGCACGGGCTTTTCCAGCATGTCGAACACCACCTTCACGATGTGCTCCACCGACGAATTCAGGTTCGCAAATTCCGGCACATCCAGGTTCAGGTTCTTGTGGTCCAGCTTCTGCACCACCACATCGTCCACCAGTTGGTCCAGATCTTCGGGCATCAGCACGCGGCCGGTTTCTTCGATCGGCACGCGCACCGCCACTTCCACCTTGTAGTTATGCCCGTGCCCGTTCTCGTTGTTGCACTTGCCGAAGATCTCCTTGTTGCGATCCTCAGAGTAGCTGGGCACATGCAGCCTGTGCGCGGCGGAAAACTCATACTGCTGACGCATCACGACGTAACCCATGTCTTGTTTCCTGATCTGAAGGCCGTAGGTGGGCGAGAGTTTCAATGTGAGGCTCGTTACGCTCCCGCCCAGTGCGGGGTCGATGGCGCGGTGCATCTGCTGCATCAATTGGCCAAGCCGCGTCCCCGCGCCGCGCGGATCCTGAAACGCCGCCAGCAGCACCGGCAGCGCATGCTTGCGCGCTTCTACATCAATGTGCTTGATGTTGATGAAGTATCCCGTCAGCGGGTCGGGCTCACCCTCGCAGAGCACATCCAGCTCGTAATAGGCTCCCAGACCCCGCATCGGCGGCCATGCCGCGAATGTATTGGTCCGTGGAGACTGCGTGTCAGGCACGCGGCCCCAGTCCACAGGGTGGTTGATGCACATCCGCACGGTTCTACGCAACTGGATCATGTGAACCAGATTATAGGAGGGCCGTAAGACCTATGCGGCGTTCTTTCCATTCCCCCCTGACTTATCACTTGTACCTTATCCCTTTTACCTTTCTACAATACCCCTCCCATGGAAGACGAACCACAACTCACTCAGCCACCCAATCGCACCACCATCAACGGCAAGTGGTTCGTCATCATCCTTCTCATCGCCTGCACCGCTCTCGCAGGCTATGTCACCTGGCGCATCGTCGAGTCCCGCCGCCCCCCCGCGCCCGAAAACATCACCGGCTCCAACGGGCTTACCCCCAACCAGGAAAAAGAGCTCGCCAAAATCCAGGACGGCTTTGCCGAAACCGTTCGCAAAGGCCTCCCCCAGGACCGCGTCATCGCCGCCACCCTCGACCTCCTGGACCGCGCACCAAACTCCGCCGATGCCCGACTCCTCCTGGGCCAGGCCTACCTCAAAAACAACAAGCCCGACCTGGCTTACCAGCAGCTCAACCTCGCCCTCAAGCTTGAGCCAAACCTCCTGGAAGCACGCCTCCTGGCAGGCACCCTCGCCATCGGCATGGACAAAAAAGACGAAGCCGACGCGCACTACAAACACGCCCTGCAAATCGCTCCCACCAATGAGCGCGCTCGCCTCCACATGGCCCAAAACGCACTCGCCACCGGCAACACCGACGAAGCCCTCGCCCTCTCCCGCGACGCCGTCGAATTCAATCCCCTTTCCCACCAGGCCCAGGCCATGTACAGCGAATCCCTCCATAAGAAGGGAAACCTGGAAGACGCCCTCCGCGCCATCACCCGCGCCATCGAGCTTGCCCCGGAAAAAGACCGCGACCAGACCATCATCTACATTAGGAAACAGGCCGCCATCCTCCGCGCCATGAACAAACCGCAGGACGCCCTGGCCAGCCTTCGCAAGCTCACTCCCAAGGAACGCGGCGAGCTCGGCCCGCTTGAAGACTCCGCCCTCTGCCTCGAACTGATGGGCCAGACCAACGAAGCCGCGCTGCTCTGCAATGAGATGACCAAAAACACGCCCGACGACTGGCGCTACGCCGCGCTGAGCGCCAAGTGGTGGGTCAAGGCCGGCGACGCTGCCGAAGCCCGCAAGCAGCTCAAAGTGGTCGAGGCCTTCCAGCCCAGCAGCCCCCTGGTCAAGCAACTCGCCGCGGATATCACCGCGCTCGAAAAGAAGAAATAATAAGCTGTACACGCACTGTGCATCCCGACCGGCAGCGTGAGCGATGATCCAATATTTTCACCTAGGTTGTTTTTTACTCTTGCGAATCAGGCGCTCATTCTTTAGTCTACCCCTCCTCATTCTCATTTCTATCCGCTGGTAAAACACTCATGCGCAAAGCCTTCACCCTTGTTGAAATGCTCGTCGTCATCGCCATCACCGCCGTCCTGATGGCCGTTCTCCTCCCCTCGCTCAGCCAGGCACGCGAAAGGGCCATTCGGCTCAAATGCCAGTCGAACGTCCGCAACCTCTTCATCGGCTCCTTCGCCTATGCCACCGACCACAAGAGCATCGTCCCCTGGGGCGGTGCTGAGTCCACCGGCTCTGGCGGCCGCAACCGTTTCCGTTCCGAAACGCGCAAATTCCTTTTCCTCAACTACGGCCTCGGCACCCCATCACTGTGGTACTGCCCCTCTTCCAATGACCGCCCCGCCAGCGAATTCAACTCCAGGAAGAATTTCAACAACCCGCTGTACTACACCGACGACTCCGCCAACATCGGCGGCGCCTGGGGCACCGGCGACCGTGAAGTCACCGGCTACTGCTACATGGTCGGCCCTGCCCGCAAAACCACCAGCCAGCCCGAAGCACTTCGCTTCTCCGGCATCGCCAATCCCTCCGACCGCATCGTCTGGGTCGACACCATGCGCGCCCCCGGCGCCACCGAAACCGCATCCTCCGGCCCCTCCTGCCCGGTCAACACCCACGCCACCCCCAATGGCCTGCGCTTCACCGCTGAAGGTGTTCACAACGTCATGGCCGACGGCCACGGCGAATGGCGCCAAGCCGCCTGGGGTTTCAACACCGAAGTATGGGCTCAACAAGCCATCGTGGTGAAGTAACCCCAGACCCGCTCAGTCCCACTCCACCTCCACCCCATACACCACGGCATTCTTCGCCGCGATGCGGAACCGCCACGCCCCCTCCCGCGGCATTCCCCCCTTCCACGTCACCGCCAGCCGCACACCATCACCCGTCACCTGGGCGCAATCCTCAAACCCGAACCCCTCCTTCACCAGCCCCTCCCCATCGCACAGTTCCACCTGCAGTTCACCGCCCTCTTCCACCTTCGCATTGACCCAGAAACCCAGGCACCGGCCAGGCATCGGCTGGCTGATCAATTCACCCTTGCGGTTTCCGGCGCGGTACCCCGCCCACCGATCCTGCTTGATTCGGCACGCCCCGATCACACGCAGCGGCTCCCCAGGCCAGCGATCCATTTCGCTCACCGCACCGTGATGATCCTTGCGCGTTGAACTGTAATAAAACCAGTCTTCGTCCCCCACCCGCACCGGCGGGCTCGCCGCCGGCACCTGCATCGAAAAATCCCATCGCCCCTTCTCGAACTTCAACCACGGCTTGCGCCCGGCCTCCCGCCGCCAGTCCACCCCGTCATAGCTGTGCAGCAATTCCAGCCACATGTGCCCGCTGAGAAGATCAAACATCATCCCCACCCCCAGGTAAATGTCCCCGTAAGGGAACACCGTCATCCCGTACCACTGCTTGTTTCGCCCGCGGATCACAGGCTTATCGCTCTGTGTCATCCCCTCCGTGATCTTCTCCCACGCCGCCGCCTGCTGCGCCTTGTCCAGCGTCCCCCCCTTGCGCAGAACATGCTCGTTGAGAAACTCCATCGGGTCCGCGTCGATGTCATCCGTGTCCAGCACGATCTGAAACGGCGTCCAGTTCACCAGGTCTTCGCTCTCCGACCGCCCGATCACCCGGTTGGCATGTGTGATCCGGTTCACATAGGCGTTGGGGCGGCCATAAACCACATACTTCTTGATCCGCGTGTCGTAGAAAAAGATGTTCCCGGTATCCATCCACCCGTGCAGCACCGGGTTGTGCTTCCCGGCTTTCCAGTGGATCCCGTCTTCGCTGTGCGCGATGCACAGCCCCCGCACCGCCTTCTGCTCCGGCGTCCCCTCGTTTTCATACCACCTCGCCAAATACATCGCCGTGAACCGCGCTTCCGCCGCCGGATGAGGCGTCATCGTGTTGTCCAGCACGCAAAACCCTTCCGGCCCCATTGTCCCGCTCAACACGCGCCCATCGGCATCCTTCTGCGGGCTGGTCATGATCGCGTTGGGCAGCATCGCCTCACCCTTGAGATGCTGAATCCCCAGATTCAACTGCGGCAAATCCCACTTCACCCCATCGCAGCTTGTCGCGAAATGCTCCGTATAAACCGGAAAATCCAGATACCACATGCGCCAAAGCCCGTCGGCATCCCTCAGGATGCTCCCATACGTCTGTCCCGGCAGCATCCACTTCTCCCCCACCCCCTGCGGCTCCGTCAGTTCCCGCCTGAATGCATACGTCTGTCCTATCCACCGCCCATCAATCGCCGGAAAAATCTTCGCCTGACCCATCGAAACAGCCTTTCTTTTTAATTTGCCCTTTCGCTGTTTGGCGAAGGCTTCACTCAGGGCATGCCCATGCATGCCCACAAGCAAAGCGGACGCAGATTCGTCCGGCTCTTTTTTCTTGTATGCGCCTCTTTTACATCCTCTTGGTCACCCTCGCCACCAACCTGAATATTTCAAGATGACGATCAGATGTTTTCAGGTGCTCCGCCCTCTCTAAGAGGGTGTTTAAAAAAGCCCACTGGCGTCTGCGCCAGTGTCTTGTTGAACCAACGAATCGGTGCCTTTTTTGCCCGACTTTGCATTCTTCTTTTTTGGCTTTTTAAACATCCTCTAAGATCATGGCGCAGCACGCCACTGCACAATGAAAGCCGCGTCCCATCCCCCTGACCCGTCGTTCCATTTGCCTTCTTCGTGCGTGAGAAGGATGAAGTCCTCGTCTCCGCCCTCATTGCTGGGCTCGCCTGGCCGCCATGCGTTGAACTTGAACGGCGTACTATCGAACCAGACCCAGTGGCCTTCGCGGGCTTCGTCGGAGGCGCCGATCCAGGCGTCGATCTTGGTTTGCCTCAACAGGTTGGTGACAAAGTCGTTTTCCTGTTTGTCCGTGATGCTGGCCAGTTCACCACCGCGGTCCTGAGCCCAGAGCCGGGCCTGTAAAGGTTTCTTTTTCTCTTGGACCACAAGGAAGTATTTGTTTCTGAATTTCACAACCCCCGCGGCTTCCTGCCGCGTGAGGTCCATAAGAAAAGTCGGCTTGCCCGGCCCGACGATCATCTGCCGCGCTTCATTGCGCTTGCGATTGCCCACCGCCTGCTCAAGCCCGCTAAGCCGCGGCGTGCCGATCCTGATCCAATAAAGCGCACGGCGGGCGATCTGCGGGCGCTGGTTCTGCGGCAGCTTCCCGGCAAGCGCAAGCCATGCCTCACCGGCTTTCATCGATAGTGAGGTTGCAAGCGTCTGGCGCTGGTCGACGGCTTGAGTTTTGCTTTCAGGACGCTCAGCTTGCATTGCAGCCGCGTCCGCATTCGCGGCAAGCTGCCAAAGCGGATCGTTGCTTTTGATCAGCAGCCCAAGCGCCTTGGCCCAGTCGTCGCGCCACAGCGCGTAATACTTGCCCATCGCCGCGTTGGCCTCAGGGTTGTCGGGCTCTTGTGCGAGTTTCGCCGCCTGGGCTTTGATCTTCAAAAATTCGGACTGAGCCATCTGCCATGAATTGATCTTTTCGATCATCTCTTTGGCAAGGTCGAGTTCCTGGTATTGCCGTGCGGTAGCCAGAGTCTGGCGCATGAGCTGTGCGGCGGGGTCGAAATCATCGGCTGCGACGCGGGCGCCGATGGCCGCGTCCGCACTCTCAAGAAAAAGCACCACCGATTCGCGCGACCGGAAGTTTTTGCCGAGGGTAAGAAGCGTCCGTTCGGTCATCGATTGATGGTCGACATCAAACTTTTCACCCAGAGCCCGGATCGCCATGAGCGACGCAGTCATGTCACCGGCGCGGGCGGCGGCGTCAATGGCTTCACGAAGCATGGCGTACTGCGCTGCCGGGTCGGAGCCCAACAGCGCGGCTTCGCGGACAAGTTTTTCGCAAAGGGCACTCTGATCCCGCTGAGAAGACTTAATGTAGTCAGCCCTGAAAAGCTCGCGCACCTTTGTTGCCGCCGCATCGACTTCGGCCTGCGCGGGCATTTTTTGCCGCTGTGCCGCGGCTGGGGTCGACTCCAGCGCAAGCGCGGAAGCCGAGCTGACAAACAGGCAGACGAGCAGAATCATTGTGCGCTTGAACATCACAACCCCTGGCGCTTCCATGCAGTTTTCAAGGATCCGATACCGGGATAAGAACGATATAGCCCCTGAATCTTACGCCACACATGAAACTGTATGAAAAAGCCGGGAGCATGGAGTCTCGCCGTAAAAGGTCACAAAACCACACGTATCATTTGAAATTCTCATAACTATCCCGCAATTACAAGATCTATCAATACTTACCACCCTTGAACTTCCTGATTTCCCACTGTTCTTCAGTGCTTAAAGTATCCAATCCTTCACCCTCTGATTACAATCCCAAGGCCCCGCCCGCATTCTCTCCCCGGTCCCTCTTCGGAGCGCGCGTCCCCATGCCCAATAAGAAAAAGGGCCACAAAGCCCCCGCTTTTGAACCTTTCATCATCGCCCACGCCGCGGGCGTTCCCATCGCCATTGGCGTCCCCTTCACGCAGGGCCACGTCACCGACCTCCAATCCCTCACCGTCCTCAATCCCGCCGGCCAGCCCGTCGCCTCCGACAAACGCGCCTTCGTCCAATGGCCCGACGGCTCCGCCCGCTGGGTCCTCTTCTCCTTCATCCCCACCACCTCCGGCACACACAAAGTCATCGTCGAACAACGCAGCAGCCCAAAACTCGCCAATCCCGTCCGCCTCTCCAAATCCGCCGATGGCGCTACCCTAACCCTCGACAACGGCCTCACACAACTTGTCCTTGTGCAAAACGGCGCCGGTCCCATCCACTCTCTCACCTCCGGTGGCCACACCTGGCTTTCAAAACCCCAGGATTTCGCCCTCACCGTGAACGACGCCTCCAGCGTCACCCCCTCCAAAGATACGCCGCGCACCATCACCGTTCTTGAACAAGGCGACTCCCGCGTCCGCATCCGTATCACCGGCGACCACCGCAAGCCCGACGGCTCGCGCCTGTTGGATTACCGCCTGGATGTTGAACTCTGGGCCAATTCCCCTGCCGTCCGCTTTGATTACCAGTTCTTCCACAAGGAACCCGGACAGGAATTCATCGACATTCACCGCATGGCCGCGGATCTCACCTTTAACCTCCCAGCCCAGTCCACCGCCCGACACCTCTTCCAACCCTACCACGGCGAATTCTACGAACCACGCGACATCTACAACCCGGCCCCCGTCGCCATCATCACCGACGATCAGCGCTTTGGCACCAGCGTCGAAGACCCCGCCATGTCGCTCGACACCTACAAATACGACCGCTACCTCGACGCACCCCTCGTCGACGCTCCCAACTGGCTGGGCGTCACCGCACCCGGCAAATCCGCTTATGTCGCGCTCAATGAGATGCCCCACCTCCAGCCCAAGCGCATCGCCAGCACCGGCAACACTTTCTCCGTCGAAGCCTGGCCAAAGCGCGCCGGCACCTTAAAACTTCCGCAAGGCCGCTCACGCCGCATCACCTTCACCCTCGCCTTCTTCAACGAAGAAAAACCCGACCGCGCCGCAATCCAGTCCACCCTCAATTTCCCACTCCATGAAGCACGTGCCACCGTCGACCCCGAATGGCTCGCACACGTCCGCGTCTTCGAGCAAGCCCATGTCCTCCCTTACGGCAAGTCTGCACGCTTCGAAAAATTTATCCACCGCACCACCCAGCTCAACCTCACCTGCCAATTCTTTGACCTGGGCGACACCCCGGACTCCGGCTACCGCGCCAGCTACACCAGCCAGGGCTACCAGCGCCAGCCCCTGCGTCCCGGTGTCGATAAAACCCCCCGCGCCTTCATGCCCAACAGCGTCCTGGTTCCCTGGCTCCCACTCACCGACTACGTCCCCGTCTGGGTCAACAATGAATACGACGGCATCCACGCCATCGCTTCCGAACTTATGCGTACCGGCAAGCCTGGCCACTTCACCACCCTTCGCTGGATGGCTCGCCACAACATCGAAGTCGACTTCTGGCACTACCACGACAACTTCTGGTTAAACCAGATCCCCCCCGTCCACTCCGCTGACCACGCCACCTCCGGCGGCTACCCCAGCCACTTCTGGACCCAAGGTCTCATGGAGTACTACTGCCTTACCGCAGACCCCGATGCCCTTGAAGTCTCCATCCTCATGGGCGACGCCATCCTCCGCTTCTTCCACGACCCCGTGCGCGGCAAGTTCTACAAAAATTTCGACCGTGAAAACGGCTGGGCCTTGCTTGCACTGGTCCATGTCTACGACATCTGCCGCGAGGAACGCTTCAAAACCGAAATCGACCGCCTCATGGACTTCTTCATGCACGGCGAACAATCCAACACTTCCGACACCGTCCGCGTGCAGTCTTCCAAAGGCATCACCTTCAACCGCGACCTCATCCAGCGTTTCTATTTCATGCTCAACCTCGTCGAAGCCACCGACCTCTACCAGACCATCACCGGCCGGCCCGATATCCACAAGTGGTTAGTCGAAGTGTTGAAAACCATGCCTGAGCACATCGTCCAAAACTACCGTGAAGGCAACTCTGCCTATAGCACCTGTGCCGCGCTGGCCATCGCCTTTGAACGCACAGGCGACCTCACCTTCCTCACCACCGGGCTCATTCGTATTGACGAACTTATTCAGGACGATCCCCGCTGGCTCAATCCCATTCCTGAAGTGAAGCCCATGGCCATTCTCTACCGCGAGTTCATCCGCTTCCTGGGCCCCGCCTTCCGCGAAGGCCTCCTGGACAAGTACGAGTATCCCAGCCTCCAGTAACCCCCTTCCATATGGCGCAACTCTACTCTGGCGCGGTACGAGCCCGACCCGTGCTCTGTTCCGTTGGACCACTGAACCCCATTCACCCACCCAAAAACCTAAAACACACCAAAACAAACACTTCATTCAACGCCCCGCTCAAACACCCCCTGAACCCAGTTCACTCGCACCCCTCAGCATCCGTCACATCTCACATCAAACATCTTCCTTCAGACGTCTCTTCCCCCACTCCACCAACCCAAATCCACCCCTCTGGACCGGGTCGACTAACTTACCACCCCTTCGCCCTCCTCAAACCTCCTCTGCCAGTTACCCACACCTCTCCACATCCATATGTGGGAAACTGAGCAAGGTTCAATTCTCCCCAATATCCACTTTCCCACATCACCTGTGGGAAACTCAAACCACCCGCTTCAACACCCATGCCTGTCGCATGACTCTTGTTCAGAAGAGAAAAGAGAGTTTATTACCCTTCTTCTTAGTAATAGCGCTGTCGGTTTGGGGATAACCCTGATAGCCAAACGATAAACACCGTTCATTCCTCACCTTGTGTTCGTCAAGTCTGGCACAACAACCTGTCAACTGTCGGGCCACTACAACCAGCCGCCACCCATCGACCGACTCAAACACAACTCAAAACCCTGTCGGTTGTGCCCCACCTGTCGGTTAACCCCAGGTCAGAACCATATGAGTGAACGGTGATCGCCTGCTTATCCACGGAGTTTTCAGAACACAGTGGACAACCCTTGTTCGGGTTACAGTCGGGCATACGTTCATATGAATATCCAGAATGAAAAAGCAAGTTAATCCTTCCAAAGAATTACGTTCAACGGATAAATCTGAAACAACCAATCCAAACCTTTGATTGTTCCATGCTGCCTCAATACTTCTTCAATGAACACCGTCCGCTTTCCACCTTAAACCCCGCTGCCATCGCCCACCTTGTGAATGAAATCTCGTGCGAATCTATCACAAGCTCTTTATCGTCCTCTACAATTCATACATGTCCATCGACCGCGCCAGCCGCGCTGCGCGCCACACCATTGCTGCCCTCATCACCTTCGTCAGCATTGCTGCCGTCTGGTTTGTCTTTTGGACATTTCTCACCCTTCTCATCATCCTGATCGGCAAAATGTCCCTCGTCACCTACATCGGTGGCATCTTCCTTGTCCTGGTCGGCCTTCTTCCAGCCCTCGTTGTCGTCATTCCTGCGGTTCTCTGGGCCGAGCACATCACCCAGCGCCTGGGCCCCGTCCGTTACATCGCCCAGTTCCCCATCGTTATCGGCATCACTTTCTTCCTCGCCCTGGCCCTTCTCTTCTTCTCCGGCTTTCTCGCCTGGCTCTGGTCCCCCCTCATCCTTGAATACGCCGGCATCGCCGTCTTTATGGCTCTCCCCATTGCCGTCGTCTACTGGCTCATCGCCAAATGTGTCGAGTTCGGCATCGAATCCGTCCGCGACACCCTTTCCCTCATCCTCGCCGGCCTGCGCGGCGCCATCGACCTCGCCCGCTACATACGCTTTGGCGAAATCATCAAACGCAATCCCACACCTCAACAAGCACAACCCCAAGCCGCCACTATTACACCTTGTCCCCCGTCTGACACACCTGGCAATACACCGTCGCCCGGCCTTGAAGCACGAGGCCGGTGAGCACCGTTCGACATACCCTGCACTCTTTCCCGGCGCGGCCATATACCTTGTGTTGCCCTTGAAAGCCCCCCATCTCACCGTTCCCATTGGTGTAGTCCCGAATGGTCGATCCCCCCTGCACGATGCTTCGCATCAGGATGCGCCGCACGTGCCGCGCCAGCACCTCCACCCGCTCCTCGCGAACACTGTTCGCAGGCGTCAGCGGGTGAATCCCCGCCGCAAACAGCGCTTCATCCGCGTAGATGTTCCCGATCCCCGCCGCCACCCCTTGGTCCAGAAGTGCTGATTTGATCGCCCTTTGCGTTCTGGCCAACGCCTTTCCTAAGGCCTGTCCGGTCACCGTCAGCGCATCGGGCCCCAGATCCGCCCATTTGCGCGAACAATGTTCACGCAGGCTCTCTGACGTCGTCAACCCTCCAAACCGTCTCGGATCGCGAAACGTCAACAAGCTTCCATCTTCCAGCCGCCACACCACATGTGTGTGGTTTTTGAGCCCCTCCTTCTCAGACGCGATCCACCGCAGACTGCCGGTCATCCCCAATTGAACACCGATCACTCGCCCGCCCAGCACTGCTGGAATAAGCCCCGGTTTCCTCACCCATTTGCCCACAGGCCAATTCTGCTCTTTAACCCCCTCCCCGCCCACCATCGCCAACTGCTTCCCATACCGCACCACCGCCGCCAACCGCTTCCCCACCAGCATTGCCTCATCCCCCGCTTCCCCGTCCACAACATCCCGCCGATACACATGAACGCCGATCACCCGCTTTCCCAGCACATGCGGACGGATCGACCTCCCCACATTCTCAACCTCTGGTAACTCCGGCATGGCACAAAGTATAGATCACTCGCTAATCCGAATCTCACCTGACCATCGTTCATTCAATCTCTCTGGCACATCTAACATTCCCCTCACCCTCTCTGGCACCCCGCCCCCCATCCCCATACAATTATCGGACTTTTTCCCGCTCCCACTCCCCACCGCAAGCGAGCCCCCATGACCGCATCACTCACACCCCCCGTCAAAACCACCCATTACACCTCCAACGCCATCGAGCAGTCCCTTGCCTTCTCCGACGGCTTCATCCGCCGCCATCTGGGCCCCTCCTGCGCTCAAATCAAAGACATGCTCGCCGCCCTTGGCTTTGATTCCCTCGATGCACTCACCAACGCCACCGTCCCCGACCAGATCAAGCTCAACCGCCCACTCAACCTCGGTGCCCCCCGCGGCGAGCACGAACTCCTCCAGGAATTCCACAAAACCGCCTCCCTCAACAAGATCTACAAGTCATTCATCGGCACCGGCTACTCCGACACCATCGTCCCCCCCGTCATCCTTCGCAACATCCTTGAGAACCCGGGCTGGTACACCCAGTACACCCCCTATCAGGCCGAGATATCCCAAGGCCGCCTCCAAGCCCTCTTGAACTTCCAGACCATGGTCAGCGACCTCACCGGCCTTCCCCTGGCCAACGCCTCCATGCTCGACGAAGCCACTGCAGCCGCTGAAGCCATGGCCATGGCCCACGCCATCGCCGGTGACGATCGCAAAAAATTCTTTATCGATCACCGCTGTCATCCCCAGACCATCTCCGTCGTCCAGGCCCGCGCCGCCGGCCTCGGCTTTGAAACCGTCGTCGCCTGCCACCGCAGCGTTGACCTCACCGGCGTCTTTGGCGCCCTCGTCCAATACCCCGCTTCCACCGGCGCCATCTTCGACTACGAAGCCTTCGGCAAAAAACTCGCCGAAGCCAACGCCGTCTTCATCGTCGCTGCCGACATCCTCGCCCTCACGCTTCTGCGCCCGCCGGGACAGTTCGGCGCGGACATCGCCGTCGGCTCCACACAACGCTTCGGCGTCCCCATGGGCTACGGCGGGCCCCACGCCGGCTACATGGCCACCAAAGAACACCACTCCCGCAAAATGCCCGGCCGTTTGATTGGCGTCTCCCGCGATGCCCATGGCGCGCCCGCCATGCGCCTGGCCATCCAGACCCGCGAACAACACATCAAGCGCGAAAAAGCCACCTCCAACATCTGCACCGCCCAGGTTCTCCTGGCCATCATGGCCGGCTTGTACGCCGCGTACCACGGCCCAAAAGGCCTCATCAAAATCGCCAGTCGCGTGCGCAATCTCACTCTCTGCCTTGCCGAGGGCATCCGCCAGGCCGGCCTCTCCTCCAATGCCGACAAGGGCGAGGTTTTCGACACCCTCCGCATCAACGTCGGCAAGGGCAATGCCGCGGCCGTCCACGCCCGCGCGCTTGCGCAGGAAGTTAACCTCCGCGTCTTTGAAAACTGCGACACCTACGTCGGCGTCTCGCTCGACGAAACCACCACGCAGGATGATATTGCGCTTCTGCTCACCATCCTCACCGGCAAGCCTGCCCCTTCAATAAGCCAGCTCGCCGCCAACATCCAGACCCAATACTCCTCTGGCATTGCCCGCACCGGCGAAATCCTCGCCCACCCCGTCTTCCATGCTCACCACAGCGAGCATGAAATGCTCCGCTACATCAACAAGCTCCAGTCCCGCGATCTCTCCCTCACCACCTCCATGATCTCCCTTGGCTCGTGCACCATGAAGTTGAACGGCACCAGCGAGATGATCCCCGTCACCTGGCCTCAGTTCGCCAAGCTCCACCCCTTCGTGCCTAAGGAGCAGGCCCAGGGTTACGCCAAGATGTTCAACGACCTCCAGACCTGGCTCTCGGAAGTCACCGGCTTCGCCCAGGTCTCCCTCCAGCCCAACGCCGGCTCCGCTGGTGAATATGCCGGCTTGCTTGTCATCCGCGCCTTCCATGCCGCAAACGGCCAGGGACACCGCAACATCTGCCTCATTCCTGAATCCGCGCACGGCACAAACCCCGCCTCCGCCGTCATCGCAGGCCTCACCGTCGTACCTGTCGCCTGCGACGACAACGGCAACATCGACGTCGAAGATCTTAAAGTCAAAATCGCCGCCCATAAGGGCAATGTCTCCTGCCTCATGATCACCTACCCCTCCACACGCGGCGTCTTTGAAGAAACCGTCGTCGACATCTGCAAACTCGTCCACGACGATGGCGCGCAGGTCTATATGGACGGCGCAAATATGAACGCCCAGGTCGGCCTCTGCCGCCCCGGTGATATCGGCGCGGACGTCTGCCACTTAAACCTCCACAAAACCTTCTGCATCCCCCACGGCGGCGGTGGCCCGGGCATGGGCCCTATCGGCGTGGCCAAGCACCTGACCCCCTTCCTCCCCACCCACCCCGTTGTGCGCCCCGGCTCCGCTGGCGAGCACGCCATCGGCCCCGTCTCCGCAGCCCCCTGGGGCAGCGCTGCCATCCTTCCCATCCCGTGGGTCTACATCGCTCTTATGGGTGCTGAAGGCTTAAAGCGCGCCACCCAGGTCGCCATCCTGAACGCCAACTACATGGCCCACCGCTTGA